>WFVT01000129.1 GCA_015491485.1 Candidatus Zhuqueibacterota bacterium
ACCTCGAAGGCCGGGCCGCCGGCCAGGAGCTTTGCCTCGCCGCCGGTAATTGGCATGATATAAATGTCACCCAGCAGATCGAACACAATCTCCTTACCGTCCGGGCTCACATCCAGATTCATCCACGTGCCCTCATTCACGGTGAATTCGAGGGTATCGGTGGGCCCGTGCGCCGCGGTGACATCCCAGGATTTTTTTGGTTTGCCTGCTTCACCGGTGCCGGTGAGCATCGAGAAAAAAAATGCGATCCAAACCAACCTTGCCATGCGATGAATATGCCCCATCGTTCTATCCATACATCTCTCCTGTTTTAAATGGATGCTCCACTCCAATCATGTAACCCGTTCGCAAGAAGATAGATAAAAAAGGTGGGATTGCAAAATGGAATTGAACGAGCCCCCGAAAAGTCCGGAACCGATGACAGCCGGATGATCCCTGTAACCGGTACCTCCTATTCCCGCTACCGAGTGACAGCATCCAAAGCATCCGGTGAATGTTTTCGATTCCGGTATTCAGAATCCGATCAGAACCGCACTCCCCAAAGCACTTTGCGCTCCCGTCCAGAAGCCGCTACCCTCCCAGCAGAATCCGGCGCGCCATATCGCCTTCGTTCATCAGCAAATCCACCACCGACAGGCCAGGGATGAAGTCTCCGAACAGCTGGTGATACGGTCGGGTCGCTTCATCCACGAAAATCAAAATCAGGCCCGCTGCGGCAAACGCCTCCGGATCGAGCACCGATTCGTAGCGCTGTTCGGCCAGATAGGCATCGCAGCCGAGCCGGTGCGCCATTTCGATAATACGCGCCGTGCCCTTTGCCTCGATGCCCATCTCCGAACTCCATTCCAGCGGCGTGCGGATTTCGAGCGCCTCACGCAAATACTCGATGGCCGCCTGATTCAAATCGAACAGCCGGTGCCACGATTTTGCATACAGCTCCTCGAAAAAATCGATGTATTTTTCAAAAAACGCGGCCTTTTTGTAGCTCACCGTCAGGGTTTTCAGGTGCCGCTGCCGCCAGTGGAACGCGTTGGCGATCTCCACCTCGCGGATGCGCTGGCCCTGCCGTCCGTGCGTGAGCACCGGCACAGTGAGCCACTGTGCGCCGGCGGCCGATTTGATGCGCGCGCGGTTGATGTTGCCGTGCGTGCTGTACTGCAAATCGTCCGCCAGCACAAACACATCCGCTTTGGCCATTTTATAGAAAAAGGCCAGATCCGGCAGATACACCGGCTGATGCGCTGCAAGAATCTTCATTGCGTCACGAACGGTTCGGTCACCACGTTCGGTCCCACGCCCTGCTTGGATTTGGCCACCATTTTAGCGACCTCTTCCATCAGCCGTTTGTTGTTGATGACGATGCCGTCTTTGATGGTGTGCACGATGCCGCGCGTGCGGAACATCTTGCCGTCTTTGTCGAGCGTCAGCGCGCCGAACGCGTACATGAAGCGCAGATTGTACACCGGGTTGCCGTCCACCAGCACGAGATCGGCCAGATAGCCCGGATGCACCAGGCCGAGGCGCGGCTGCCGCAGGGTTTGCGCCGAATTGTAGGTGGCCGCTTTCAGCACTTCCAGGGTATGCAGGCCGGTTTCGCGCAGCAATTGCAGCTCGCGAATATTGGAAAAGCCGGGCGTGGCCCAGATGTAGTTGTCATCGGTGCCGTAGGCCACACGGCCGCCGCGCTTGTTGAATTCGTAAATCAGATCGCCCCACAGCCGGAACGCGTAGTACCAGTAGTACTCATCGTCCGATGTCCAGTCATAATGATAGGAGCCGTGGAACGCCGGATTCGGCAGGTTCCAGTTGATCAGCGCCTGATGCGTGTATTTTTCATGCCAGGGCAGACTCTGCGCGCGCAGGATATCGCGGTTGGCTTCATAGACCACGCGCGTGGGCAGCATGGTCACGCCGTAGGCCACCAGCGAGTCCGCCACTTCGGAGAGCAGCCGCTCTTTGTTGGCTTCCAGCCACACCTTGCCGGCATGCCGGAAACGCGCGTTTTCGTCGTGATAATTGTAATCGCGCGGGAAATCCTGCACGCTGCGATCCAGCGAGGATTCCGAATAGCCGTAATGGTGCTCGATCATGGTGACGCCCAGCCGCGCAGCCGCCACGGCATCCACGACGGCGTTGGTGGACGGCGGCAGGTGCACGGTGGTGATGCCGCCGTTGGCGTACACGGCTTTGCACACCGCGCCGAACAGCTCCGGATTCCACGCCAGATTGCCCACGCTCACCACATGCGCCCCCTTTTGCACCATTTCACGGGCGATTTTCATGGCATTTTTGGGATTTTCCAGTTCGGCGCGGGAATAATCGGTCCCATCGCCCCACCGCCAGATCGGAAACATGCGCGGCGCCAGGATTTTGTTTTCCGCGCTGAGCCGCGCCTGCTCCATGGCCGCCTCCAGTCCGCGGTCCGGCGCCGGCACCAGGGTGGTCACGCCGTGCGCCAGCTTGAGGTAGTACACATATTCAAGCTCCATCGGTTCTTTGCGCAGGTGCATGTGCAGGTCGATCATGCCGGGCATCACATACATGCCGGTGGCGTCGATCACCCGGTCCCCGGTGGGACGGTCCACATCCCCCTTACGCGCCATGGTGACCGGATCCAGCAAAATCATTTCGGTGATGGTGTTGCCCTCGATCACGATATCGTACGGCCCGACCACCGGCCCGCCGTGCCCGGGAATCACCATGGCATTGCGGATGACCAGCTTTTTGTACGGGCCTTCCGCCAGATCACCGAATTTTTGGGGCGTTTGGGCTTGTGTGAAAGAGGATAAGATCAAACTTATCGAAAACAGCCATCCGAATCTACCAAAATGCGTTTTCATGGTCATGCACCTCCATTCTCGTTTATGCTTTGATGTAAAATCTAACGCCCACGCCCGTTCGGCACAATAAAAAGCCAACGAATCGGCAACCTGACGGCTGAAACCCGGCAATTCGGAGAGTGCATCGTTTTTTTATATCGAAACCACCACAAAAGCCACGAAGTGTACGAAAGTTCTTAAACCGCCTGCTTGTTTTCAGGGCCTTCACGCGCCGGATGATTGAAATCGGTTCAACATCGGATACTTAACTTCATCAAACAGAATGGGGAAATTCTTTAAATCAAACCTATCCGCGTTTCATCCGCGTGCATCCGTGGCTGATTTAAAAAATCATTCGTACCCATGATTTGGGAATGGCTATAACTCAGATGCACTTTATTATGCAACCAACAACAGCTCTCCGCGTGCTCTGCGCCTCTGCGAGGGCATAAAATCAATCGCACTCCGTTTGCTGATGAGATGGCGTCGTCGCGGAGTTTATCCCGTACCTGATGCGAGGCTCCTCGCAATGACCGGACAGAATTAACCTGTGCTTTTAAACCTGACCCAGGTAAATGGGCAGAGGATTGCAACCGAAAGCATCCGTGTTTTATCCGCAAGAACTCATGGCACGTTTACAAATCAGTGCCTTCCCGCCGCAGTCACAAGCTGGTAGCTTGTGCTACCATGCATCCGCGGCTCATCCGCAAACATCGGTGGCAAGCTTAGAAATCAAAATCTTCCCGCCATAGATACAAGCTGGAAGCTTGTGCTACATTAATTATATGCTGGGAGCTTGTGTTACCATGCATCAGTGGCTCATAAAAAATCTCATAAAAAATCTTGAGTACCCGGCATCGAAGAGAAAAACGGAGGACATTCCGTTTTTTATGAAATTTATTCGTCCGAAAACCTGTTGAATATCTGCGAAAGAGGCATTAAACTATCGAGCCTCGCCGATATGCGAAATGGCTTTGGCTGTTTAAAGTCAGGAACGTACCCTTGTAAAAACGGGTTTTTCTTGATAAAAAATTTCGTTCAATTCTGCGCCTTTGCGGGCGCGTTGAAAAATCATTGCGTCGAGACCGATAAAAGCCGTCTGAACCCGGTCATGAACCGAGCCGAAAGGAGTTGAATCTGCCGTGTTTAAAAAACAAAAGCCGCACCTGGTGATCATCGGCAACGGGGTGGCCGGCGTGACCACCGCCCGGCGGGTGCGTGAGCGCAGCGATATGGCCATCACCATCATTTCCGCCGAAAGCCGGTACCATTTTTCCCGTACCGCGCTCATGTACATCTACATGGGGCACATGCGTTTCGAGGACACCAAACCGTTTCCAGATTGGTACTGGGAGCAAAACCGGATCAACCTGGTGCATGGATTCGTGACCGAGATCGATACCGGCAACAAGCGCGTGCGGCTGCAAGATGGCCGTGAAATCACCTACGACAAGCTGGTGATCGCCACGGGTTCGCAGCCCAACAAATTCGGCTGGCCGGGACAGGACCTGCCCGGGGTGCAGGGACTGTATTCGCTGCAGGATTTGCAACGGCTGGAAGAAAACACGCCGCGCATCCGCCATGCGGTCATTGTCGGCGGCGGCCTGATCGGCATCGAGCTGGCCGAAATGCTGATGAGCCGGAACATTCCGGTGACGTTTCTGGTGCGCGAACGCTACTTTTATGACATCATTCTACCGCAGGAAGAAGCCAAACTCATCAGCCGGCACATCCTCGAGCACGGCGTGGATTTGCGGTTATCCACCGAATTGAAGGAAATCCTGCCCGGGCCGGACGGCCACGTCCGCGCCGTGGTCACCAGCCGCGGCGAGGAAATCGCCTGCCAGTTCGTGGGCCTCACCGTGGGCGTGCATCCGAACATCGATGTGGTGAAAACACGCCCATCGAAACCAACCGCGGCGTGCTGGTGAATGACTATCTGGAAACCAACCTTCCGGATGTGTATGCCTGCGGCGATTGTGCGGAAATCCGCGCGAAAGAGCCCGGCGGCCGCAACCGCATCGAGCAGCTCTGGTACACCGCACGCATGCAGGGCGAGGCGCTGGCGCGCATCATCTGCGGCGAGCGCGTGCCCTACGACCGCGGTATCTGGTTCAACTCAGCCAAGTTTTTTGATCTCGAATATCAGACCTACGGGCAGGTTTCTCCTCAACCCGGAGATGACGAGGATTCGTTTTACTGGGAGCATCCGGATCGGAAGCATGCGCTGCGCATCGCCTACCGCAAGCCCGGCATGCAGGTCATCGGCTTCAACGCCATCGGCATCCGGTTGCGGCACCGGGTGTGCGAGCGCTGGATTCGCGAGGGCCGCACACTGGATGAGGTGATCCGGCATTTGCCCGAAGCCAATTTCGATCCGGAATTCTACCAACGTTTCGAGGCCGAAGTGGCGCGGCAGTATGCCGCAAGCCGGCACGCCGTTTCCGAAGCCGCGGCCGTTTGAAACGCGCGGTTTCCCGTGATGAACCCCGATTCTGAACCATGGCCAATGGAAGGATGTTGACATGCCGTTGCTGCAAATACAACCGTTACCGGACTATCTGCGCGAACAATACACCGATCTCCGGATTGACGATCTCCCCGAATACCGCGAACTGACCGGAGTCAAAAAGGTAGGCCTCGGGCTGTTTGGCCTCGGCGCGCTGCTGCTGCTCATCGCCCTGACCGGCTTCACCCATGAACACCCGTGGCTCTGGTTTTTCCTCACCTTCGGTTTGACAAGCGTCGGCGGGCTGATGTACATTCTGGCCCAGCTCAAAGAGTCGCCGCCGGGCATCAAAAACCATCACAATTTCACCCGTTCGCTCACCGCGCGCGGTGCGGCAGGTTGGTTGATCGGCGTGGTGTTCACGGCGTTTTACATCATCCTGTACTGGTTTCCATCGGTGTTTCAAAACTGGATCGCCATGGTCGATCCGCTCAGTCGGCTGCTGCGCGGTGACGGGGCAGACCATTGGTTCCTGTACGGCACGTTTTACACTTTCGCGGTTCTGATCATGGGCGTGCGCATGTTCGTGCGTTACCGGCACAACCGTTACCAGCTCATCCGCACCGGCTCCGTAATGTTCTTCCAGCTCGGTTTTGCCTATTTGATCCCGGCGTTTCTGCGGCTGATGAACCAACCGGAATTCTATTTTTCGTATTTCTGGCCGCTCAAATACGAGTATCTGTTTCCGGGCAACGTTCAGACGCTGCTGTCGCATCCGGGCGGGCTGGGCGTGTTTATGGTTTTCTGGGGCGCCATGCTCACGTTTGTGGCCACGCCGGTGCTAACGTATTTTTACGGCAAACGCTGGTACTGCTCCTGGGTATGCGGCTGCGGCGGCCTGGCCGAAACCCTGGGCGATCCCTGGCGGCACCTGTCCAGCAAATCACGGCTGTCATGGAAAGTGGAGCGCAACCTCATTTATTCGGTGTTGGGATTCATCATCATCACCACCGCCATGTTGTGGATCAACTCCGCCACCGAAGGCCGGATTTTTGGGCAACTTTCCAACATATTTGCCCGGGCTTACGGCTTCTTCATCGGCGCCATCTTTTCCGGGGTGATCGGAGTGGGATTCTACCCCCTGCTCGGCAACCGCGTCTGGTGCCGGTTCGGCTGTCCCCAGGCGGCGATTCTGGGCATTTTGCAAAAGCACTTCTCGCGTTTTCGGATCACCACCAACGGGGCGCAGTGCATTTCCTGCGGCAACTGTTCCACCTACTGCGAAATGGGCATCGACGTGCGGATGTACGCACAGGAGCAGAAGAACATTATCCGGGCGAGCTGTGTGGGCTGTGGCATTTGCGCCGCGGTGTGCCCCCGCGGCGTACTCAAACTGGAAAACGGTCCACTGGAAGGGCGGTACAATTGAAAGTTTTCCGAGGCGCTTTCACCTCCCCCGGCGGCTGGAGCGGAGGGCATCCACGCTGTATCGGGCGAATATCCAAAGAATATCCAAAAATGTTTCCGCCCGATGAAGGGCATCCTGGGAATGGCAACTCATGATTCTGTAGCTTGCAAAGGCTTTTGAAGCCGTCACAAGGTTTCCACTCTGCTCCAAATGTCATCCTTTCCGGCAGACCGAAAAATCCCACATTGTTTCAACGAACCCGAAGGCCACCGGCAATAGATTTCCAAGCTAATCAGAGGCCTCCGGCCGAGGGGGTCGGTCGGCGGGGACGCCTCGCGTTAGATTTTATTATTAGCGGGGACGTCTCGCATTAGATTGTATTATTGGCGGGGACGCTTCATGTTAGATTATAGGTAAACATGCCTTCTCTCCCTGAAAATCAACCTGCACTTCGCCGGACGGATACCAAAAGCAAGCTCCCTCTCGTTGCTGCAACGCCAGATATCCCGGTAACCCAAGTTAGCATCCGGTGATTACCCGCTTTACACATGGCATGCTTGGAGGCGCCGGTCTTCCCTCTCTTTCTGCTGCAGAAGGTTTCAGTTGGACCTACGGATTCCTTCCCAATCACCACATAACCAAAGACAACTCCTTTAAAAACAAGCATTTTTTCTAACAGACTCCGGCGCATCCCAGCCTGTTAACAATCATTTGGATTGATGATAGCGAAATGGAACGCTCCTTGCTATGGAGGCATGCGAAGCGCGGTGGCAGCACCTCCTCCTCGGTGCTGCTGTTGCTTGCATGACCTATCACCTGTAGCGCTTGTCTCACGGGAGACGGATGAACCTGCGTCTCCTTCTTTCTTACCGAAAACGGGCTACCGTCTTCGCAGCGGACAGTAGCCCGTTTTGTTTTTCGTATCTTTCGCCATGCCCATCCCGGTGATCCGCACAATGCTGCCGTACCGCGGTCAAACCGCTGTGTGTGCGGCAACGATCTATGGCTTTTGTCTCGGCTCATTCAAACCGCGAAAAATCCGGCTTGCGCTTTTGCAGAAACGCCTCGAACGCCTCTTTGGCTTCCGGGCCTTTGAGCATGGCGGCAAATTCTTTGAGCTCGGCCTGCACCGTTTCTTGCAAAAGCACGGCCATCCCCTGGCGCAGCAGGGCTTTGGTGGTGCGTAATGCCGCAGGCGGCTGTGCCGCCAATTTTTGGGCCCGATCCATAACGGCATCGAAAAAATGGGCCTCCGGCAAAACGGCATTGACCAATCCTATTTCATACGCCCGCTGTGCATCCAGCGGTTCACCAAAATAGAGCAGCTCTGCCGCCCGGTTATGTCCCAGCCGGAAAGGCAACAACAGACTCGATCCCGCTTCAGGACACAGGCCAAGATTCACAAATGGGAACTGCAGCCGTGCTTTTTCAGTGGCAAACACCAGATCACAATGCAGCAGCAGGGTGCTGCCGATGCCGATGGCCACACCATTCACCGCCGCGATGATCGGCTTTTGCAACCGCATGAGCGCCATCATAAACTGGACCGCCGGGCTGTCTTCACCCTCGAGCGGTGCGTTCAGGAAATCTTGAATGTCGTTGCCCGCCGTGAAACAATCATCCGTGCCGCGCAGCACCAGCACGCGGATCGCCGGATCGGCATCCGCTTGCTCCAGGCCCCGGGTCAGTGCACGGTACATGTCCAGCGTAATGGCATTTTTGCGTTCCGGGCGGTTGAACTGAATTACCGCAATGCGATCCTGATACTCGATACGAATATGCTCGCTCATATCCACTCCGTGCTTTGCCTGTTTTTAAAGCAGATTTCCATTTCCACGCATGCGCCGCGGCGCGCTCAGCAAGTTCAGCGAAAGCATGATTTTTGACCGCCGATTCCGCTGATTAAACAAAAAAGTCCTGCATCAGCTCGGAATCCGGCACATCGGCATACGCGCTGAAATCGGTGACGCCTTCTTCCCGCAGCACTTCTTCATCGATGAAAAAGTTGCCGGTGCATTCCCGGCTGTTGCGCTTCAAAATGGCAAACGCCGCATCGGCCATGATGTCCGGCTTGCGGCTGCGTTTCATGGCTTCCTCGCCGCCCAGCAGGTTCATAATGGCGGCGGTCTGGATGGCCGTTCTCGGCCACAGGGCATTGAACGCCACGCCGCGGTCGCGGAACTCCTCGGCCATGCCCAACACGCACATGCTCATGCCGTATTTGGACATGGTGTAAGCCACGTGCGGCGCGAACCAGCGTTTGTCCATGTTGAGCGGCGGCGAGATGTTCAGCACGTGCGGATTGTCGGCCTTCAACAGGTAGGGCAGACAGGCCTGCGTGGTCGCGAACGTGCCGCGTACATTCACCTGATGCATGAGATCGTACCGCTTCATGGGCGTGTCCAGCGTGCCGGCCAGAAAAATGGCGCTGGCATTGTTGATGAGAATATCGATGCCGCCGAAGGTGTCCACGGCCTGTTGTACGGCCTGCCGGATTTCTTCCTCATGGCGGATATCGACCTTGATCGGCAAAGCCCGGCCGCCGGCGGCTTCCATTTCTTCCGCCGCGGTGTAGATGGTGCCGGGCAGTTTGGGGTGCGGCTGTGTGGTCTTTGCCGCCACCACAATATTGGCACCTTCGCGCGCCAGCCGTAAGCCAATGGCTTTGCCGATGCCCCGGCTGGCACCGGTGATGAACACCGTTTTGTTCTTCAATACGCTCACGTCCCACCTCAATCGATTTGGTTAAACAGCCCCGAAAGGATGAATTGTCCCCAAAATAGCAATTCGCAGCCAAATTAACAAATGCTTTGATCCAAAATTCCCTTGCAAATTTTGACTCAATTCTGCAGATTGGGCATCAAAATAATGGAAATTCGATTGTATCAGGCCGTCACCGGAAAGGGCAACGGATTTCCTATTCGAACCCTGTTTCCGTTTCGCCGATCAGCGGTCCGCGCGCCCCCGCAAATATCGCCGTATTTTCAGTTCGGCGGGCAATGGAAAACCGAATGATCGGAAACGGATGACGGCACAGCGGAGGTACGTATCCAAAAAACGGATCGAATTTGCATATCAGCATCTTCTGATGAGATTATCCTGAATTTTCAGCAATGGATATGCCGGTTCAGAGTCAACGCAACTGATTTCACATCCAAACTTGAGGGATAGAAACATGGCAGAGCATCCGACCTTTGAGGTAAATCTCGAACGTATTGAAAACTTTGAATTTAACGTGACATTCGATTGGGAACAGGTGGAGCCTATTTTAATGGACGAGCCGCCGCCGCTGGGCGGCGCCAAGGGTGCCAATGCAGCCCGCCTGCTCGGCGCCGCTGTGGGCAACTGTCTTTCGGCGAGCCTGCTGTTTTGCCTGCAAAAAGCCAAAGTCGAGCTGGAAACCATAAAAACGCGGGTGGTGGGCGAAATTGTGCGGAATGAAAAAGGCCGTTTGCGTGTTGGTAAAATGGACGTGGAGATTCAGCTCATCGGAGCCGGTGATGACGTCTCCCGGCTGCAACGCTGTCTTTCAATTTTTGAAGATTACTGCGTGGTGACCGGCAGTGTACGGAAGGGCATTCCGGTAACGGTACGAGTGGTGAATGAGTCCGGTCAGGTGCTGCACGAGCATTCGGAATAGGCGTGCTGCGGTCTGGCGTCGTTGATTGGATTCATTTTTCTGAATTTGTGATTCCGGGTCGATACCGGATTTCCTGACGGCTCAACCGGCGCCACCGTGAATATCGCTGCTTCGGTCGATGTAGCAAACGCGACCATGCCGGTTCCGGGAGCATCGGGGGATGGAGGGCCATGCCTGTCAGGGATGGGGTCGAATCCGTGTCCGGTGAACCGGTTTATTTCATTGAAATGAACTGAATTTTTCGCTACATTGGTGTAAGAAATTTCAGGCAAACAAGGGAGTCGAAACGATGGCAACATCCAACAAAACAACATCTTCCGCCCAAAACGGCTTTTCACAAACCAAATTTTTGCTGACCGTTTTTGTCGCGGTGTTTATTGCTTTTGTTGTATATCAAGTGTCAAAAACCACCGCCACCGATGCCGAAGGCAGCGCCATTCCGGGAGGGGATATTCCGCTGGCAACTCTGGACGGCGGCAGTGTGACGCTCAACGATTTTGCCGGGAAAGTGCTGATTGTGGATTTCTGGGCGACCTGGTGTCCTCCATGTAAAATGGAAATTCCCGGCTACATTCGCCTGTATAACAAATATCGCGACAAAGGCTTTGAAATCATCGGGATCACTCTGCAATCCGGTACGGCAAAAGATGTGAAAGAGTTCGTGGAGGAAAACGGCATCAATTACCCCATCGTTATGGGGAACAATGCGATCGTAGAGGCGTTCGGAGGGATCACCGCCTTTCCGACGACATTTATCCTCGACCGCAAAGGTCGGATCATCCGGAAATACGTGGGTTTCCGGCCGGAATCGGTGTTCGAGGAGGATATCAAATCACTGCTATAAAAAAGAAACGGCTCGAAAAAACCTGGCGCCTTTGAAGGGCCAGGTTTTTTTATGGCGTTTTCGTTTCCCGTTGCCGCAGGCGTTCATAAAACAGCATGGCCGCAGCCGTGGTCACATTGAGCGATTGAATTTTACCCGGCATGGGAATCCGCACATGAAAATCGCATTTTTCCCGGATCAGCCGGTGAAGTCCCTGCCCTTCGCTTCCCAGCACAAAGCCCACCGGCATACTCAAATCCACCTCCCAGGGCAAACGATCTCCCGCCATGTCGGCACCGACCATCCAAAATCCGGCTTCTTTGAGCACGTCCATACTGCGCGCCAGGTTGGTGACTTCCGCCACGGTCAAATGAAACACGGCTCCGGCGCTGGCTTTCACCACGCCCGGACTTAATCCTGCACTGCGACGCCTGGGATAGATCACAGCACGGATCCCGGTCGCTTCAGCCACTCGCAAAATCGCCCCAAAGTTTTGCGGGTCCTCGATGCCGTCGAGCAACGCAACCGCCGGACGGCTATCCTTGTCGCTCAATGCCAGAACATCTTCGAGGGCGGCCGGCTGAATTTTTTCCATGACGGCCAGGACTCCCTGATGATGCTGCCCGCCGGCCATCTGATCGAGATCAAACTTTTTTAAAAACGTCACCGGGATGTGCCGGGCTTCCAGGCGGTTTAGCAACTCCTGGATCGCCGGTCCCTGAGCACCGGCTTTGACATATACGCGCTTCAGCGGCACGCCTGCCGTCAGAGCTTCCAGTACAGGTTTTCTTCCGAAGATTTTGTAATTCGCCATCGCTGCTTCATTCGTTTCGGTTTTATTGCAATGCTAAAGAAAATCATTTTAATTCTCTCACGCAAGCATTTTCATCAGCCGCGATAATTCCGGGATACGACGAATGATTCGGCTCTGGTTCATTCCGCTATTTATTCTGTCGTTTTTCAGCCAGGTCACCGGGGCTCAATCGGGATTTCATGCCGATTCAGCTTATGCCTTTCTGCAGCATCTTTGCGAGACCATCGGGCCGCGGCCCATGGGGTCGAAAGCTGAGCGGCGGGCGTTGCACTGGGTGACCCGGCAATTGCACCGGTTCGGCGCTGACACCGCATATACCATGCCCATAACGCAATATCGGTTTCGCGGGCGGGTCGTCAACACCCGCAGTGGGATCGCGGTGGGCCTATTTCGCGGCAAAACCGACAGCACCATTGTCATCGGCAGCCATCTGGATTCGGCCGGGCCGGAAATGCCCGGCGCCAACGATAATGCTTCCGGAACAGCGTGCATGCTGGAACTCGCCCGGGTGTGGGGGCAACGGGAACGCCACTATACCTTGCTTTTCGCCGCATTCGGCGGCGAAGAACAGGGACTTATTGGCTCCCGGCATTTTGTCGAACACTACGATTCGCTTCATCAGGTGGTTCTCATGCTGCAAATTGACATGGCGGGCAGCGATGAAGCGATCATCCCCTTTTTTGAGGTGCGGCACCATCAAGCCCCTGCCTGGCTTCTCCGGGACGCCTATGCCACGGACCGGCAACTGGGCTATCGCAGTCTTTTTTATCCCATGCATTTCTTCGCCCTCAATCAAGCCCTGAACGGTGCCAGTTCCGATCACCAGCCGTTTCTCGAAAAAGGCATCCCGGCAATAGATTTTACCGCCGGTCTGAACAGTTCGCCCATCCACACCCCGCGCGACCGTCTTGATTTCATCCAACCGCACATGCTGGAGCGCAGCGGTCGCCTGGTGGATGGCTTATTGCAAAAATACCAGCGGTCGGGCATCCCGGATGAACGGCAGGGGAATTACCTGCTGTACTCGCCATTCGGGATTCCGCTTTTTCTGCCGCCCTGGCTGTTATGGAGCCTCATTTATGCCGGCGTCGTTCTGGCGGGCATGGCGTATCTGTACAGCCGCAAAAGCCGCCTGCCTGAAGACGAAGCGCCGAAAGTGCGGTTCTCCGGACTCAAAATTTTGTTGTTGTGGTTTGGGATCATCATCACCACACAGCTCGGCGAAACGCTCATGCAGTGGATCACCGGTTACCGCCATCCCTGGATGACGCACATAACCGGCTATGTCGTGTATGCCCTCTTCTGGGGCGCCGCCGGCGCCTGGCTGGCGCTGCGCATCGGGCAAAACTGGCGCTTCAGTCCGGAGCCGCATATCTATTTCAAACGACCGCTGATTTTTTATGCGCTGTTCACCTTCCTTTTTTCGCTTCACGGTCCGCGCCTCGCGGTCTATCCGGCAACCGCTTTATTGCTTTTGAGCCTTGCCTTTTTCATCGCCCGCCCCGTGCCATCTTTTGTACTGGCGGCCCTATCTCTGGCCCCCATGTTCCGGCTGGTGTTTTCCGAAGCCTTTCCATTTTATATGCGCAGCATGGCTGCCGGCAGTTTTGTCATCGATTCGTTCAAATTGGCTTTATTGCAATCGATTTTCATTGTACTGTTTCTCACCTTCTGGTTCTGGCCGGTTCCCTACACGTTCGTCTGGTTACGTTACAGGGTTGAATCGGTCAACTCATGGCGTTATCGTTTCATCCGGCCGGAATTCGGGTTGGCGCTGTTGGGAATACTGATCGCGGGGACCGTCGTATTATCCACTTTGCCGGCATACAACGCCCGCTGGCGACCTGTCGTTCGCGTGCAGGCGAACTATGATCCCAAAACCGCGACCTCGGAACTGTCTTTGCGAGCCACCGAATACCTGCGGGGGATCACCTTGCAGGCGGATACCCTGACAAAGCGTTATTCGGGCAGAATGAATGCGGATAGAATCAAGGCGCCGTTTTCGGCGGACTGGCTCATCATCCAGTCGGATTCGGTGATGCGGACGGCAAACGGGGATACGGTCCAGTTTCATTGGCGATTGACTTCGAAAAAGCCCTGGCTGCGCGTGGAGCTGACCGTCTCTTCAGATAGCGTCTTGCACGTTATCCATGCCGAACCAGCATATGAAGAGCGGAGCCGCACATTGCGATTTGTATGGGAGCACGACCCCCCGGAGACGCTTCAGGTTGGCGGCACTCTGGCTTTTTCCGGCCCGGTTCGCTCGTTTCGCAGAACGGTCACCGCGGTGTATCGGGGATTGCCGCCGTCTGTACGCTTGCAGTCCGATCTCCACGACGTGATAGCTCGAACACAGGTGGTGCAGAAAGACACGTTGAAGTGGCCGGGTGCGATCAATCGAACTGGCGAATAACGCGCAGCACTTCACCGGGCTGCTCGACTTGCATGAGCTGCTCAAACACATCGGTATATTCGAACATCTCAGCGAGCTGTTTGTAAATCTTGATATGAAAATCGCCCATATGGTGCGGTGAAACGATAATGAAGAAAATATGCGTCGGCAGGCCATCCATGGAGTCGAAGTCAATGCCTTCGAAAGAACGGGCAAAGCCGATCATGGCATCGCGGACATAGCGGCTGCGCACGTGCGGAATGGCGAGGCCGTTGGTAAGCGCCGTGCTGGCTTTGCGTTCCCGGTTGATGAAGTCTTTCAGCAGTTTACGGGCATGCAGCACTTTGCCGGATTTTTCCAGCAGGGCGACAAAATCAGCCAGAATTTTTTCCTTCTGCTGCTGACGAAATTTTTCCATATTCAAATCGGGATTATCCGGCGGCTCTTCCGGTGGAGGCATGCGCATGATCATCAGATCGGTGGACATGTAACGGGCTAAATTCATCGAGAATTCCTGTCCCTGGTTCGTGTTAGATACGGGTCGGCCGAGTAGCGGCCCAATGGCAGCGGGTCACGGTCAGTAAGCGGTCATGAGGGGCCGTTTTGCCGTTCCTGTAAATTTAACGCCAATTTGGATTTAAGCAAGTGAATTCGCAAAAAGATGACGAGTTCGCCGGGACTGATCCCTGAAATCAACGCAACAGGATACCGATCATGGAAAAATTTGTTTATTGGCTGGGCTTTCTGACATACTGTTTTCTTGTGATTTTCATCGGCTGGCGGGGTTACCGGCGTTTGCGGCATGTTGACGATGCGGATATGGATTTCTGGGCGGCCGGAAAATCACTCAGCAGCGGCGCGGTGGGCCTGTCGATTTCCGCCAGTTTCATGTCCATTAGCTGGTCTTGCGTGTACACCGTGCAACTGTTCTACTGGTACGGCCTGTCGGCTCTCTGGCTGGTTCCCATCCCCTGGCTGCTCACCATGGCCGGATTTTATTTTCTCGCTCCACACTTCCGCCGCCTGCATGCCTTTTCTCAGCCGGAAATGGTGGCCCGCCGGTTCGGCCCGGAAAACCGCAAACTGATCGCCGTTCCGGTGGCGTTTGTGTTTCTGGTCTGGGCAGGCGCGGAAATTTATGCCGCCGCCCGTGTGCTGGCCCCCATTCTGGATACACCGTTTGTCGTAGCTCTGGCCATCGTGGCCGGGGTGGTCTCGGTATATTCCTATCTGGGCGGGTTTTCCGCTGTGGTCACAACCGACCGGGTGCAATTCGCTCTGGTGGCGTTTTTTATTCTTGCCATCACCGGGCTTGCCTTAAAAGGCGTATTCAGTCAGTACACCTTCTCAGAGGCCGCCGCACAACTGGTTCCGCCCCCCAAAAACCTGGAAGCCGATGCCCTGTCGCTGTGGGCGGTTTCACCGGCACTGATTTTCATGACGCTGGTTGCCTATTTGCCGGGCTGGCTGGTGGAAACCGATATCTGGCTGCGTATTCAGGCGGCGCGCGATTTGATTGCCGCCCGCCGCGGCGTCATGATTGCCGCCATCAACTCATTGATTTTTTTAGCCATACTGCCCGCGGTGATCGCCCTGAGCAGCTACGTTTTGTATCCGCCGCTGCACGGAGTCATCCCATCGGCGCTGGAAGACGGCGCCGCCATTTTCGCGGTCCTCATGCAGGATCACGCTCCTGTTGCCCTGAACATCGTTTTGACGATCGGGCTGGCCGCAGCAGCCATGTCCACCATCGACACCTGCGCGAATGTGGTGGCCCTTTCCCTGTCCTATGATATCCTCGAGCCCTGGCTGCGCCGGCGGCGGGTTTCTCTTTCGCCGCAGGTGTTGGCCCGCTGGATGTCGGCTGCAGCGGTTTTGCTTGCGTTTGTCTATGCCCTGTTCACCGAATCATTGTGGGATATTTTTTATCTGTCATCCGGCATTTTGACCACCACAGTCTTTCTGCCGGTTGCCGCCGTCTTTCTGCAGGACGCTTCCGCCGCTCAGGTCAAATCGGCAGCAGTAACCGGCTTTCTGGCAACGTTCTTTTTTTATACACTGGAAAGACAGGGAATTTCGCCGCTTTGGGAACCGGCGTGGTTGTCGGCAACCGGACTGGGATATATTCTGTGGGCATTTATCGCCGGCGGCGTGGCGTTCGTGCTGGCGGGCTGGTTCACACCGAAACGCTCCGTTTCGGCATAAAAGCGCTGCCAGGCGCCCGCGACATCATCAAACAGACACGGTTCGGTTGCTGCAAAAAAGCCAACCGGCGTGCATCTGCCGTGAGTTTTCTGAAATCAGGATGAGATGAACTGAAAAAGCATCGCATTCATTGTGAATCGAATCCGGCAAAGGTGAGTTCCGCAGCATGCGACCTTTAAAAGAATTCGGCCCGAACAAACGCGCCCGAAAAGGTCGTTTTTTTCGAAATGATTTTACGGACCATTCTGAAACCTGCCTCCAGGCTCCAAAGACGGTTTTACCGCTATTGCCTGCGGGCGTTTCCATTCAGCAAAACAGCCTTAAAACTTTGAACCGGGATAACACAATGAGGGACGCCATGAATCCGATCTGCCAACAAACCGATGAACGCAACCGTTTCTCGCGACGCGATTTTCTCCGCCTTTCTGCTATGGGGAGCCTTTATGGCGCGTATGTCCTCGTCTCCGGCTGTACGCCCAGTCGCGATTTTGAACTATTGATCCGCGGCGGACAGGTCTGTGACGGAACGGGCAGGGCACTATTCCGCGCCGATGTGGGCATCAAAGACGGCCGCATCGCTGCGATCGGCGATTTGCAAAACCAAACCGCCGCGCGCGTCATCAATGCCGATGAGCTGATCGTGGCGCCGGGCTTCATCGACATGCACAGCCACAGCGATGATGAGTTGCTGGTGGATGGGCGCGCCCATTCAAAGATCCGGCAGGGCGTCACCACCGAAATCCTCGGCCAGGATGGCAGTTCGTACGCTCCGCTCAATGATGAAATGCGGGAACGGCTCCACGAACGCCTGCAAAAAAATTACGGCATCAGCGTGGACTGGCAGGACATGCAGGGCTATTATGCGCGTTTGCAGCAGCAGGGTCTGTCAGTGAACGTGATCAGCATGGTGGGGGCAGGAACTCTGCGGGCGCATGTGGTAGGGTATCAAGACCGGCCGGCGACACCTGAAGAAATCACCCGGATGCAAGAGTTGCTGAAACAGATGCTCGAACAGGGCGCCCGGCATTTATCCAGCGGTCTGGAATACACGCCGGGAAGCTTTGCCCCCACTGACGAACTCATCGCCCTCTGCCGGGTGCTCGGCGAAAAAGGCGTTTATTCGACGCACATGCGCAATGAGGATGACCGCGTGTTACAGGCGGTCAGTGAAGCCATTCGGATTGCCCGGGAAGCAGGCTGCCGACTCAATGTGACGCACCTCAAAGCGTCGGGAAAGCGCAACTGGCATAAACTGGATGCCATTCTGGATTTGCTCGATGAAGCCCGGCAGTCCGGAATGACGGTCACCTGTGACCGCTATCCGTACGTGGCTTACAGCACTGGCCTGGCGTCACTGTTTCCCACCTGGTGCCGTGAGGGGAGGCCGGAAGATTTCGTTGCTCGTTTGCAGGATGAGACTCTATTGCCCAAAATCCGGGAAGCCGTGCTGAACAAAATCGATATGCTGGGAGATTGGAATGCGGTGATGATTTCCAGCATGACTGAAGATGCGCATAAATCGTATGCCGGAAAACGGCTCGGCGATTTGGCCCGCGAACACCAGCAGGATCCTTTCGAGTTTTTGCGCCAACTGATGATTGCCGAGAACGGACGCGGCGGCATGGTCGGCTTTGCCATGAGTGAAGAAAACACCGAACGGCTGCTGGCGTATCCCTACTGCGCTGTAGCATCGGACGGATCAGCCCGCGCCGTGGAAGGGCCGTTATCGGAAGGCAGTCCACACCCTCGCAACTTCGGCACGTTCCCCCGGGTGCTGGGATACTACGTCCGCGAAAAAAAGCTGTTCCGTTTGCCGGAGGCTGTGCGCAAGATGACCGCATTGCCCGCAGACATTATCGGGATCCGCGATCGCGGCCGTATTGCGCGGGGATATTTTGCGGACATCACTTTATTTCATCCGGATAAGGTGCGGGACACCGCCACGTTTGTGCAGCCCAAACAGTACCCTGAAGGAATCGAGTACGTCATTGTCAATGGCGAAGTGGTCATCGACCAGGGAGAACATTCCAACCGCAAACCCGGGAAAATTCTTTATTGACTTTCGCATCAGATGGGCTATATTTAACACTTTCGTAACAATCTGCATGGTTCATTTCGGCCCCAAATTCATTCATCGATCATGACGATTCACCGGAGCGGAAACAACGAAAATGGCATCAGAGCGGCATAATCGCTATTACCATCCGGAGCTTGCGGACATTTACGATAACGTTAAAATCTCCCCCGAAGACCCGCGCGATTTGACGCCGTCGCGGCTGCACCGGCAATTGCACGCGCTGCACCGAGAGTGCCGCGACCGGCTGCGGCTGGAAAAGGTCGGCGAGTCGGTGGAAGGCAGAGACATTTTTCTGGTGACCATGGGCCATGGACCACGTAGCGTGTTCATGTGGTCTCAGATGCACGGCAACGAACCCACCGCCACCAATGCCCTGTTGGATTTGATGCACTTTTTGTGCCGCAAAGCGGATCATCCGATCGCGCAAAGCCTGCTCTCGAAATTGACGCTGTACATGGTGCCCATGCTCAATCCGGACGGAGCGGAACGGTTTGAGCGCCGCAATGCCCAGGGCCTGGACATCAACCGGGACGCGCGCGATCTGGTGACACCGGAAGGCCGCCTGCTGAAGGCTTTGCAACAGCAGCTCAAACCGGACTTTGGCTTCAATCTCCACGATCAGAATGCACGACGGACGGTAGGAGATACCAACCGCATTGTGGCCATTGCCCTTCTGGTTCCTCCCATTGACGCCCGGGAAACCCGGACCGAGCAAATCATTGCAGCGGAAAAAATCGCTTCGGTGATGTGCCAGGCGTTAACGCCTTATCTCGATGGGCATCTGGCCAAATATGACGCCAGTTTTATGCCCAATGCTTTTGGCGACAACTTTCAGCGATGGGGCACGACCACGGTGCTGCTCGAATCCGGCGGCTGGTTCGAAAATGACCCCGCATTTCTGGTCAAGATGAATTTCATCGCCATCGTGGAAGCCTGTCTGGCCATAGCCCGGGACACCTACCACGATGCCGATCCGGCCTTGTACCGTTCGCTGCCGCAAAACGACAAGGAACTGTTCGACCTGCTGATTGAAGAGGCCATCCTGCTGGATGATGTGCATCCGGAGCCGATTCGCAGCGAAATCGGCGTCAATTTCATCGAGGAGCATCACAACGAGCGCCATTGTCCGGCGGGACGAATTGTGGATATCGGCGATCTGCGCGTGTATTCCGCCCGGCGGACGATCAGCGCCCGTGACCAACTTTTGCTGCCCGGTTTGATCGGGCTGGTGAGTCGCAGTGACGCCAAACGGCTTCCGGACGAACAGGTGTTCCTGAAATACCTCAAGAGAGGCTATACCACACTGCTGGTGCCGGTGCCGACCACGGAACAGCGCGCCGAGAAGTTCCAGAGCCTTCTTGAACGGTTTCAGCGATCCCGGTTGCCGGTCAATGTGGCGTTTGTATTGGAGGTTGATGAAACAGAGACCCCGGCGGCTGGAAATCTGGATTTCGGCGATGCCCTGGCGCAGGGCGCATTGGCGCTTCTGCGCAACACGCCTGCCGCCGATGCCCCGGCGGATACCCGGCGTATCATGCGCTGGTTCAACCGGCCCGAAATTCGACCGCAGGAATTCAACGCCGTTTCATCCTGGCCCGAATTGCTCGCCCGCAAAGACCTGGCGGCGGCAAAAAAACGCGCCGAAGCCTTGTATCTGACAGGCCGGGGCAGCCTCCGTGTGGATGATTACGCCGATTTGGTGCTTTATCCGCTGCAATCCGTTTCACCGCTCCGATTAAAGCAAAAAACCCCTTCCCGGGTCTTTGTGAACGGCAGGCAGGTTTTAGCGCGCGGCAAACTTCTTCCGGAGAAAGTTTGCGGACGGCTTATCCTGGCGTCCCCCCCGGCACCGGATCCATCCCGGCAGGGCTACCGTTGATCGGATCGCTGCTCAGCCTTTCTGCAACAACCGGGACAAAGTCCTTGCTGCAGCCTGGCGATCGCAGAAAGGCCCCCACCTTCCGAGAAAATCCGCAAGCCGCCGGAAGCCCTGCGAATTCCCCCAATTCCATGCCCGAGCGGCCACTCCATTCTTTACATAACTTAAACATTCTTCAACCTTTAGTATCATTTTTCCGAGGATAAAAGCATTGACTTTTAAACCATGAATTTGTAAA
>WFVT01000130.1 GCA_015491485.1 Candidatus Zhuqueibacterota bacterium
CCCATAGCAGGACTCACACCTGCCAAGTCACTTCCCGACTCGCTTTCGCTTATCGGTTGACAGCATCAGGACGCCTGTCCTGGCGCTGCGCTCCATGCCCGGCGCACAAAAAAAAAGCCTCTGGCATTCCTGCGAATGCCAGAGGCTTTGCAGTGGAGACGGCGGGAATCGAACCCGCGTCCGGAGGATAAGCCCCGTAGACTTCTACATGCTTAGTTCGTTGGTTGAGTCTCGCCGCCTCGGGCCCAACGAACAAAGCCCTTTGGCAGCCAGCCTGGTAATGTCTCGTCCGCTACAGCCAGGCACCGCAGCGGACCAGCCACCCATACCGTCGTCCTATCCAACCATGGTGGCGCTGGTTAGTAGGACGTGGCTGCGTTTAATTAGGCAGCCATGGCATATGCATAATCATCTGCATTTACTTTTTTGCCCGGCTATTTTACGAGGCGCCAGACAACCTCGGCATGCCGTCTACGATACTCTGTCCTCCGTCGAAACCATGTCGTCCCCAACTTCCACCTACACGTACGCCGACACCAGGACTCCGGTTCCCGGAAAACATCGGGATAAAATATAATATTTTTAGCTGAAAATGCAAGGCTTCGTTTTGCCGGATTTTGAATGTCCCCCGTTTTTTGCTCCAATACAAGGCACAATTGATCTTCCATTGGCTACCACAAATACACCGTTCCGCCATCCATGAAAGGCATTTTCGCCACGAAGATGTGCAGCCCTTTCAGGGCTGAGAAACTCTCGGGTACTATGGGCCCGGGGCGATGCCCCGGGCTGGCTTGTTTTGCCGCGTTGCGGCTCCGGATGTGTGCAGTCTCCAGAATTGTGGCAAATCAGCAAAAAGGCCTGCCGCGGCATGCGTTGCAGCCGGAACTTCAAAAAACGCCGCAGGCGTTTAACAACTCAGCCCGGGGTCGCAAAGCGCACCCCGGGAAAAAGGCAAGAACCTCCTCATGAACCCTGAAAGGGTTCAACCGAAAAACTAAGACAAAAGGTCAATTTTGACCGAGCCTGTCATTGCAAGGGGCGAAACAATGAAGCAATCAAATCGATGAGTCAATCGAACGGCACGCATTTGTCGCACGGCGAACGCCTGGGATCACCAGGAACAGCTGATTTAAATGCATATACACATCTATTTTTGTTTAAGACAAAACCCAGCAGGAGAAGCATTTTTGCAGGCAATTGACTCGATTTTCCTACCATTTCATTCACACACCCATAATCAAATGATTCCATCATATTCCTGTGGCAGATTATAGGAGACATTCAGTTCGCTTTTCAGGATTTTGTTTGCATTTTTTCGCAATTCGGCTAAATTAACGCATCCGCCGGTGCCCCAGGGACCGGCGCTTGCCGAAATCCGATCCGATCGCTCCATCTACAGAACAAAAAAGGACCTTTGGCTGATGATCGATTCCACCCTGTTTCGTGATATTCTCAGTCAGTTCGCCAGCGGCGTTACAATTGTGACCACCCGTAACGGAGAGACGCTCCACGGTCTGACGGTGAGTTCGTTTTGCTCGGTGTCGCTGGAGCCACCGCTCATTCTCGTGTGCATCGATAAAAAAGCCTCCAGCCACCCTGTGCTGCAGACTTCGAAACGGTTTGCGGTGAATTTCTTGACCGCTGCTCAACAGGACATCTCCAACCGGTTCGCCGATCCCAAACGGTCTCCCGAAGAGCGGTTTCAGGGGTTGGCCGTTCGTACAGCGGTGACGCAGAGTCCAATTTTACCCGATGTGCTTGCTTATCTCGATTGCGAGGTGTATGCCGAATACGACGGCGGGGATCACACCATTTTCGTGGGGAAAGTCGTGGCCGGCGAGGTCGGAGAAGGGGCGCCGCTATTATACTGGAATCGGGGGTATCGGGAGCTGAAGCTGGACTGAACGGCACAGGGGGGATCCGACCGATGAAGTACAGGTTGATTTTCAAAGGCGAGAATGCATCCTCACAAGTCGTCTAACGCGAAGGTGGCCCCGCTGAAATTACCAACTAGCGCGAGGCGTCCCGCCGAGCACCCGCCCTCGGCCCGAGGCTTCGGGTTAGTGAGTTGATATTGCCGAGTTGCTCTTCACCGGACGGATACCTCAGGGGGATCAGCCGAAGAACGTTTGATCGGTGAAGCGCACCCCGGCCACGCGAATCGGCGGCACCACCATGACCCATTCGGCTTCTTCTTCGAGAGTGCGCACCGGCTTGCCCAGATCGATGATGTTGCGGAACAGGTGGAAGAGACTCTCATTAAGGCGCATGTTGTTCACCGCGCCGACGATCTCGCCGTTCTCCACCAAAAACGTGCCGTCGCGGGTCATGCCGGTGACGGTCAGCGAGTTTGAATCGACCAGCCGGTTGTACCAGAACCGGGTGACCAGCAGCCCGCGGTCGGTGTTGCGGATCATCTCTTCCAGATTGCTATCGCCGCCTTCCATGACCAGGTGGTCGGGAATGGCGCCATACGAATTGGGCAATTCCAGCCCATGACCGGTTGGCTCGGCGCCCATTTTCAGCGCCGAGGAACGCGAGTGCACCAGGTCTTTCAACACCCCGTTTTCCACCAGGGTCACCGGTTTGCGCGGCATTCCCTCGCCGTCAAACGGAATGCCCTGTTGCAGCGGATGAAACACGTCATCGTGCAGGGTGAACTGCTCGCAGAAAAACTTTTCGCCGCGGTGCCGCGCCACAAAGCCCACATCTTTCAACACCGCCGTGCCGCTGAAGGGGGAAATCTGAGCCACGTAATCCAGCACCAGAAACGATAGCAAATTGGCCACGGCCTGCGGCTCCAGGATCACCGTATATTCGCCGGGGTCGATGGTCACCCGCTGCGTGCTCAGCTTGGCCTTTTCAATGGCCGTTTGCGCCAGCGCGAGATGGTCGATCTGCCGGATATCGGGATCATCGATGATTGCCCAACCGGTGGCTTCGTTGTAGGTGGCCGTTACACTGGCAACGGCCTGGGTGCCGCGATGCACCGCCAGCAGCCCCTGTGAATTGCCAATGGCCTTGATATGCGTGCGAATCTGGTTGATCCCGGACAGAATGATCTCGTCCTCTTCACCCTCGGCGATCATTTCTTCCACCTGATTGGCCATCTGATAGGCGGACGCGTAGCGGGTGGCGTCAAAATCGGCATTCACCGGCTGATAAGCCTGGGCTCCGGGCAACGGCAGCGCATCCGGGTCGGGCTGGGCATTCTTGGCGAGCTCCAGCGCTTTTTCGCAGCAACGCGACAGCGATTTCTCGTCGAATTTATTGGTGGCCGCACGTCCCATGCGGTCATCATGCAAAATGCGGATGGAGACGTAGGCGTTTTCCTCAGCAACCGTCTGCACAATCTGATTGTTGGCAAAGCGCAGGGTCGTTTGCTCGGTCACCCACAGGATCACCTCAGTGGCTCGGGATGGCGAGAGCTTGTAGATCCGGTTCATCAGCGTTTTGATTTGATCTTCATCAAACATGAGCCACTCCTACATGCACCTTGCGAAAACGCGCCGGCGCCGCCCCGTGCGAGGTGGCGATCTCCTGCATGGGCTGCCCCTTACCGCAATTCGGAATGCCCCACAGCACCCATTCGTTTTGACCACAAATGGCATCGCACGATTGCCAGAATTCCGGCGTGATGCCGCCGTAGGTGGGATTTTTTAGGATGCGCGTTTTCTTGCCGTTTTTGATCTCCCACGCGATTTCGGTGCCAAATTGAAACTGATAGCGTCGGTCGTCGATGCTCCAGCTCCGGTTGGTTTCCATGTAGATGCCGTCTTTGGTGTCGGCGATGAGATCGTCCAGCGTGCCGGTTCCGGGACGCAGACTGATATTGGTCATGCGGATGATCGGCGGCCGGTTCCAGTTGGAGGTGCGCATGCATCCGTTGCTGCGCGAGGCACCGATGATCGATGCCGTATCGCGCGAATACAGGTATCCCACCAGAATGCCGTTTTTCACCAGATCGGTTTCCTGCGCTTGCACGCCCTCGTCATCGAAGGCGAACGTGCCGGCGCCGGCGGTGTGATCCGGCCGCGCATCGGCATACAAATTGACGATATCGCTGCCGTAGCGGTAATGATTTAATTTGTCTTGCGTTAAAAAGCTGGTGCCAGCGAAATTGGCTTCGTAGCCGAGCACGCGGTCCAGTTCCGTGGCGTGGCCGCACGATTCATGAATCTGCAACGCCAATTGCGAGCCATCCAGTATGAGGTCGGTGACTTTATCCGGGCAATCCGGAGCTTTCAGCAGCGCCACGGCCTCTTCGCCGATTCGCTCGGCATTCTCCAGCAATGGCCACTCATAGATCAGCTCATATCCCATCCCGGCCCACTGTCCGCCGAACGAATTCGGATACGAGCGAATCTGCACATCGTCACCATCGCTGGCGATGACCGCGTAACCGACCCCGCTCAGGTAAATCGTCTGCTCGATGCGGCTGCCCTCGGTGTTGGCGAAAAATTGATGCCGACGGATGAAGCCCATCTGGCCCAGCACGGTTTTCACCCCGGTGATGCGGTGGCAAATCTGGTAGATCTTATCGAGGAGCTCGAGTTTCTCTTCCAGCGGCACCTGAAACGGATCGTGGTGGATCGGCGTGGTCCAGTTTTCGATGTGCACCGGTTCTGGAGCCAGTTGCAACTCGGCCTGGTTGAGGCGGCGTGATGCTTCGGCCAGCTCAAACGCTTTTTTCACCGTATTTTCGATGGCTTCGCGCGTCAGCTCGGCGCTGGCGGCAAATCCCCAGCAGCCATTCACCAGCACACGGATGCCCCATCCCAGACTTTCATCAAATTCCAACCGCGTCGGAATTTGATTTTGCATTTCAATAGCTTGATGTTTGCGCTCAATGATGCGGATATCCGCATAGTCTGCACCGCGCTTGTCGGCGATTTCAATAGCCAGTTCAGCCCAATCTTTCACGCTCCCCCTCCTTGTGGATCATCGGGTCCATCGGCATCGGATAAATGGGGGAACCCATCAAAATCACGACGCATTTGAAATTTCGTTGTCGCGATAAACGGTTGTATCATTTTCAAACCAGGATTTGGGAGTCGTGAGCTTCAGCGGATTTCCCGGCCCCGCAAAACAAGCAAAAAGCTAAAAAATTTCACCGTAAAATGCAAATTGTTCCTTGGATATCTTTGCCCATGGATGAGCTTGATTTTTATGGGCAGAGGATCAAAGCAGGGAGTGCTGTTTCATTGAGGACGGATCAACGCCGTTTCGTACAGACCCGGCACTTAAAACATGAGTTGTCCAAAAACCTCTGTTCAGCGTCATTCCTGCGAAAGCGGGAATCCACAAGGGATTGTTTCTCCTGGATGCCTGCTTCCGCGGGCATGACGATTTGGGGACGATGCTTTTGTTTTTGGACAGCCCCGTGTTTTTGATGAACCACTTACGATCGTGGCGGACGCACCAAATCGGAAATTGTGACAAATTCGTACCCACGCGCCCGCATGGCAGTGATAAAATCGGGCAGGATCACAAAGACCGGGTCTTCTTTGCGCTGTGATCCCAAATGCATCAAAATCACACCGCCGGCGGCACCCCAACCGCTGTCGCGATCGGCAATCGCCAATAGATGCTGCAAAATCTCGACGCTGGATTGGTAAGCGCTTGAGGTCGGATCGGAAACCCAATCCATGGTATCCATGCTTTCCTTCAGGTTGGAACCGTTGGTCCAGCCGATGTGCCGGTATCCCAATTCCGCCGCCCATCGCCGCAATACGGCATTCTGCTCACCATAGGGCGCGCGCCAGAACGGCGCCATTTCCTGCCCGGTTACCTGCTGGAACAATTTTGCTGTCCGGCGCAATTGTTCCTGAAACCGCTCGCGCGTCATGCCCGGGAGCAAATCGTGCCGCCGGTTTTGCGCAAACGTGGTGAGACGTGGATGGTCCCAGGTGTGATTGCCGACCTCATGGCCTTCAGCCACAATCCGCCGCGTGAGATCGGGATAATTCCGGATAAAACGCCCGGTCAGAAAAAACGTGCTCCTGATTCCGAACTGACGCAAAATATCGAGGATCGGGCCGGCAGCGTTATTCATGGCTCCGCCGTCGAACGTCAGCGCCAGGCGCTTTTGATCCCGGACACCGCGATGGAAATCTCGCATCCGTTCCGCCAGTCCGGGGTCCATATAATAAAACCGCACGGTATCCATGAGCTGAATTCCGCCTTCCGGATCGATGGCTTTAATCAGCCACTCGTTCTGCCCCCAATCCGGAGACGCCAACTCAAACCGGAAAACCTGCTCCTGCGGCACCGTCGCCTGTACCGGCCGGTCATTCTTCATCAGGACCAATACAAATCGGTCCGGGGCTTCCCCGATAATCGAAACGGGCGCTTTGCGAACCATGGCGTTATCGGCCGGCGAAATAATATTGACATTCGCCGCGATTGGTGCGTTCTGCGTCGGTTCAGGTGGCTGGTCAATACGACTGTCAAGATTCTGGAAATAATGCAGTTGCCGCTGCAGATGGCGCATATTCCGATCCAGCTTTTGCATCTGAAAAAATTGAAACCCCATAAAACCCAATAGCGCCAGAATCGGCAAGGCTCGAACCAGCCAGCGGGCGCTCACCACGACCGAAATAAAATGCTTCATGTGCCGCGGATACCGACGCCACTGCTTCCGTGCGGCCGTCAGCGCAGATACCGCTATAAAATTCCAGTGGCACCGACGGCTGCAAAAAAAGTGGTGACTGGCTTTCAACGTGCAGTTTTTGCAGATGGGTTTTCCGCACCGGTAACATTTTCGGCGCGCTGTTGTATTTGGGTGCCTGAAGCAGACTTGCTGGCTCATAGACTTTCGTTCCAGAAATCAACCGGGGATCAGGGATGCATATTTGCTCTGGAGTTTAGGAGATCGGACGCAAAAAAGCAAGGATTTCTACCCACCAACGGAACGTTTCCCACGTTGAATCTGCATGCGTGCGGTGAAGGGCCCCTTGACAGCAGCAACCTATAGGCTGCACCGTGTCGGGGTTTTAACCTGTCGCAAGGCTTCCATGCTTCACCCAATTGTAACCTGACCGGAAGCTCCCAACTTTTCCAACGAATCCGCAACTCTCAAGCCGAAGGCAGATCGTTCGGCGGGATGTTTCGCGGTAGATTGCATTTTCAGCGAGGATGCCTCCGTGCTATACTACCGAGGAGGATGGTTTTACGCCTTGAAAATCAGGCCGTATTCCCCCGGACGAAGTCTTGATCCCATGTCAAGCACAATGGAATTTTAAATGAATTCATTTATTTTTCAAGGTAAGTCAAAGAAGGCCGCCACGCCTTCGCAAACACTCACGATGCCAGATCGGCTACGATCTATGTGAACTAAGAGAATGGTTTCAGAAGCCCGGCTAACGGCGAATGGTTGGACAAATCGTTTTGTCAACTGCGAAGCCAACGAAAGACACAAAAAACCAGGGAGACATCCCATTTCATGCCGCCTCGTGTTCATCGTGGCGGTTTCAATATAAAAGAGATCATAACATGGCAGGGTCTGTGTTCAAGCCGAAACGGTTGCCATGAAAAATCCGCCCCAAGTGAGGGGAAATTTTGCAACGGGAGCCATTTATGGTGAACATTCCCGGGAATACCGATGTACACGAACGGTTTGATGTTCTATCCATTTCAAATAGAAGAACGGATGCAGACATCTATATTGAGAAATGCGCATGACTTTTACTTAAGTATCAGGGGAGATTGGCCAACCAATCTCGGACAGACTGTCTTATCATGATACACTATTTCATAACGGAACACTTTTGGAGTGCCCTGTGGCCCCCCCGGAAGCCTCGATAATTCCGAACAGCAATTTATTTAATTATAATTATTGAAGTTAACCTGTTACAGTATTATTACATCATGGAAGGCGGGATGGCACAATAGTTGTCACAGCCTAATCGAGACATGCTTGGGTTTTGATGCATCGTGCCTTTCAACTTTGAGAAAACCTGAGTTAGACCCTGTTACCCTATTCCATCCACCCCTCCTTTCCTGGAACGGCGGAGAACGACGGCTCCGCCGTTTTTTTATATCCATTGCTTTCGCAACACCGATCGAAGACGATGGCGCTAAAATAAAAAAGCGGCTTCCAGCGAGGGAAAACCGCTCTGTTTCCGAGAATGGGTAGTATGCTGCCATCAATCGATTCGCATGATTTTCACGGAGCCGTTGGTCGTGGCCACATCGCACAGGATATCGCCGCCCTCGCCAATCCGACCCTCCAGGCGTCGCCGGCTGAACCGTCCCTGTACTGCAACGGGGAAATCGGTGGAGATGGACCCGTTGGTGGTCTTTGCCCGGATTTCACCGGCAAAATCTTGCGGCAAATACAGTTTCACACTGCCGTTGGTGGTGCGTATTCGGATATCGGAAGCCGGAAAGACCTCGACCAATTCTACATTGACCGAACCGTTGGTGGTTCGCGCGTGAATACTGCCGCTGGCATTCTCGATACGGATCCGTCCGTTGGTCGTACGGACCTGAATTTTACCGCGGAGGTCGCGGATAAAAATCGAGCCGTTGACCGTCCTCACCTCAGAGATGATGCCCTCCGGCAGCCAGACCGTGTATTTTACTTCAATATGCTGTGAGCCCAATCCATCGAACAGCCAGCTTAAAAAGCCGCGATTGAGCACTTTGGGCGTGATGGTGCGAATTCGGATGCCGGCATCATGACGCTCGACTTCAATTTGAATGTCCTGCATGATGCGTTCTGCCTGCCACCGGCTCCCGGCCTTGACGCGTTTAATGGCTTCGATTCTCACCTCTGCCCGGTCCCATCCGTACAGCCGAACCGAACCGTTGGTATTTTGCAAATAAAACGATTGGCCTTTTTCCAGCGGGAAGGTTTTGTCGTAGGTCTCTTTAAGTTCGCCGCTGTGCAAGTGATTTGCTGCGAGCAGGCCAACCAGCAAAACCATCCATGCACGTTTTTGCGATTTCATGGCACCACCTCACCAGGATTGAATCTGATCAGAAGCCTGCTTGTTTCTGATCATCGATAGCGAATGCTCAATTCGCCGATTCCGGGCCGAACATGCAATTCAATTTTTTTGCGTACCAGATCATAATTTTCGCTTAGATACATTTTTCCCCCGTAATGTTCAAATCCCAACAAATCGATACCGGACAGAAAAAGAAATTTACGGACATACAATTTGGTTCCCACCTCATCGGGCAAGAAAATACGGGTTTCACCGACGTCAAGGTCCACTCTGGCGGTTGCATCGTCTTCCATTTTTCCGGAAAAATCGATCTCGAGTTCGCCGATACCGCTGTTGATTTCAGCGAACCGAAAGCGCGCATTGCCCAAACGCTTGATAGCAGTACTCCCTATTTTGGTGCGCAACTCAAACCATTTCATCGGGATGCGATTGGGGGCATCAAAATCAATATTGACCTCACCGGCCCAAATGCTGGTCTCAAAGCGCTGGAACGTGAGATCGCCTAATTCCATATCTACTTCACCGGCTTTGATTTTGGCGTAAAAGTCCAGCCGGGCTGCCGATGGCAATAGAATTTCGATCTCCGCTTTGAGATCCCGCGAATCACTCTTGATCCAATTGGTTTTACGAAATTCCATGCTCAGGAGATTTCGCTTTTCATTATAATCAAAATCGTATTCGAACGCCTCCTCTGTAAACAGCAGAAAGATGGAAATTTCATCGTCAATGTCATTCCGGGCAATGGTCACATCGGCTGCGTCAATATCCACCTCAAATCGCAGTTTGCGATCGGGCTCGACTTCAAATATGCGCCGATATTTGATCACATCCGATTGTGCGAACGATGGTGAGATTCCGAGGAACAGCACGACCGCCATCCCAGCGAATCCCAGAGCCAATCCTGTTGCTTTTACCATGGTCATCCGCATGGGCTTGTTTTAAAATGGCCGATTCAATCGAAAAGTAATAACGACATTTCGTTTTCCACCCACCAACCGGCGTGCGAAATTGAGACGCATCCGGCCCTCTTCGTCTGTCAGCCCGATACCCATATCAGCCAATAGATCGCGAGCCTGCAATTCGTCAAAACCCGCAAAAAAATCCGGAGAATCCGAAGTGGTCCAGGCTTTGCCGACGTCGGCGAAGAAAACCAGATCCAGCCCTCCGAGAATGTCGTGGTTGCGGAAGCGATCCGATATTGAATGCAATCGATATTCAATATTGGCCAAAACCATCCGATTTCCCATAAATTCCTTATAGCGGAACGCCCGAAGCGTCGAAATTCCCCCCAGAAAGAATTGGTACTGATAGGGCAAAACGCCGAGGCTGCTGCCTACCCGAAACCGCACATCCAAATTTTCGCCTGGACTGAGTTGCCAATAATGGCGCAGGTCGATTTCAATACGCCGGTAATCAAAGTCGCTGCCCAGATCGGGCCGGCTGAATTCGGCTTCCGCCTGCAAATACCAGCCGCTCCGCGGCGTTTCACGCTGATCGCGCATATCCATAATAAGCATGGCTTTTACCGCTTTCGAGCGCCCTTCATTCATTCCGGGATTGGGGCGGAACCGTTTATCTCCGCCGAATAACGACCAGTTGGTCGTCACCGGCAACGCACCAAACTGTTCGTCGTAAATGCCCACCCGGGCTCGAAACACATTCAACAAATGATGCGCGACATAAACGCCGTATCCAGCGCGACGGAAATAATCCTGAAAGTCTTCACGAAGGAGCCCGGCGGCGAGACTGTTTTCGTCGGTCGGGATTCGCCATTCATCCCGTGTGTCGGAAAGGTCATACACCGTGGCTCCCATTAAAAAACGCGTATTCCGAAACAACCATAATTCGGCGCTGGCACGGTATCGCCATTGTTTGCTGGAAAAGCCGTATCCCAGAAAACCGTGTACGTCAAAATTGAGCACATCATGGCGATAACTATATCCCGGTGGAATGTTGAGCCCTAAAAATAATCCTTCAACGCGGTTGTAACGCCACAAAATCGCATCCTGGCGATCTTCCCAATTTTCCACGATCGCCTCGCGCATTCTACGCTTCCACCGATAATGCGGTGGTTTGGGGCGCTCCCGCCATTCCCGATATCCATGCCGCGGTCCGGTTCTGGATTCGGCATAAGTTTTGCGTTTATAGCGTTTTCGTTTTTCCTGTTCCGGCGCCGAACGCATGGTGGCTTCAATAATTTCACCGCGGATCACAGCGCCTTTGGTGCGGCGCACCCGCCCATTCACACTCACCACATTGCCGTGTATTTGCGCCGATCGCCTTAAAACGACATCGCCGTTGAGCGCAACCACGGTGCCGTTAACCTCCCCGGCAATCCTCGCATCCCCATCGATGACCAGAAGATTGCGTTCCACCACTTCATCCGCGCCAATAGAAACATTACCGGTCACCTCTTGAACATCCTCATGATCCTCAAAATAGCGCCGTTTGACCTTCCGAATCAGCATCTGTTTTGAGGAAAGCCCCTGGCTGGCGGATCGCAGAAAGACAAAATTTTCGCGGCTGGCTACCTGGCTATGAGCATCATTTGCTGCCAACATGCCTGCGAGGAGGAAACAAAGGACCCCGGCTTTTTTCAGCATAGCCTACCCTCATCTAACAATCTGAATCTCGATGAGCCTGTTGGTTGGACATGACCTGTGTACGGAATGATGGCGCGCAGGTTTCAAAAAAATAGGTCAGGTAACCATCGGAATCCGCTATTAAAATTGTGCTGAAAACCGCACCGACAAGGGGATATAGGTCATCTCGGTTCAGGTCCATTTTTTTCCCGCAGCAGGGACAGCAGTTGCTGCATGTCTTCCGGCAAAGGGGCTTCAAACACCATTTCTTTATTTTGAAGGGGATGGAACAGGCGTAATTCCGCCGCATGGAGGGCTTGCCGGGGCATATGGCGCAAAAGATGAACGGCCAGAGCGGTCTTTTCATGACTCAATCCGGTAATCGCATGCCGGCGGCCACCATAAATCGGATCTCCCAGAACCGGATGACCGATATACGCCATATGCACTCGAATTTGGTGGGTGCGTCCGGTTTCCAGGCGCGCCTCAATGAGTGCCGCAATATCGAACTGCTCCAACACACGGATATGCGTTACCGCCCACTTTCCGCCTTCCTGCACGACGGTCATTTTCAGGCGGTTTTTCTGACTGCGCGCCAGATAGTTGCGGATGGTCTGCTCCCGGTGCGGCAGTTTGCCCCATACCACGGCCAGATATTTCCGCGAGGCGGTTTTTTCCGAGAACTGCCGGGCCAATTCTGCATGCACGCGGTCGTTTTTGGCAACCACCATCAAGCCCGAGGTATCCTTGTCCAATCGGTGCACGATGCCCGGACGGTCGGAACCGCCCAGTGAGGAAAGGTTTTGCTGGTAATGGTACAATAGCGCATTGACCAGAGTGCCGGTATAATTTGCAAACGCCGGATGCACGACCATGCCGGCAGGCTTATTAACCACCAGCAGGGCTTCATCTTCATACACAATGTCCAGCGGAATATTTTCCGGGAGGACCTCCGGGCCGGGTTTATCAGAAAGATAAATATCAATCCGTTCGGCCGGGGCGATTTTGTGGCTGGGTTTAACGGGTTTGCCGTTGACCAGGATGGCTTCGGTTTGAATCAAATATTGAATATAAGCACGGCTGATGTCGGGTAATTGTTGGGCAAGAAATTTATCGATGCGCTGAGGCGATTGATGCCGGGGGATTTTAATTTGCAGGTGTTTTTTGGTCTCTTGCGTCATAAGGCGGCTGTTATTCCGGCGTTTGCCAGATATCTCGTTCCTCGCTTTCCGGTAACTCCTTGTTTTTCACCTTCAGTCCAGATGTTTCGTCCTCCTTGTGCTCCTTTTCAAAAATCATCAAAGCAATAAGCAGTATCATTCCGACGGTCACAGCGCTATCGGCCAGGTTGAACACCGGCCAACGGGTGGTTCCGATCCCCACATCAATAAAATCGACGACCCGGCCATACAGGGAACGATCGATAAGATTCCCGATCGCCCCGCCCAGGACCAGCGAGAGGGCAATGCGACCAGTAAGAGCTTCGTGGCGCATGCGGTACAGAAGGACAAAAATAATCACACTGGCGATTGCAGAAAAGATGGTAAAAAACCACGGGCCGGCGAACCGGATACCGAACGCCATCCCCGGATTTTCAATATAGGTGAATTTCAATACACTGCCGACAACGTCAATGCTTTCGCCATAATAAAAGCGGCTTTTTACCCACAGCTTGGTGATTTGGTCCAAAATGACAACGCCAACGGTGATCCACAGAACTTTCAAATGGGATACCTTTCTGTTCGTAAAAAATCACAAATGGTTATCGACGGTTTTTCTCTTCGTTGGACTTGCATTCAATGCACATGGAGGCGTGAGGCACGGCTTCCAAGCGCGCTTCACTAATGGGCTGACCACACTCCCGGCAAATGCCGTAAGTCCCCTTCTCAATGCGCTCAAGGGCCTGATCCAGATGATACAGCAAACGGCCTTCTCGACGGGCGAAGAAAAACGCTTTTTCACGCTCCATGTAGTCCGTTCCCAAATCCGCCATGTGATAAGTATAGGATGTGTTTTCCCCCGAGGCTTCTTTCGGCGTCACGGACATACCATCTTCCAGGTATCCCAACTCTTGCAGCAATTCTGCCCGTTTTTCCAGGATGAGCTGCTTGAAGTATTCCAACTTCTCTTTCGAAAGATGACTGTTTTGCGACATCTATTTCGCCTCCTTTCGCATTTTTACCTCCGCTCCTGGAGTCTCATATGCGAATGCTTCCTTCTGTACCGTTTGTAGCCCCTACCTATCTTGAAAATCTTTTTCTGAAGTTTATGAATATGCAAAATTTCAAATTAATTTGCAATCTTTTTAATCGACAGTTGCACCTTTTCTCCGTCAATATTCCATTCGCGCATCATGTCACCCGCACCGTTTTGACCGCGCGACAGCTTCTCAGCCAGGGTTTCGCGCATAATATACTCTTTCTGTTTCTGAATCGCATGGGCGAGTTTTTCACTGGCATCATACACGATTTCAATCCGATCGACCACATCGAAACCGGCCTCTTTGCGCATGTTTTGAATCCGATTGACCACTTCGCGGGCAAGGCCTTCGGCGATGAGTTCTTCGTTCAAGCGGGTGTCAAGCGCCACAGGCAACAGGCCGTCCAGGCTGGCAACCATGCCCTCACTGCCCTGCGCCCCAATTTTGACGTCGTCCAGCTCAACGGTAAACTCCTGGCCCTCGGCAGCGAGGACAACGCTTCCCTTACGCTCCAGTTCAGCAATCTGTTCTGCGGTCATATTGCGAATCAGTCCCGCCACCTGATTGACCGACTTGCCGAATTTCGGCCCCAGCTTTTTGAACACCGGCTCGGCCTGCTTTTTCATCAAATCTTCGGCGCGCTCGGCGAAAACGATTTCTTTCACATTCAGCTCTTCGCGGATCAGATCGGCCATTTGCAGGATGTTTTCGCGGTCACTCGCAGATCGCGGCACCAGCAGCAGCCTTGGCAGAGGCTGGCGCACCTTCACCCCGGCCGCATTGCGCAAGGCGCGTCCGGTCACCACCACATCCCGCACCAGCTCCATTTTTTCTTCCAGGTCCGGATCGCGATAATCGAATGCCGGCTCCTGCGGTCTGGGATAGCTACTCAGATGCACGCTTTCCGGCAGCCCTTTCTGCCCGGCGGTTAAATTGCGATACAGCAGCTCAGCCGTATAGGGCGCAATCGGCGCCATGAGCCGCGCCACGGCAACCAGCACCTCATACAAGGTTTGATAGGCGGCTAATTTGTCGCGTCCCGCTTCGGATTTCCAAAAGCGTCTGCGGTTCCGGCGGACATACCAGTTGGACACATCATCGAGCACGAAATCGGCGATGCTGCGCCCCACTTTGGTGATATCGTACCGCCGCCAGTACACCTGCGCCTGTTCCACCAGCCGGTTTTTCATGGAAATAATCCAGCGGTCGATTTCGGGCCGTTCTTCGATGGGGATCGCCGGCTGGGCCGAGTAATCGAATTTATCGATATTGGCGTACATGGCGAAAAAGCTGTATGTATTCAGCAATGTGCCGAAAAACTTGCGCACCGTTTCGGCCACCCCTTCCTCATCGAAGCGGGTGGGCACCCATGGCGGGCTGACGGTCATCAGATA
>WFVT01000131.1 GCA_015491485.1 Candidatus Zhuqueibacterota bacterium
GTCGATGCACAGGTGGCGCTGGGGCCGAAAGTGCATTTCCGGACCCGTGTGGAAGACGGGCCGGTGAAAGTGCGGCAGGTGCGCTGGCCGCGGCTGTCCCCGGACGGCCGCAAGCTGGCTTTCACCGCGCTGCACCGGCTGTACGTGAAAGACCTGGATAGCGGCAAAATCCAACAGCTGGCGGAGATGCGCGCCGGGCAGTACGCGCCGGCCTGGAGTCCCGACGGCAAATGGATCGCCTTCGTCACCTGGGATGAGGAAGAAGGCGGCCATGTCTATAAAGTGCGCGCCCGCGGCGGCAAACCGGTGCGGTTGAGCCGCATTGCCGCGTATTACGCCGAGCCGGTGTGGCGTCCGGATGGCAGCGAAGTGATCGTGGCGCGCGGGCCGTGGCAGCAGCGCCGCGATTTGAGCTATTTCAACTTTATCGGCGGACAGGGCATGGAGCTGGTGCGCATCCCGGCCGGCGGCGGCGAAGCGAAGGTGATTGCGCCGTTTCGCGGGGTGCGGCCGCACTTTGCCGACCGCAGCGACCGCATTTACGTGTACGAGGGCCGCAAGGGGCTGGTCTCCATGCGGCTGGACGGCACCGATCGCAAGGTGCACGTGAAGGTGACCGGCGTTAAGCCGCCGTTTGGCGGCCGCGAGCCCATCCCAGCGTCCGAGGTCATCATGGGCCCGGACGGCGAAACCGCGCTGGCGCTGGTGCAGAACCACATTTTTCAGGTGACCGTACCGAAACTGGGCAAAGAGCCGCCGAACATCTCGGTGGTCAATCCCAAAAGCGCCGCCTTCCCGGTGAAAAAGCTCACCACCATCGGCGGCCTGTTCATGAGTTGGGGCCCGAAGGGCGAGGAAGTGGTGTGGTCGCTGGGGAACACGGTGTTCCGCTACAATTTCGCTGCGGCGCGCGCCTTTGAAGACTCGCTCAAGCAGGCGCAGGCCGGCGAAGAGGAAAAATCTGAAGACAAAGGGAAAAAATCCGCGGAATACGAGCCGCGGCAGATCGTGATCGATCTCACCTTTCCGCGCCAAAAAGGCCGCGGCGTGCTGGTGTTCCGCGGCGCAAAAATCTTGACCATGGCGCCAGACGCACCCAATGACGGCATCATCGAAGACGGCGCCCTCGTGATTCGCGATAACCGCATCGAGGCGGTGGGGCCGAGCGCCGACATCGCCACGCCCGAGGGCGCCCGCGAAATCGATGTCCGCGGCAAGGTGATTTTGCCGGGGTTCGTGGATACGCATGCCCACATGTGGCCGGCGTGGGGCGTGCACCGCACCGTGGTGTGGGAGTATCTCGCCAATCTGGCCTATGGCGTCCTCACCACCCGCGATCCGCAGACCTCCACCACCGATGTGCTCACCTACAGCGATCTGGTGGAGACCGGCGATTTGATCGGCCCACGCGTGTTCTATACCGGTCCCGGCGTGTTCCGAACCGAACAGATCAAGAGCCTTGACGACGCCAAAAAGGTGCTGAAACGGTATTCCCAATATTACCACACCAACACCATCAAGCAGTACATCGCCGGGGATCGCAAGGTACGGCAGTGGATCATTCAGGCGGCGCGCGAAGAAAAGCTGATGCCCACCACCGAGGGTGCGCTGGACATGAAGCTGGATTTGACCCAGATCATGGATGGCTATCCCGGCCACGAGCACAGCTTCCCGATTTCGCCGCTGTTCGAGGATGTCGTACAGCTTCTGGCCGCCACACAGACGTTTTACACCCCCACGTTGTTGGTGAGCTACGGCGGGCCGTGGGCGGAGAATTATTTCTACACCCGCACCGAAGTGCACGACGACCCGAAGCTGCGGCGGTTTTTCCCGCACGAGGAGCTGGACAAGCTCACGCGCCGGCGGCAGTGGTTCCGTGATGACGAGCACGTGTTCCGGCTGCACGCCGCGCAGGCGAAAAAGATCGTCGAGGCGGGCGGCAAAGTTTGCATCGGCGGGCACGGGCAGTTGCAGGGACTGGGCTACCATTGGGAGCTATGGGCGGTGCAGTCCGGCGGCATGTCGGAGATGGACGCCCTGCGTTGCGCCACGATCTTCGGCGCCGAGGCCATCGGCTTTGATCAGGACCTGGGATCGCTGGAAAAGGGCAAGCTGGCCGATCTGCTGGTGCTGGATAAGGACCCGCTGGAAAACATCCGCAACACGGTGGCGTTGCGTTACGTGATGAAAAACGGGCTGCTCTACGATGCCAATACCCTGGATCAGCTCTGGCCGGAACAGAAAAAGCTGCCACGGCCGTACTGGTGGGATGAAGACCCGCATCCGCATCAGTAAAAGGAAAACGTGCAACGAGCGCTTGAAATTGGGTAAAATCATCCAACGGATGTATCATACACCGAAACAGCCGTCATAGTTTGGAAGCGAAATCATGAGGTAAGCGGATGGAGCAGAAATTGAAGCAGTACTGGCAGGGGAAAACGGTGCTGATCACCGGCGCGTCGTCGGGACTGGGTTGGGCGCTGGCCGAAGCGCTGGCGCCGTTTGGCGTGCATCTGGGGCTGATGAGTCGGCGGGAAGAGCGGTTGCGCGAACTGGCCGACCGGCTGAAAGATTCCGGCAGTCGGTTTTGGATTCGCGCCTGCGATGTACGGGACCGCGAGGCGGTGACGGCCGCGGTACAGGATTTCGCCGAGGCGGCCGGTCGCCTGGATGTGGTGTGGGCCAACAGCGGCGTGGGGTACGAATCGTCCATGCGACACTGGGAGTGGGAGGAAGTCGAAGCCATGCTCGACACCAATTTGAAGGGCGCGATTTATACCATCAAGGCGGCGCTGGATATTATGGTGCCGCAGCGATCAGGCACGGTGATCGGCATCGGTTCAGCGGCATCCATGCGTGGATTGCCGCTGCACGGCATCTACAGCGTGACCAAAATCGGGCTGGCCTATTTTATGGAAAGCATGGCGGTGGAATTGCCATACATTCAATTCACCACCATTCATCCGGGCTACGTGGATACCCCGATCAATCAGGATAACCCGAACCGGTTCTGGCTGTTGCAGCCTCCCGAGGCGGCGCAGAAAATGATCCGGGCCGTGGCGAAGAAAAAACATGTGTATATTTATCCCTGGCAAATGATGCTGCTGTACCGGCTTGTGCATGCGCTGCCAGCGGGGCTGTATGTCATGCTGATGCGAAAAATGGGGCGGCTGGCGCTGCGCGGCGCGGGAAAAAAGAAAAAGTAAGAGGAACCACGCTGCCAGGGTTCCGAGCCCTGGCAGCGTCAAACAAAAAGTTTACAGAGGAGCAATCATGCGATACTGGCTTTTCAAAACCGAACCCAACACCTATTCCTGGAACGACCTCAAAGCCGAGCCCGACCAGACGGCCTGCTGGGACGGCGTGCGAAATTATCAGGCGCGCAATTTCATGCGCGACGATATTAAAATCGGCGACCGGGTGCTGTTTTATCACAGCGTGGTCAAGCCTCAGTCGATCATGGGCATCGCCCGGGTGGTGCGCGAGGCCTATCCGGATCACACCGCCTGGGACCCGCAGAGCCCCTACTTCGATCCGAAAGCGTCGCCGGACAATCCCCGATGGGTGATGGTGGACATCCGTTACGAACGCGATTTCGAGCCGCCGATCACCCTGGATGAGCTGCGTAATACCCCGGGATTGGAAAATATGTTGCTGCTCAAACGCGGCATGCGGCTGTCTATCCAGCCGGTGACCGAGGACGAATGGAAGATCATTTTATCGATGCGCGGGATGAGTCCGGATGAATTTAAAGGGTAAAACGGTCCTGGTCACGGGTGCGGCACGGGGGATTGGGCAGGCCATTGCCGTGGAGCTGGCGCACGCCGGTGCGACCATCTTTGCACTGGATTTGCATCGGCAGGATCTTGAGTCAACCATGAGCGAGGTGGAAGCGGTCGGCGGGGACATCAAAACTTTCGAGGGCGATGTGGCAAACCGGGAAGCCATGCGCCGGTTCATCGATGAGTTATTCATGCTGCACGGCGGTTTCGATGTGCTGATCAACAACGCCGGAGTGATCCTGACCGGTCCGTTTGCCGGACACGATCCGTGGAGCATCCAAAAACTCCTGGATATCAATCTCACGGCGGCCATTCTGCTGACGCGTTACAGCCTGGACTATTTGATAAAACGCGAGGAGGCGCACATTGTGAATCTGGCCAGTCTGGCAGGCAAATTTGCGCCCGAGGGTCTGGCCGTATATGCCGCCGCCAAGCACGGCATCGTCGGCTTCAGCAGCGCTTTGCGTGAAGAGTTGCGCGAGCATGGCATCGGCGTAAGCTGGATCTGCCCCAGTTTTGTGCAGACGCGGATGGTGGAGAACATCCAGCGTACATTTTTGACGCCGCTGGTGCAGCCGGAAGATGTCGCCCGCGCCGTCAGGCAAGCCATTGAGAAAAATCTCGGGGAAGTGTTCGTGCCCCGGAGCATGCGGTGGAGTGTGGGGAAGTTTTCGGCGGTCATGCCCGGACTGGCGCGGCGAATGCTCCGAAGGGTGAAACATTCCCGGAGCTGGTATGAAGTTAAACATGACACGCTGTCCGTGGAAAAGCCGTGAGACAATTGATGACACGGCTGCGCCCGCCCTGCGGTAAAGCAAGAAATGCTACAAAATTTTAATTTGCCGTTGATCCCCGCTTTCGCTATACTTTGATACGCTTCTGTAAAATTCTTGATTCCAGGGTTACGCACGCAAACATCATTGGACCAACAACGCAAGGGAGTGCAGCCATGACCCGGATGCAAAAACTCATCGGGGGATCATTCCTCAGTCTTATCCTCATCAGCCTGGTTTTCTTTTCCCGCTGCGGCATTCAAATGCAACGCGTCAATTCGGAAGCGGATTTCGTCCCATTGAGCATGGAAGACGCCGACTCCAGCTCCGAATGGATCGAACCGCTGGACGATGAATCTGCGGAAACCGAAGATTCGGTCACGGATTTGCTGAGCCAGTTGCAAAGCGCCGACAACCCCAACCCGATGCAGGATTCAGAACAGGCCGTTTTCCCACAGGACTCCATGAACCGGTTACGCGCCATCGTGTCGGAAGAAATGCAGGATACTCCGCCGACTGCGCCGGATGATTCGCAGGACGAACAGCGAATTGAAACCATGTTGGCGCAACTGGAGTCAGCCGAAAATGAACCACAGGTCCGTAAAACCGCGGATATCACCAACATGCCGGTGAGCACGGATGCCGTGGCTCCGACCATCGCACCGGCGCCCAGCATGGCATCGGATGAAGTCATCGCCACGGAATCGGTTACGGTGGATCGCACCGGACCGCAGCCAGCGCCGGCAGCCCCTTCCGCGATTGAGCCAGAGCCGGTCACCTTTGAAATGCTGTACCGCGATGCGCTGGACTTTTACTATGCGCGGCGCTACTCGCAGGCCATCCGCAAATTTCGGCAGTTGCTCCTCCGCAACGACGCCGGTGACCTGGCCGACAACTGTCAATACTGGATCGGGGAATGCTACTACGCCATGGGCGATTACTATCAGGCCATCGTCGAGTTTGAGAAGGTCAATCGGTATGCGAATGCCAATAAGCTGGCTGATGCGCAGCTTATGGCCGGGGTGGCCATGATGAAAATCGGACAAAAACGGCAGGCACGCACGGAATTGTCATTGCTGGCCACTTTGTTCAAAAAAGCGCCCATTCTGAAGAAAGTAAAGCATTATCTTACGTTGCTCGAGCGCGTGTAACCCGGGAAAAAGGCAATTACAGAACGGCCTGTTCGCGGCTTGTCCGCGCAGGCCGTTTTTCTTTTTGCTGATGACAGCATGCGTATCGATGCCGATACGGTTGACTGGAATGCAGCAAATGCAGATGGATGATGCGGTGGCGGCATCCCGGTGGGATTTTTCCGGGAGGCCCTCAGAACCTGCCCCGTACCTCTGGAGTTGCTGGCGCGTCCGCCGGCGCCTGTCGGCTCGTCGTCCGGGAGCCGGAGTTGGAGAGTCGGTCGATTTGAGACTTTTCCTCGATTAACTCTCATGATCATTCTTTCCAAAGCGTGGATATCCAAGTGCTGATTTTGCCTGCTTTCCCGCATGCGGATTCCTGATCATCATGTCTGTCCGCGCTCTGCTCCATGGTTCCGGCTGCATGGATGCGAGAGTGTTTTACCCGCCGCTTTATTAAAATTCTTTAAACATTTTCATCCTCTGCCGATACTAAAACAGGCCTGCGCAATAACTTGCAGTTTGTTTCAAACTCTGAGGCCAATCGGAATAAGCCTTATAAAAACCACGCGTGCTAAGGTGATCTCATTCACCCAAATTAAAAGGAGATGGGACTATGCATGTATCAGGAGCCAATGCCAGCGCTGCTCAAATCACCCAGCTTTTAAAAAGCCAACCGACAGGCGGAGAGCTAAAAGCGCAGTCACAGCAACCGGTGAGCGCCCAATCCGAGGATGATCTGCAGACACAAAGTCTCCCCAAGGAAGAAGGCAAAGGATTGAAGATCGATCTGCGGGTGTGAGGCGATTTTTCAGGATCCGCGCAGGCAAAGTGACAGGTATCGCCATTTCTGGCCAGCCCCGCAAAAAAGGCCGGTTTTTGAACCGGCCTTTTTTATTTTTACGAATTCCGGATCGCGCTGAAGACACTTTTACCGCATCCCCGGGGCGAACCCTATTACGACCGCGCAAACAAAAGCGACGTATTGGTCCCACCGAAGCCGAAGGCGTTGCTGATGGCCAGATCCACGTTTGCCTTGCGCGGCTCATTGGCCACATGATTCAGCTCACATTCGGGATCCACGTTTTCAAGATTGATGGTCGGCGGTAAGGTTTGATGATACAGCGCCAGCACGGTGTAAGCCGCTTCTACCGATCCGGCCGCGCCGAGAAGATGGCCGGTCATCGATTTGGTGGAGCTGACCGCCACCTGCTCCACAGCATCACCAAACACGCGCCGGATGGCCGTGACCTCGGCTTTGTCGCCGAGTTCCGTGGCCGTGGCGTGCGCGTTGATGTAGCCCACATCCGCGGGACTTACGCCGGCATGGTCGATCGCGCGCTGCATGGCCAGCGCCGCGCCGGCGCCGTCGGGACAGGGCGCGGTGGGATGGTAAGCATCCGACGAATAGCCCACGCCCTCCAGAAAAGCATAAATGCGGGCATTGCGGGAACGGGCGGTGCTCTCTCGCTCGAGGATCAGCACGCCGGCGCCCTCTCCCATCACAAAACCGTCTCGGTCACGATCAAACGGCCGGCTGGCTTTTTGCGGCTCATCGTTGCGGCGGGAAAGCGCCCGGGCGGCCACGAATCCGGCCACCCCCAGCGGCGTGATCGCCGACTCCGTGCCGCCGACAATCATCACATCGCACTCACCGCGCTGTAAACAATGAAAGCCCTCACCAATACTGTGCGCCCCCGTGGCACACGCTGAAACAATGGAATAATTCGGGCCGCGCGTTTTATACCGGATCGTCAAATAGCCGGAAGCCATGTTGGCCAGCAAAGCCGGTACAAAAAACGGCGAAATCTTGCGATGCCCGTGTACATGCATGTTGATGGCATTCTCCAAAAATGTCTCGATGCCGCCCATCCCCGAACCCACCAAAATGCCTGTCCGATCATGCGGCAAATCTTCCGGGCGCAGACCCGCATCCGCTAACGCCATATCCGCCGCTGCAACAGCATACTGCAAAAACACATCATATCGCCGGATATCTTTGCGATCCATGAACTGACTGGGATCGAAATTTTTTACCTCGGCTGCAATTTTCGTCGGTAATTCGTATTCATCAGCAGAAAACCGTCGGATGACGTCAATCCCTGATTTCCCCTGCATCAAACTTTGCCAGTTCTCTTCAACCGTTACCCCCAGGGGAGTCACCAAACCGATTCCTGTTACCGCGATGCGTTCTTTGTTGGCGTTTTGCGGCATAATTGGTTTTCCTCCACAAATTTATGAGCTGATCATGATTTCAAAATTGCAAAATGCACCGGCTGTCTTATTTTCTATTGCTTCAACAGTCAGTGACGCGCAATGTTTCCCAAATATATAAAAAAAATTAAAATTATGAAACCAAAATAGGCATCACGAAGCGGACATCCTTTTCTGGCGCCCTGACTCCGGGTCACAATCGCGACACTTTGTTTCACGGTGCAATCGAGACGCCGCCAATGATCAGTGGAATCCCGGTTCAATTACTCGGCCATGCGATGGAGGCAAAACAATGCTTTCCAACATCCCAAACGGCTGTTTCTGTAACAAACAACGAGCCTAACCGGTGCGAGGTTTCCCGAGAGATTGGTCTTTCCATGGGCTGCGTTCACCACTTCGTAATCTGATGACTCTTTCTACCGACTCGCCGTGAAAGATTTGAAGCCCCCGGTTTTGATTGGATGCCATCCGTTTTGCCATTGCATCCTTCACGGTTGCTCGCCGGAAAAAAGAAAATGATTTGTCGCAAGATGCTCCCGCTGCGGGTACCATCCATTCTCAGAAAATAGCGGCACGGAAAAGGTTGAATGTCACGGTTCCAAATTGTATTTTAAAATCACGCAATTCAGGTTATGTTCAACCGAAACCAAACAAACCACGGATCACCGTTTTGAGCAACTGCAGGTCAAGAACCTCGAACGGTAGAAATCATTGCGATCTTTCCGGAACTCCGTCGCCATTTCCCTGCCACGGCTTACGTTTTGAAAGCTCGATGGATGTGCATTCCGTTCCGGTATGGCGATGGATGCCGTATTCGTTACCAAACAGCCACGGGAAGGGATGCTTTTGGACCGTCCCCTGATCTTGAATTGGGATTTCAATTGGAGGAGCCAATCATGAGTATTGTTGCCGTAAATCCATCGACAGGCGAAGTGATCAAGGAGTACGACGAAATGACTCCGGCGCAGGTAAACGAAGCGCTGGAACAGGCCAATCGAATGTATCAGGATTGGCGGCGCACGTCCTTTGCGGAGCGCGCCGGGCTCATGCGCAAGACCGCGCAGGTGCTGCGCGATCGCAAAGAGGAATTTGCCGTTTTGATGGCCAACGAAATGGGCAAGCCCATCACCCAGGGGCGCGGCGAAATTGAAAAATGCGCCTGGGTGTGCGATTATTACGCCGACAACGCCGAAGCCTTTTTGCAGCCGGAAATCATCGAAACCGATGCCAGCAAAAGTTTCGTGGCGTTTCAGCCGCTCGGCACCGTGCTGGCGGTGATGCCGTGGAATTTTCCGTTCTGGCAGGTGTTTCGCTTCGCCGCACCGGCGCTGATGGCCGGCAATGTGGGCGTGCTCAAACATGCATCCAACGTGCCCGGCTGCGCGCTGGCCATTGAGGATGTGTTTCGGCAGGCCGGATTTCCGGAACATGTGTTTACCACCCTGCTGATCGGCAGCAAACAGGTGAACGCGGTGATTGAGCATCCGCATGTGAAGGCCGTGACTCTCACCGGCAGCACTCCCGCGGGCAAGGCCGTGGCCGCCAAAGCCGGGCAGGTTCTAAAAAAGACCGTGCTCGAGCTCGGCGGCAGCGATCCGTATGTGATACTGGAGGACGCCAATATCGAGGAGGCCGTGACCACCTGCGTGACCAGCCGGCTGATCAATTCCGGGCAGAGCTGCATCGCGGCCAAGCGGTTTGTGGTGGTGGAACCGGTGCTGGAGAAATTTGAAACCCTGTATGTGGAACAGATGCGGCAGCGCAAGATGGGCGATCCGCTGGATGAGGCCACGGAAGTCGGGCCGCAGGCGCGGCACGATCTCCGCGACGAGCTGCACCAGCAGGTGATGGCGAGCGTGGAGAAAGGCGCGAAAGTATTGCTCGGCGGCGAGATTCCCGATGGTCCGGGCGCGTTTTATCCGCCGACGGTGCTGACCAATGTCACCAAAGGCATGCCGGCCTATGAGGAAGAGCTGTTCGGCCCGGTGGCGTCGATCATTGCGGCGAAGGACGAAGCCGATGCCATCCGCATTGCCAACGATACGGTTTTCGGGTTGGGTGCGGCGGTCTTCACCCGCGATGTTGCCCGGGGCGAGCGTATCGCCACGTATGAACTGGAAGCGGGGAGCTGCTTTGTGAATGCGTTTGTGAAATCGGATCCGCGGCTGCCGTTCGGCGGCATCAAAGAGAGCGGCTACGGCCGCGAGCTGTCGCATTTTGGCATTAAAGAATTTGTGAATATCAAGACGGTGTGGGTGAAATGAAATTAATGGGCTGAAGCCCGTTATTAGGGGGCTCGCGGCTTTCCCCGAGCTGAAGCTCGGGGCTAATCAGACTCCGCGCAAAATCCTCAATTTGGGGCCGGGAAAGCTCGATTGATTAGCCCCGGCTTTTAAGCCGGGGACATCGAAAAGCCGCAAAAAATTGGGCTTTAGCCCAAAACCATCATGGCCTGAAGCCCACTATTTTGGGGCTCGCGGCTTCGTCCCCGAGCCGAGGCCCAGGGCTAATCAAAATCAGCGCCGAATCCGCATTTGGGGATCAGCCGAGCTCGATTTGACTCGCCCTCGATTGAGTAGCCCCGGCTTTCAAGCCGGGGACAACGGAAAACCGACGAGAAAAAAATTCGGGCTTTAGCCCAAAACCATCACGGGCTAAAGCCCACTATTTAGGGGCTTGCTTTGTCCCCGAGCTGAAGCTCGGGGCTAATCAAACTCAATGCAAAATCCTCAATTTGGGGCCAGAAAAGCTCGATTGATTAGCCCCGGCTTTCAAGCCGGGGACAACGAAAAACCGAGAAAAAATTCGGGCTTTAGCCCGAGTTACCCAAAACCGGAAAGGACTTTTTCGAGTCCTTTTGAATCATTTTGCAAAGCTTCCAAAAAATGAAAGGGGGAAGCTATGCCTTATGTAAGAATTTGGATTCACGTCATCTGGGGGACCAAACGCCGCGAAAAAATCATCACGCGAAACTTAAAACCTCAATTGATGAAGCACATCAAAGAAAACGCGCGATTGAAAGAAATCCATATTGATTTCATGAACATGGTGCAAGATCATGTCCACCTTTTGATTTCGCTCAGGCCGTCCCAAAGCATTAGCAAAGTGGTTCAATTGCTAAAAGGCGAATCCTCGCACTGGGTCAATCAGAACCATCTTGTTCACGGCAAATTTGAATGGCAGGATGATTATATCGCACTTTCGGTGAGTGAATCGCAGGTGAATCGGGTAAGAGACTATATCCGCGATCAGGAAACCCATCATCGTAAAAAGACTTTCTCAGAAGAGTATGAGCAGTTTCTCTTAAAATTGGGATTTAAATAAAGATATGGGCTAAAGCCAGAAACCCAATGGACTGAAGTCCATTACTTTGGGGCTCGCTGCGTCCCCGAGCTGAAGCTCGGGGCTATTCAGGGGCAGCAATGAGATTCCATTCTGGCAACACCAAAATACCGACTAACGCAGCCTCTGGTGCCGAAGCCGAATCGCTTGTGCGCCATTGACGACAAATTGACGACAAAAAGTGCAAAGAAAAATGGGCTGAAGCCCGATATTGGGATGGCCGCTGTTCTCCGCGAGCTGAAGCTCGGGGCTATTTAGATTCAGCGCCGAGTCCGCAATTTTTAGCCGGACAAGCCAGATTGATTATCCCTTGATTGATTAGCCCCGTGCTTTCAAGCCGGGGACGAAAACCGCGAAAAAACCGGGCATTAGCCCGAAACCGGAATGGGCTGAAGCCCGCCATCTTGGCGCCCGATATTCTCCCCGAGCTGAAGCTCGGAGCCAATAAAACTCAACGCAAAATCCTCAATTTGGGGCCAGGAAAACTCGATTGATTAGCCCCGGCTTTCAAGCCGGGGACGAGGAGCCAGAGCCAAATGAAATTCGGGCTTTAGCCCAATCGTAAAAAGCATTTGGGCTGAAGCCCGGTTATAAACCATCACGGGCTAAAGCCCACTATTTGAAGGCTCGCTGCTTCATCCCCGAGCCGAAGCCCAGGGCTAATCAAAATCAGCGCCGAATCCGCATTTCGGGACCGGCCGAGCTCCATTTGACTCGCCCTCGATTGATTAGCCCCGGCTTTCAAGCCGGGGACGAGGAGCCAGTGCCAAATGAAATTCGGGCTTTAGCCCAATCGCAAAGAGTATTTGGGCTGAAGCCCGGTCATGGAAGAAGTAAACTCGCCCCCCGAGCTGAAGCTCGGGGCTATGGAATCTGGCCACAACGATCAAATTTCCATGAGGAGCTGTGAAGAAAAATTCGGGCTTTAGCCCAAAACGATAATGGGCTTAAGCCCGCTATTGGAGGGCGCTGTTCTCCCCGCGCTGAAGCGCGGGGCTATTTAGACTCAGCGCCGAGTCCGCAATTTTTAGCCGGGTGAGCTTGATTTGGACAACAAAACCCAATGAAAATCGGGCTTTAGCCCATCCTTTTCAAACCCACAAAGCCCTATTTCTCCCGCACCACCAGATCGTACACCGTCGGGATCACCACGAGGGTGAGCAGCGTGCCCACCAGCAGGCCGCCGATCACGGTAATGGCCATGGGCGTGCGCACCTCCGCGCCTTCACCCAGTCCGATCGCCATGGGCAGCAACCCAAGCACCGTGGTCAGCGTGGTCATCAGAATCGGCCGCAGCCGCACCTGTCCCGCCTGCTTAATGGCCTCGCGTTTCGGCAATCCATCTCGCCGGAGCTGATTGATGTAATCCAGCAGCACAATCGCATTATTCACCACAATACCGGCCAGCATGATCACACCGATCAGCACCACCACGCTGATGGGCGTGCCGGTGATCAGCAGGGTGAGCACGACGCCGATCAGCGCAAACGGAATCGTAAACATGATGATGAACGGCTGCACCAGCGACTCGAACTGCGACGCCATCACCAGATACACCAGAAAAATCGCCAGGGCGATGGCCAGCACCATGCTGTCGAACGAGGTGGCCATTTCGCGCTGCTGCCCGCCGATGGTCACGCGGAAATCCGGCGGTAGTATCAGCTCATCGATCACCGCCTGGATGTCCCGGGTGACGCTGCCGAGATCCCGACCCTTGAGGTTGGCCGTCACCAGCGCCACACGCTCCTGATCCACACGCCGGATTTCACTGGGGCCGCGCTCGAGAGTCACTTCGGCTACCGACGCCAGCGGAATCGGCACCGCGCCATTCGGATTGATGGTGAGCCGGCGCAGGTCATCCACATTGCGGCGGTAATCCTCCCGGTTACGCACCCGGATGTCGATCTTCCGGTCCATGCGGTTGAACTCGGTGGCCACCTCTCCCTGTACCTTGTTGCGGATGATGGTGCCGATGGTCTGGATATCCAGCCCGAGCTGCGCCACGCGTTTGCGGTTGAACACGATCTGCACTTCCGGATTGCCGCCTTCGGTGCTGGCTTTCACGTCCCGCAGTCCTGGGATATCCCGCATCCGCTGCGCCAGCTCCAGGCTGATGCGCTGCAACTCCTGCAGATTGTAACCGCGCACCTCCACCTCGATGGGGGTACGGAAGCTGAACAGCGTCGGCCGTGAAAATTTGTACTCGATGCCCGGAATGTCGGCGAAGCGCTGCCGCAGTTCATCCATCACCGCCAGCTCCGCATCGCCGACCATGCCCGGCTGCAGACGCACATGCAATTGGCCCAGGTTTTCCCGCTGCTCGGTGGCGCTGAAGCCCATCTGGCTGGACGTACCGGCCACGGTATAAACACTGGCCACGCCGGGTACCGGCCGCACCAGTTCGGCCATGCGCATCATCACCCGGTCGGTCTCCTCCAGCGGCGTGCCGATGGGCAGTTGCACATCCACGAAAAATTCGCCCTGGCTCATCTCCGGAATCAGTTCGTTGCCGATGAATCGCATGGCCAGGAGGCTCGCCACAAACAACGTCAGCGTGCCCAGCAGAAAACGGCCGCGGCGGGCCAGGACGCGTTCCAGAAATCCAGGATAGGCTTCGATTACCGCGGCGAGCCGGCGATCGAATTGCCCCAACAGCCAGCGGATCGGCCGACCGAGGAAACGTCCCGCTGCCGCAAACCCATTCGCCAGCGTCACCAAAAGTCTTGCAGGAATTTCCACAAAAACAATCCGCAGGCCGCGCACCACAGTGCCGCCTTTATCGGCGAGTGCTCCATCAGTCCTGGCGGGAGTGTGCTCGGGCCACTGCCGTGCGGCCAGCATGGGAATCAGAGTGAGCGCCACCAGCAGCGAGGCTGCCAGCGAAAACGTCACCGTGAGCGCCTGATCGTTGAACAACTGACCGGCAATGCCCTCGACAAAAATAATGGGCACGAACACACAGATCGTGGTGAGGGTCGAAGCGATGACCGCCTTGCCCACCTCGCTGGCGCCTTTCATGGCCGCCTCGGCCGTGGGCAGTTTCTTTTTGTAATAACGATCGATGGCTTCCAGCACCACGATGGCGTTATCCACCAGCA
>WFVT01000132.1 GCA_015491485.1 Candidatus Zhuqueibacterota bacterium
CGGCGCTTTTATCGGATGCCCGCACGCCGCAATATGCCATTCAAATCGGTTCCTTCCGAAAGCGGGAAAATGCCGAGAGCCAGAAAAAATATTTTGGGCTGCTGGGATACCCGGTGGAAATCCAGGTGATCGAACGCAAAAAAAAGCCGTTTTACCGGGTGGTCATCGGCCAGTTTGAAAATCGCGATACAGCGAAAAAATTTGGTGAAGCCTTTAAGCGAAAATTCCAGATCAGTTATCAAATCATCAAACGGAATGAAGGGAATCATGATTAGTGTCAGGGACGCGATCGAAATCACCTTAGCGAACACCCCGCGCCAAAAACCCGTTGAAGCCGATTTCACCCGCTGTATCGGTACGGTGCTGGCAGAAGATGTTCTTTCCGATATGGATATGCCGCCGTTCAACCGCAGCATGATGGACGGATATGCACTGGCATCGGATGATGCTCTCCTGGCGGCGGCAAAATTACAGGTGGTCGGGTTTATACCGGCGGGCTCCAATCCGAAATTCAAACTGCAGCCGGGTCAGGCGGCCAAAATCATGACGGGGGCTCCTCTACCTGAAGGCGCCGATGCCGTTCGTGAAGTGGAGAAAGTCCGATTGCTCGATCAGGGCCGAGTGGTGGAAATTTTGGAACCGGTCAAGCCCGGGCTCAATGTAGTACCGAAAGGAGCCGAAGTCAAAGCCGGCGAGGCGGTGCTGACGGCGGGGACTTATATCCAGGCGCCGATTATTGGCTTGTTGGCGGCAACAGGCAAAGTGAAAGTCAAAATTTACAAACCGCCGGAAGTCGCCATTCTGGCAACCGGTGATGAACTGGTGGATCCGCACATCAAACCCATGCCCGGCCAAATTCGTAATTCCAACAGTTTCACATTGCAGGCGTTATGCTCGAGGCTGGGACTAAAATCGCGTATTCTGGGAGTCGCCAAGGACGATAAAAATGCCCTCCGATTCAAAATTGTCGAGGGCTTAAAATACGATGTGCTTTTAATGACCGGCGGGGTATCCATGGGCGATCTCGATCTGGTACAGGATGTCTTGAAGGAATTGGGAGGGCATTTTTATTATCAAAAGGTCGCCATTAAACCGGGCAAACCGACGGTGTTCGGAAAAGTCGGGGAAAAGCTCGTGTTCGCTCTTCCGGGCAATCCCGTCAGCAGCGCCACGGTATTTGAAGTCATCGTCCGGCCGGCTTTGCGTAAAATGATGGGATATCCGGTGTATCAAAATCCCATAGTCACCGCCGTCCTAACAGAGTATTTTGCCAACCATTCGCAACGGGAAAATTATCATCCTGCCGTATGCTGGTATGAAGACGGCCAATTTTTCTGCCGGCCTCTCCGCACCCGAGGCAGCGGTGACATCGTGAGTTTCGCCCGCAGCAATTCATATTTAATTTGCCCCATTGATAAAAAAGAAATTTACGAAAATGAGCCGGTGCAGGTTATGCTCCGCGAAGACTTCTACTTGACTTGACGAAACGTAAACTCCGAACGGTTGAACCGCGATGACGAGCAACGCCGATGATGATGGTTCTGCAGCGCTGGAAAAGGATGATAAAGCCTCGCTGGGCATGCTTAATCGGGGTATGGATTGGACTCGTCGCTCTCCCTGCTTCCGCCCAACCTCAATTAGCCGTCGTGTATCCCAAAGAAGGTGACGAAATTTTTGTACACGACTCCACTTTTGTTTTTGGACATACCTCTCCCCTTGAAGCGCCGGTTTTTGTGAACGGGATTCGTGCGAAGAAATATGCGAACGGAACATTTATGGTGGTCGTACCGGTGCGTCCGGGGACGTTTACGTTCTGGTGTAGCAGTATCTGGCAGCAGGACACCGTTACGGTCAAGCGGACGGTGCATATCCCGCCGTATCTGCAAGCCGGGCCGACCGATTCTTTGGGGATGGATACCACGTTTATTTTTCCGAACCGGCCGTTGGAGCTGCAGCCAGGCGACAGGGCAACGTTTCTGATGAAAGGCACGCCCGGCAGGCATGCCTTTGTTTCGCTTCCCGGAATTGCTGAGAACATTCGCATGCAAGAAGTCAACCCGCGCAAGCCGTTTCGTTGGCGTAACGCCATTTTCGCCAACGACCGGCCGCCGCGGCTGCCCCGAGTGAAAGGCATCTACATTGCCGGTTTTGCGCTGCCATCCGTTGTTTCCGCTGATTCCGTGCCCGTTCAATATACCTTGCGGGACCGGAGCGGTCGTTCGGTTCGGCAGCAAGCTCCGTTTCATCTCACGATCATTAAACCAGACGGACCCCGCGTGGCCCTTTTACAGCAGCCCATGACTATAGGCCGTCCCGCACCGGGGCGGGGGCGTTTGATTTTTCTGCCGGAAGGCGTCCGCCTCTGGATTACCGGTCGGGACGGTGAATTCTACCGGGTACGATTGACTCAAAAACTCGATACATGGGTGCCGGTAGCATCGGTTCGCTTTCTGCCGCAAGGCACACCGCTGCCATCCAGTGATGTGCAGGTGTTGCGGACAAAAAATTTTCCTGACCGTTCCCAAATTATCATACGGCTGAGAGAGCGCCTTCCGTTTGAAGTGCGGCAATCCGTGCGACCTCAGCAACTGATCCTCCGCCTTTTCGGCGTGATTTCCGAGGACGAATGGATACGCGATGACTTTATTGATCCGTATATCCGAGAAATTCAATGGCGCCGGGACGGCGATCAGGTCTCTTCACTCGTGGTTCAATTGAACACCTTACAGCAATGGGGCTACCGGGCCTACTATGAAGGCACCCGATTGATTTTTGAAATTCGCAAACCGCCTCGTTTCACCGGCACGCGCCAACAACCATTGAAGGGATTGCTCATCTGTGTCGATCCCGGTCATGCACCGGACGACGGAGCCCTGGGGCCTTCCGGAATCACAGAAAAGGAAGCGACTTTGCTGTATGCTAATACAATAAAAGAAATGTTGGAACAAAAGGGAGCTGAAGTTTTTCTGACACGGGAAGACCACCAGGGGCTCAACCTGGCCAGCCGCACCAAACTGGCGGAAGCCATGGATGCGCATCTGTTTATCAGCATTCATTTTAATGCGCTGCCGGATGGAGTAAATCCATTCATCATCCGCGGAACCAGCACGTACTACTATCACCCGCAAAGCCGACCTTTGGCAAAATTTGTGCAAAAACAGTTGCTTAGAAGGACGAAACTTCCTAATTTTGGGTTGCGTTATGACAATTTAGCCGTATGCCGGATCACCTGGATGCCCTCGATTCTGGTGGAGCCGGCTTTTATCATGCATCCGCTGGAAGAAATGCGCATACGGGATACCGGATTCCAGCGTGCTGTCGCTGACGGCATCGTGAAAGGCATCCTGGAATTTGTCAATCGCGCCCGCGCTGAAAACTGAAACCGGCAGACGGCACCGTGATTTTAAACGCCCGGATTTTGCCGCAAACCGCAGCCATCCGGCACCGAGACGCACCAAACCAAAGGTGATGATCATGAAAATCATCGCGGGAATTTTGATGTCAGGCCTTTTGCTTTCGGGATGCCTGAGCAATAAATCCGCCGAACAGGGGAGACCCGCCGTGCAACCATCCAAAACATCGCAGCATAAAGTTTATATCGATGCCGTTGATGTCGTTCAGCAAAACGCCGACAGCCGGGAGGTGCTGATCCGGGTAAAGGGCAATCTACCGAATCCGGCGTACCGCATCATTGATTACCAGGTTCAAATTGAAGGCGATCAGATCACCATCGTGCCTGAGGTGACCTACGACAAGGACGCCATGGTGGTGCAAATGCTCGTTCCTTTCGAGGACACGCTGACCGTAAAGCTGGAGAAACCCGGCGATTATAAAATTTACCTGGAGGGCCGTTCCAAGTCGGTGGTTAAAAAATTGCAATGGCAGCAGAACAAATAATTTGCTGCCCGAAACCTCGCAATTCACCATCGCTCCGGCCGTGGAAATGCATGACAGAGCAGGGCCTGTGCTCGCGGATAAGGCAGTGCTCCTAAAGACAACAACCATGTCGGATGACCATCCAATCCCTGCGTGAGCTAATTCTGATATCATGCTTCTGAGGCAGCCACATGAAGACAGCGATCTATTACGATGATCTTTTTCTGCTCCATGATACACAAAACGGGCATCCGGAAAACGCCAACCGGTTGCGTGTGATCCGGCGCCGGCTCGAAGAGACTGGCCTGTGGCAGCAACTATCGCGGCCGATCACCCATCGCTGTACCCGGGAATTTCTCGAATTGAACCATACCCGGCAGCACATCCAGCGCATCATCAGTGCGTGTGAAAATGCACCGGCCTCGCTCGATCCCGATACCGTGGTTTCAGCCCGGTCCTACGATGCGGCGGTACTGGCCGTGAGCGCGCTGGTGGAAGCCGTGGACGCCGTGATGGCGGGAGAGCTGCACAATGCGTTTTGTGCCGTGCGGCCTCCGGGACATCATGCTGAGAAAGACCGCGCCATGGGATTTTGCCTGTTTAACAATATTGCTCTTGCCGCCCACCATTTGCTCAATCATCATCAGTTGGAACGCATCCTCATTATCGATTGGGATGTGCATCACGGCAACGGCACGCAACAGGCATTTTACGACAGTCCTCAGGTTTATTTCCTGAGTTTACACCAGTGGCCGTTGTATCCCGGCACCGGAAGGCCGGACGAAGTCGGGAGCGGTGCGGGCAAAGGGTACAACCGCAATGTGATTTTTGCGCCCGGCACGCCGGCGGACACCTATATGCAAACCTTTGAGGAGGTGATTCCGGCGGTTTTCGAGCAGTTTTCGCCACAGTTTGTACTCATTTCAGCAGGATTCGATGCCCATAAAGACGATCCGCTGGCTCAGCTTCAGCTTACCGAGGACCACTTTGCCGCCATGACCCGGCTGGTGCTTCAACAAGCCGCCGCGCATTGCAACGGACGGGTGGTCGCTTCGTTGGAAGGAGGGTACAATTTAATGGCGCTGGCAAATTCGGTGGAAAGGCATGTTCGTGAGCTCATGCAGGTCGGCTCCTAAAAGTTACGATAAACCGGCAACATCACCATTGTAAGCACTGGGATGAACCCCGTTTATGGCGAATACGCGCGATGAAAAATATGCCCGGTTGCGGCACAAAATGGTCGAAGAACAGATCATCCGACGCGGCATTCAAGATGAGCGCGTGATCGCCGCCATGCGAAAAGTGCCGCGACATTTGTTTGTCCCGGAAGACCTGCGGCATCTGGCATATAAAGACGCGCCGCTTCCCATCGGCGAAAATCAGACGATCTCGCAGCCCTACATTGTGGCGTATATGACCGCCATGTTGGACGTCGCCCCGGAACACCGGGTTTTGGAAATCGGTACCGGCTCCGGTTATCAAACCGCCATTCTTGCTGAGTTGGCGAAAGACGTTTACACAGTGGAGATTATTCCGGAGCTTTATCAGCGCGCCCGTCGGCGACTCAAAGCCCTCGGCTACGACAATGTGCACACCCGGCTCAGCGACGGCTCTCTCGGCTGGCCGGAATTTGCTCCTTACGACCGTATCATTGTAACCGCTGCGCCGACGGAAATTCCTCAGGTGCTGACCGACCAATTGAAGGAGGGCGGCGTCATGGTGCTGCCGGTAGGACATTTTGACCAGCATTTGTATAAAGTGCTGAAACTGAGCAAAAACCGCATCGAAATGGTGCGCGGGCCCATGGTACGATTCGTGCCAATGACGGGAATCGCTGAGAAAATGAATTAAAATCAGGGAAAGCCGCTTATGCCGCGTTCGTTACTGACTGAAGCACAGGTGATACAGGCATGGAAAACCGGAAAACGTTCCATTCAGGTCGAATCAAACACCATTATTACACCGGCGGCCCGTGATGCTGCGAAAGCCCGCGGAATCGAAATCATTCTTGGCCCGCAGGGCGGCTCCCAAACCGCACCCCCCGCAGCGTCTGCTGCTTCTTCAATCGCAACGGGCACGCGAACCCTTGCCATTGCAGCCGACCACGGTGGATTTGAACTTAAGCAGGCGCTCGTGCCTTTTCTCAAATCCCTCGGCTATCAGGTGCAAGATTTAGGAACAAACAGTCCCGATCCCGTCGATTATCCGGACATCGCGGAAGCGGTGGCCGAGAAAGTCGCCAATGGATCGGTACAATGGGGTATCATCATCGATGGAGCCGGCATTGGTTCGGCCATGGTGGCCAACAAGGTACCGGGCGTTCGCGCCGCTTGCTGCAACGATCTTTTCAGCGCGGTGAACAGCCGTGAACATAACGGCGCCAATGTTTTGACTCTGGGAGGACGCATGATCGGTGAAGCGCTGGCTAAGAAAATTGTTGAAACCTGGCTGCAAACATCCTTCGGCGGTGGGCGGCATCAACGGCGAGTTGAAAAAATCATGGCGGTGGAGGCAAAATATCGGCATTCCGGCTGAAACCTTTTTTCTCCGATTCCGTCTTTGTATATCAAGAAAGATTGCGACTTTAAAGCCAAAGCATGAGTTGTGAATATCAGTGAGGGAGCTCATGGCAGAAGAGAAAAAACGCGGATCCAGAACGTCGAAATCCAAAACCGAAAGCCAAAAGATAGATAAGCCGGCTGCGGCTTCGGAAGCCTCCACAAAAGACCGGTCGGCAGAGACGGCATCCCCACCCAAACGACTTTACCGCTCAGTTGCCGATCGCTACATCGCCGGCGTCTGTGGCGGCGTAGCGCAATATTTTCAAATTGATCCAACGCTTGTTCGCATTCTCTGGGCCATCTTTACCATCTTCGGCGGCATTGGATTTGTTGCCTATCTGGCCGCCTGGATCATTATCCCTGAAAATCCGGACGAATTTGCCGCCCATGAAGAGGGCCGCGCCTCTTCTTCGGACAATCTTGGCCTGATTATCGGTGTGGTGTTGATTGTGCTTGGGCTCGCTCTGTTGCTGGAGGAACTCAATTTCCGCTTTATTTTTCCCTGGCGGTTTCACTTTTTTGACGGCAGTTTTTTGCTGTCGATCCTCGTGATCGGTCTTGGTCTTTATTTGATTTTCAAAAAAGATGAACCTTCACCTATAAAAACCGAGGCAAGCCCGATGGAAACCAAACGCTTAACCCGGACCATTCACGACCGCAAAATTGCCGGCGTATGTGGCGGTCTGGCACGTTATTTCAATGTGGATCCTTCGATCGTGCGCGTTCTTTACGTGTTACTGACCATCTCATCCCTTTTTCTGGGAATTATCGCCTATATCGTCATGGCTATCGTCATCCCGGAAGAAGATGAGCAGATTTCAGCCCAGCAGGAATCTCAATCCTGATCTGATTTTCGGCTCAATGAAAGGTCCATTATGAACCCCTCTGCGGCACCGAAACGATCCATTATGCCCGGTTTGTTTCTTATTTTGCTGGGCACTTATCTGCTTGCTCAAAAATTACATTGGATCGATTTGGGGTGGCTTCACATTTATCCTATTCTGATTTTGTTTGCCGCAGCCCGTTCTTATAGAAATTACTCCCAGTTCAAGCGGTCAAATTCGCTGTTCAATTTTATTTTTCTGAGCCTTGTAGGCCTGTTTTTTTTGATCCGGAATTTTGAACTCATCCCATTTTGGCCGATAGAAACGGCCTGGCCTATTTTTCTGGTCAGTGCGGGATTTGGCTTTCTGGCTCTGTTTTTCCGACACACCCGGTCCGGTTTCGATCTTGCGTTCGGTTCAACGCTTATCTTACTGGGAATGACGATTTTCTTAAACAATCTCGCCCTGATTCGAATCCAATTTCTCGCCGATCTCTGGCCCATTATTTTCATTATCATCGGCATCGCCCTGCTCCGCAACAGTTTGAAGCCCGCCGTTGAGACCGACGAAACAAAGCCTCATTCGTCTTGAGCCATCATTTCTTTTCGTCCTGCCAAAACCCGTCCTCTCAAATTCATGAGCTTTTCTTAACATTTCGAAACTCCTGGTTTCACCTGCCGATTTTTAAGTTGATAACCCCGCAATCGGGTTACCGCACAAGCCCGCATTCATGATAATGTGAAAATTTCCTTCACAGTCCCGGATAAAGAATAACATACAAGCAGGTTCCGCAACGAAGACACCGTGACCGGGCTACCCATCATCTCAATCATCAGGATATGCGATGGATCGGCACATGAAACTGTTCACTCGCCCGTTGGCTTCCGGAAAAATATGGCTCAATCACCAGGCTAACCCCGTCTGATTGAAGGAGGCGATCTCATGTATTTTATGGCAACTTTGCTTGCAACCATGGTTTTATTCATGGCATTGAGTTATCATGCCTTCCGTCAGGAAAATGTTCAACTATCCGTGGTCAATGGCCTTTTGGCACTTTTAGCGGCCATCGGATGGATTCTGGAATGGCTGAATCGATCGTCAAGGGAAGAGGTGCTTGTTCTGGGTATTTTGCTCACGGTAGGCCTCTTATTTAACGCTTATAGTCTTCTCAGCGATCGTGTCAGCGCTTATTCACGTTTCTACCGTTCCGCCGTAAAAGCCCTTCCCCCGGATTTTGATCAAGACCGGTATGAGGTCATTTTCAGTACCGCGCATCGTGAATTCTTGCGCGCGATCGACGTATTCCCGGAATCGAACGAAAAAAAACGGCTATGGCATCACTGGCTTCAGGGGATGGAAAATCTTCGGCATGGTCATTTGGATGAAGCATTGCAGCACTTTACCCAGATACATGACTGGATCGTCCTGCCGGAAGTCTTGTTGAATATCGGTGCCATTTTGCTTGAAAAAAACATGCTGCGCGAAGCGCTCTCGTATTTTGATGATATCGAAAAACATTTCGAACCGGATGCTTTATTGTTTCACAACAAAGGTCTTGCGTTGTTCAAGCTCGGCAAAATGGACGAAGCCGAAAAATACTACAAACAGGCTGCCACCGAACCGCGCTGTTCATGGAAGATTCCTTTCACGCACGCCAAACTATTGCGCAAATTGGGAAGATACGAGGAGGCGGTTCAACTGTTCACTCAGGCTGCCCAGATGGCCCCATCCAATTTTAAAATTTGGGCATACATCGGCATTTTGTATGGTAAACTGGGTCAGCCGGAGCGCGCTCTTTCCGCTTTGGAAAATGCCCTCCGCTTGAAAAACGATGATGCCGTGCTCTGGTACAATCGAGGAAACATGCTGGTTCGAATGAAAGATTATACCCATGCAATACGCAGCTATGATCGCGCCCTGGAAATCAATCCGGGATTTATTCGGGCATGGAACAACAAAGGCATCGCCTTGACCCGTCTGGGGAAAATGGAGGAGGCGGTTCAGTGCTACCGGCATGCATTATCCTTCGATTCTCGCTATCATGAAGCGCTTTTGAATTGCGCCCTGGCTTTGGATCAGATGAAACGGACGGATGAAGCAATGGATTATTATCGTAGATTTTTACAATGCGCACCGCCGGACTTGCAAACGCACCGGTCGCATGTTCATAACCGATTGCAAACGCTTACAGCCGAAGGCCAAACACCGATGATGAAAGTCGCCTGAGGCCGAACAAGCGAACAGCGCGGGCAGGGCATCCTTTCGGGGTTGCCGGGTAGAGCAAGGCCCGCGGGATTCGCACATCGTTTCGCAATTTTCATTTGATTTTAACGCCTGCTGGCGTATATTTCGGGCGTGCGTAAAACCACAATTCAGGTTGCAAGATTAGCGAAAAATGAAAGCACTTTATTTTGATCAACAATTGTTACTTACCGATTGCCCCGAGCCCGAAACCCGAACGGGAGAAGCGTTAATCCGAATGCGGATGGCCGGGATTTGCAATACGGATTTGGAAATTACCCATGGCTATATGGGATTTACCGGCATTCTCGGCCACGAATTCGTCGGGGAAGTGATTGAATGCGAAGATGCAAGATGGATCGGCAAACGGGTGGTGGGTGAAATCAACCTGGGATGTGGCTCTTGCGACTATTGCCGGCGGCAATGGCAGCGACACTGCCCAAACCGAACGGTTTTGGGCATTTATAAAAAAGACGGCGCCTTTGCCGAATATTTGACACTGCCGATAGAAAATTTACACGCCGTTCCGGACACGGTTTCTGACCACGAAGCGGTGTTCACAGAGCCGCTGGCGGCAGCTTGTGAAATCGCCGAACAGGTGCATTTGCCTCCGGGCACCTCAGCCCTGGTCATCGGAGACGGCAAACTCGGCTTGTTGATCGCACAGGTGCTGAAACAGTACAATTGCGAGGTAACGCTCCTGGGACGGCACCGAAATAAGCTTGCCCTGGCGGAAAATTGGAACATCCGGGTCTGCCAATCGGCGGAGTCACTTCCGATGCAGGAGTTTGAGGTGGTAGTCGAGGCGACCGGCTCGCCGGATGGTTTTGCAACCGCCATCGACAAAATCAAGCCACGGGGCAAGTTGATCCTGAAAAGCACGTATGCGGGGGGCATCCATACCGATTTAGCGCCTTTGGTGATTCATGAAATTCAGCTGATCGGTTCGCGTTGCGGCCCTTTCAGGCCGGCTTTGCATTTGCTGGAGGAAAAACGCGTGCATGTGAAAGAAATGATCCACGATGAATTTCCGCTGCGTGAAGGGCTGAAAGCGTTTCAAGCTGCCGGTGCCCCTGGCAGGCTCAAAGTGCTGATCCGAAATGAATAATTTAACATGAAACCGGATTGAAATAAACCGCCTATATGAAAACTTTAAAAGTACGGCTCGGTTCAAATAGTTATCCCATTTTTATTGGGGATCAGCAATGGAACAAGCTCCCGGAGCTGTTGAAACTATATGCTGCCCCGAACCATATCATTATTATTACTGACCGGCAAGTTGCTCGGCTTTATTTAGAGCCTTTTTCAGACGCCCTCAGCAAAGCCGGCTTTGCCGTAAAGAGCATCACCGTTGAAGCCGGGGAGGGGGCCAAATCGCTGGGGGTGTATGAGGATATTATCACGAAAATGCTGCAGTACGGTGCCGCACGGGATTGGGGGGTGGTGGCTCTTGGCGGTGGAGTCATCGGTGACCTGGCCGGGTTCGTTGCAGCCACGTTCATGCGGGGTCTGCCATTTTATCAGGTGCCCACCACCTTATTGGCTCAGGTCGATGCCAGTATCGGTGGCAAAGTCGGCATCAATCATCCAATGGGCAAAAATTTAATCGGCGCATTTTATCAGCCGAAGCTGGTGTTCATCGACATGCATTTTTTGCGCTCTTTGCCGGAAGCTGAAATCATCAGCGGCATGGCCGAGATCGTCAAACATGGCATCATTGCCGATCGCGGTCTATTTCTGTTGTGCGAAATGGAAATGAAACGCTTGCTGGCAATCGAGACCGAGCCTATCCAGCAGGCGGTCTTCCAAAGTTGTCAGATCAAAGCACGCATTGTTGAAGAAGATGAAAAAGAAGCCGGGATCCGCGCTATTTTGAATTACGGGCATACCATCGGTCATGCGCTGGAAGCCGCATCGGGCTATCGCGCATTGCGCCATGGTGAAGCCGTCTTCTGGGGGATGCTTGCCGAAGCCTGGATATCCCATGCTATCGGAGAACTGCCGGAAGCCGAATTTCAACGGCTGGAAAGATTTTTTGCGCAAATTCCGCTAAAAGCCGCTTTGGATGGTATTGATATGGATGAGGTTTTTTCATTAATGTCCTATGACAAGAAGAAAAAAGCGGGGAAAATTCGTTTTGCGCTTCCGGTAACCGTAGGCGAAACCCGTCTGTTTGACGATATCTCCGAGGACCTCCTTCGGCAAGCTCTTTCATATATCCAATCGCGGCCCTGGCTGTCCTGAAAGTGTTCAACTTTTAACAAAGTTTCAAAAACGGACACTTTTAAGACGCTGGCTTCAAATTCCATGTCACAGCTACTTGCTGATTTTATTAAAGTTAATTCACAGATCGGGGTTGCTTCAGGTTTGGCATAAATTTTGTCAAGTTTTCTAAAAAAGCAGCCAGGTGAAGCAGTGATTCAAGAGAGAGCGAGTCAATGAAAGAGCTACTTTATTTTTCATTTGCCGATTTGATGGTACGCGTGGAGTACAACAAAGAAGCCAATTCGCTCCGATACGCGACTCACCGGAAGATCACTTTTGGGGAGCGCGTCATTGTCGAACAATACCTGTTGACCAATATTGCTTTGAAAACGGATTACTACAAAAAACAGCCCGCTCTGTTTATTTACCTGGGCATCGATAAACAACTGGTTAAAGATCTCAACTTATTTCATTTGAAAAACACGCTCAAAACGCTGGTTGACAAGGAAAAGGACGTGAAGGCGTCCGTCAATACCCTGATCAATCAATCCATGCTCAATTTTTATTTCGAAAAAATCGGCGATACGATCCTTGCCATCCGGGAAGCTATTCAGGAAAAGAAACCCGATAGCGAGTTGCAACAACTGAAACAGACATTGGAAGAACTTGTGGAAGCTTACAATCTTTATACAGATGAAAAAATCAATATGGAAAAAGTGCTGCCTGTGGAGTTGCAAACGTACTTAGGATATCGCAAGAAAAAAACCAGTTGATCATAATTTGAATCCAACATCTGAACCCGATTTTGGGGCATGGAAGCTCAATTCATTGACAGAGGAGTGTTGATATGAACTTCAAGCACATCTCCCTGGTTACGCTCCTGGCCATTGGAATAAACACACCCGCTCAGGATGTTTTCAGCCAGGGCTTAAAAGGCCGATGGGGTTTCGGTTTTGGTGTGGGAGCGCAACAGCAGTATAGCGATCTGGCTGTGACGCCATTCGGATTTGGCGGCGAGGGTTTTCTGACGTACCGTCTGACGGAAAAACTGAGCATAAATCTGGCTGCCGGCTATAATACCCTCGGCTTTAAGCTTCCGGGAGTGGCTAAAACGTTTGTCACCAATTTGTTTTTTGGCAATTTATACGCGGATTATGAATTTATGCAGCTCGGCCGCATTCGCCCCTTTTTGATGGCCGGTTTCGGTGGAATGAATTTTCAGGTCGAACAAAACAAACGATATAACGACGCCGAAGCCTTGCTCGGCGGGGGTGTTCGATTCTTTGTCACCCCCAACATGGCCGTTTCCCTGTTCGGCAATGCCAAATACACCACCGGTGATGATTTGGATGGCGGCCAACGCGGCGGCAACAAAATCAATGACGCCTATTTTACGGCTCGGGCGGCGGTCACCTTTTACCTGGGAGGGAAACCCTCCGCTCCCGAGGAAGTATTGTTCACCAAGATGGACACCGAGCCGGTACCGGACGAATCCGATCAGCCGACCGAAACCGATGAAGACCTGGGGTCATTTCTCAATAAATTGAGTACACTTGAAGATCAGCAACAAGGCATGGTTGCTGAAAGTGGAGCGGAAGAAACGGTCACCGTGGAAGAATATGTTCGCCTGCGCTCCCGTATCGATGAATTGAATGAGGCGATTGAACGCAAAGAACGCGAAATTTACAAACTGCAGCAAGAGATTGCCAGTCGGCAGGGCACCATCAATGCGATACAGCAAACCCAGGTGCCGTCTCAGACCACCATTCGTCCAACATCCATTTCCACGACTCCTGTCCGTATTCAGGATATTTCCACGGCTTACGAAAATGCACTGAACAAATTTTACAGTCGGCGCTTCAGCGAAGCGATCAGTATTTTCTCGGCAATCATTCAAAAATATCCCAACCATTCCCTTGCCAGCAATTGCCAATATTGGATCGGAGAAAGCTATTTTGCGGCGGGCGACTATCTCTCGGCCATCGATGCTTTCCAAAAAGTTTTGAATTATGAGCGTACCTTGAAGCGAGATGATGCTCTTTTTATGCTGGGCAGGGCATATATGGAGCTTGGCAAAAATGATCAGGCCATCGCCATGTTTAACCGTCTGCTGACCCAACATCCCGACAGTGAATATGTGGACAGCGTGCGGAAGTATCTGAAGCGTCTGTAACCGTTCAGCGCGTTTTAAAAGCATCCCACTGAATCATTCATTGTCTATGAAATTTTGCATCTCAGGGCCACCTCAGTGACACACCAGGGTGGCCTTTTTTGTCCGAAGGGAGGAGTTCAGGTGTGACTGCAACGCAAGGCAAATCATCCCCGCAACTTCATATTCTGCTTGTCAACGCCAATCCTTCGCAGCGTGAAATTACCCAAAAAATGCTCAAATTTTATGACGCCGATTTCCTTGTCGATGTCTGCGGCTCCATTCGGGAAGCCGTACGGCTGGCCAAGACGCACGCCTATGATTTAATCGTCGCTGACGAAGAGCTGGAGGAGGGAAATAATTTTGATTTGTTGCAGGCTTTGCGGCGCGAGAAGATCGATATCCCGGTTTTTCTGTTATTTTCGGATGATGATTCTCAAAAGGCGATCCGCGCTCTTAAACTCGGCGCCGCCGATTATATGAAAAAAGCCCGCGGTTATTTGACGGCACTTCCTTTTGCCGTCAAAAAAGCCATCGAAAGAGCCCAGATTGAATTCAAAGAGTCTCGCCGAGAATCTCCCGCTACCGGCTTACGGCAAAAAGGCTATTTCATTTTAAATGCTCAGGGGAAATTTACCTCCGTGAATCCCGGCATGAGTTCTCTCTCAGGATTTAGTGAAGATGAGCTGCTGGAATTGAGCCTGTTGGATCTGATTGCGCGGCATCAGCAATGGTATTTTTTCGAGTGGCTCAATGAGATCGAAAACAAAACCACCAAAGCGCCGATTGAGATAGAACTGGTTGGCAAATACGGCACACATGTACCGGTTGAGATTCGTTTACAGCCCATTTTCGACGAGAAAGAACAGGTGCGTGGTTACCGGGGGGAGGTGGAAGAAAAAGAATTTAACGCCAGCGCTAGGAATGGCGAAACATTGCATTTCCAGGAAACGCAACTGATCGATCAGTTGTGGCACCTCATGGAAAGCAACACAGAGGTTTCTTTCCCTGTTCTGCTCGGGCGGCTGGCCCGCCTTACCTGTCAGATATTCAAATTCAAACGGGCTACAATCGCCATTCTCGACCGTGCTCAAAAAGCTTACATCAAGGTGGCGATGGTCGGTTATGCTCTGCCTGCTGATAAAGAAAAACGGCGGCTTGAAGTGCCTAAGGATGTCATCGACCGCATCTTTGAGAACCGCTACCGTATCAAGGTATTGTATTTCGAACAGGACCGGCGTGAACGTCCGCAGGCGCTGACCTCAAGCATTCCCGAGAGGCGTTCTCAAAAGCGGCGACCTCCCGGTCAGTGGCATCCCCGGGATATTGTGGTAATCAACCTGGCCGATCGCGAACTCAATTCCTTCGGCTATCTCTCCCTGGATGACCCGATTCCGGAATTTCGGCCCGATCGGATGTTCTTTCGGAGTCTGGAATTGTTCAGTCGGCTGGCGTCCATGCTGATTTTAAACCACAAATTCATCCTCGATCAGGCGCAGCGCAACCGGCGGCTAATGCAAGTGCTGGTGACCAGCAACATATTTAAACTGTATTTGAAGATGGATGATTTGCTCCGCGAGATTGTCTGGTCGGTAAAATTCTGTCTCGATTTTCAACTGGTCATATTGGGATTGATCAGTCAGAAAACCCGCAAATTAGAGATTCGCGCGGTTGCCTGCGATGATAAAATCAAAGCGCAGCAAGTATCCGAAATCGATATTGACTTCGAGAACTTTCTTGCGCTGTTTCGTCCTGAGTTTGCCCGGGGAAAAATCTATTTGATCAAAAGAAAACATCCTGCGCTCCGTGAGATAAAATCGATTTATTACGCCGATCGCCATGAAACGCGCATGCCCGATGAATGGTCTCAAGACGCCATGATTGCGGTTCCGCTCAAATCGCAAGCCGGAAAAATCATCGGCGCCATTCTTATTGATGATCCGGCCGATCTCGAATATCCGGATGATCACCGATTGAAAGCTCTGGAAATTCTCGCCAATCAGGTTTCTGTGGCAATCCAGAACCGGATTATTTATGCCAATGCGTTGAAAAAATCCGCACCTCCGAAGCCGATGCCGGAAAACGGTAACGGCGGCACGTCCACGTCCGTCGCGGCTTCTGAATCCAAGTCTATGGTGGAAGAGCAGGAGAGAGGACTTTTGAAACGCATTTTTAAGTTGCATTGAGTCTGCCCATCTGCACCACAGGCCTTTCGAATTCCCTTTGCGGTTTCGAGTGCCATCTCTATCCGTCGCTCTCCGATTTCAAGGATTATTAACTTGCTTTCCCCAAACCAATTTACTATTTTTATTGAATGTTAGACAGAATCGCATCCGGCTTCCATTTTGATATTTCGCTGATATAGAAATGGTGAAAGCCGGTAAATCCATATAAACGGGCCGGGGACGCCTGCAGTCCATGAAGTTAACAGGATTTTGGATTGATCATCATCGGATGGTGTACTTGATGGCGGTGATTGTTTTCACCGCTTTCTTTTTTAGCTGTAACCAGCGCCCAAGAACCAACCCCCTGGATCCTGAAAACCGCGAGACCAACGGCATTCCGCCAAAGCCGCGCGTTGTGTCGTTTTTAGATACGGTCATTGTCCAATGGCCTCCTTTTCCGTTTGTTGATATCAGTGCGATCCGAGTGTATCGGAAATTGCAAAACGAAACGGCATACCGGCCGGTCGCCGATATTGATCCGGAACAGAACGAATACCGGGAAACGGGAGCCCGTTATGAAGAGACGCGATGGTACCGTCTCTCGGTGGTCTCCGGCGATTATGAAACCCCGCTTTCTGAGCCTGTTTCCATTACACCGGGGCCTTCATTCATTTGGGTCGTGAATTCTGCAGACGGCAAGGTCTCCAGAATCACCCACGACGGCCGGCATGTGATATTTTCATCGGGACTTTTTCTGAATCCCATCCGCATCGCTGTCAACCCGCGCACGCACACGGCATGGGTCTCCGATTTCTGGTCGCGGGCGGTGGTGCAGCTCGATGGGAATGGGCAACCAACGGAAGGGGAAATTATCCAGCGTGATGTAGTGGATATCGAAATCGATACCACTGACAGCAGTGTATGGATGCTGAGTCGTAATCCGGTGGCGTTAAAGCATTATGCCGCCGACGGAACCCTTCGGTGGAGCCTGTCCGGGCTGAAAACCGCAGGTGCTATCACATTTGATCCCATTCAAAACGTACTCTGGGTTGCCGATAAAGGCCTGCGGCAGATATGGGAAATTGATCGGAGGGGCCGGCGGCAGGGCGCTCTATCCGGATTCGCCCATGTCCAGGATATGGTGATTGATCCATTGCGGCAAACATTGTGGATTGCAGACAGCTCCCAGATTGTTCGTATCGATCTGGGAGATTCGACGGCCATGACCGTTAAAAGCGAGCTGCGTTGGGTGCACCGGCTGGCCATTGATTTCAACACCGGCGATTGCTGGGCAGTCGATCGAAGCCGATTTCGCAACCAGTCCGTTCTCTATAAATTTTCTGCCAGCGGCCAGGAAAAGCTGGCTCTTTCCGGCTTTACCGATTTGCAAGCTGTCGCCGTCAATCCGTTTAACAGCCGGGCGTTTGTGATCGAAGGCGCGACGGCAAAATTGATTCAAATTTCATCGGATGGACGGCGATTATCGACGCTTTCGTTCAGCGGATATCTGGTTGATCTGGCGATTGAATATGTGCAGGAACCTTAATTGATGAAGCGATTCTGGCGACAAACCATTTTCATCTCCCTTAGCCTGACCGGCGCCGCTGCCTTCTGGCTGCTTTTTCCCCGTTTTATGCCCTGGCTGGAAACGTCCCAAACCGCGTCCATCGAACGGATTGCCAACAACGCCACCCATATTTTGATGCATTTGGGCCTTCAGCCCAAATCGTTCGCTGTCTCGCAGCGCATCCTCTTTGACCGGGAACAGGTAGAGAGCCTGCTGCAGGGTTTGCAAGATCAGGAGGAAGGCGCAACCATTCTCAGGCATCCGGCGATTCAGGTTGAATTGCAATTTTATCGTC
>WFVT01000133.1 GCA_015491485.1 Candidatus Zhuqueibacterota bacterium
AACGGGTCAAGACGCTGGTGGATGCCCGTCAGGACCAGGGCGTGTACACCATCAAGTGGAACGGGCAGAATGAAAAAGGGCAGACCGTGGCCACCGGAGTGTATATTCTCAAAATGCGCGCCGGTGACTTCCTGCAGGTTCGCAAGATGGCGTTTGTACGGTAAGCCTCGCTTTTTAACCCTGGCAGGGCTTGAAATCCTGCCAGGGGGACTATGTACGACAATCAAGGGCATGCGTTTGCAATGCATGCCCTTTTCCTTAATAACTCCAGGGATTCCAAAAGACTTTTTGGGCAGCGCACGCTTCAGCCATGGGAAAGAAAAGCAGACCCCTGACCGCCAAACAAAAGAATTTCATCCGAAAACACCATCCTTCTCTCTCGCCGGAGGAACTTGCCGGACGCCTGAGAGTGCCGGTGGAGCAAGTGCAAGCGTTTCTCAAGCAAACTACACCGACGATGAGCCGACGGAAATTGCTGCTGTTCCGCATCGGAATGGTTTCACTGCCGGTACTGTTTTTTCTGATCCTCGAGATGATCCTGCGGTTGATCAATTACGGCGGCGATCTGTCGCTGTTCATCCAGGCGCCGGGCGAGTACACGAAATATTACATGTGCAACCCCAATGTGGGGCGGCGGTATTTTTTTATGCAATCCACGGTTCCCGATCCGCCGCTGGAGCTGTTTTTAAAACAGAAACCTGCCAATGGCCTCCGGATTTTCGTGCTGGGCGGCTCCACCACGGCGGGTTATCCCTATGGCAATAACATCATGTTTTCCCGCGTTTTGCAGCGCCGTCTCGCCGACGTGTTCCCCGAGCGGTATGTGGAAGTGGTGAATACGGCTATCCCGGCCGTCAATTCTTATACTTTGCTGGATTTTATGGATGAGATTCTGCAGCAGCAACCGGACCTGCTGTTGATTTACGCCGGGCACAACGAATTTTACGGGGCTCTGGGGGTGGGATCAAATGAATCCATGGGGAAGTTTCGCGGCTTTGTGAAGTTTTATCTCCGGCTGCAGCGGTACAAAACCTTTTTAATGTTGCGTGATGTTCTGGCGGCCGTTTCCAAACAGATCAGCGAGTGGTTTTTGGGGGGCAGCGTCGCCAAACCCTCGGGCACGTTGATGGAGCGTATGGTGGCTGAGCAAACCATTCCGTACGGCAGTCCGCTATATCAGTTGGGGCGACGGCAATTTGCCGGCAATTTGAAAGATATCCTTGAGAAAGCCCGAGAGGCCGGGGTACCGGTGGTGCTGAGTGAGCTGGTGAGCAATATCCGCGACATGAAGCCGTTTATTTCCGTGGCGACCGACAGCCTGCCTCCGGCCGGTGATGTGTATCGGGAGGCTCGGGCTGCGGAGCAGGCAGGCCGATACGACCGGGCAAAACGGCTGTACTACCGCGCAAAAGATCTGGATGCGCTCCGTTTCCGGGCTACCGAAGATTTTAATGCGGTGATTCACGAACTGGCGCAGCAATTTCAGGTGCCGGTGGTGCCGATGCGGCAGTATTTCGAGCAGCGCTCTCCGCACGGCCTGATGGGAGACAATTTATTTCTGGAGCATCTGCACCCCAACGTGGAAGGCTATTTTCTTATGGCCGAAGCCTTCTTTGAAACCTTGCGCCGCGAGAAACTCATTACCGCCCAGTGGCCCGCCGAGCGCGTGCTGCCGGCGTCCTATTATCGTAAAAACTGGGGATGGACCGAGCTGGATACGATTTACGCCAACCTGCGCATCCGCATTCTCAAAGGCAATTGGCCGTTCAAACCGCGCTGGCAAAAAAATACGGCCATGGCCAATTACAGTCCCACCACGCTGGCCGAATCGCTGGCCGTGAAAATCATTTTGAATGACAAATACACCGCCGAAATGGCCCACGTGGACCTGGCGCAGCGGTATCAACAGCAGGGCGATTATATGCGCGCTTTCCGGGAATATTATGCCAACATGTATGCTACGCCCTGGAACATTTCGCCGTACATACATGCCGCAAACATGCTGATCAAAGCCAAACAGTTTCACCGCGCCCTGCCGATACTGTACGAATCGCTGAAAGTGGAAGAAACGGCGTTTGCCAATAAATGGATCGGCCAGATTTTGCTGGACCGCGGCAAATTGGACGAAGCGATGCCGTACCTGAATAAAGCCCTGCAGGTCACACCGAACGATCCGCAGTTGTTGTTCAATCTCGGGGGAGCTCATGCGCTACGGAATGAATTCGATCAGGCCCTGGCGCTTTTAAAAAAATTGGAACGGATTCAGCCGGATTTTCCGGGTGCTCGAGATTTAATTCAACAAATTCAAAAGGTGATGCATGGACAAAAAAAGTAGCGTGTTCCTGTCTGGCAGTGGGCTGTTGGTGTTGTTGCTATTGTATTCACCGGTTTGGACCCTGGCGCAAGAATCCGATGTTTTACGGCGCGTGCCGGAATGGGCAAAGGACGCCGTGTGGTATCAAATTTTCCCGGAGCGTTTCCGCAACGGCGACCCCGGCAACGATCCGACGGTCGATGACATCATGGGCGGCTGGCCATGGGAACGTCCAAAGCAGTGGCAGGTTCATCCATGGACATCGGACTGGTACAAGTTGCAGCCGTGGGAAAACAACACCGGCAAGGGATTTTACTGGGAAACCGGTCTGCGGCGGTACGGCGGTGATCTCCAGGGCGTGCTGGATAAATTGGATTATCTCGAAGAGCTTGGGATCAACGCGATTTATTTTAATCCTCTGTTTGAAAGCCCGTCGCTGCATAAATACGATGCGGCGATGTACCATCACATCGACAACAATTTCGGGCCGAATCCGGAGCTCGATCGCCGCATCTGGGCAGAGGAAGATCCATCCGATCCGTCCACCTGGCAATGGACCAGCGCCGATAGCCTGTTCTTAAAGCTGATCCGTGAATGTCATGCCCGGGGCATCCGGGTGATTATCGACGGCGTGTTCAATCACGTCGGCAATACGTTCTGGGCGTTTCAGGATGTGATTCGACGGCAGCAAGCCTCACCGTACAAGGACTGGTTCATTATCAAACAATGGGATGATCCCGCCACCCCGGAAAACGAATTCGAATATCAGGGCTGGTACGGTGTGCGTGATCTACCGGAAATCCGCGAGGATGAGCGCGGACCGGTGGCAGCGGGGTTTCGTGAGCACGTCCGCGCCATTCTCCGGCGCTGGATGGACCCCAACGGCGACGGCGATCCTTCGGACGGCATTGATGGCTGGCGGCTGGATGTGGCGGATATGGTGAGCCTGGAATTCTGGCGGGATTTCCGGCGATGGGTGCGCGAAATCAACCCGGATGCCTACCTTACCGGCGAAGTTTGGTGGGAGGATTGGAACAACAACAAAATGTTCAATGCAGCGCCGTGGTTGCAAGGTGACGTATTCGATGCGGTGATGAACTACCGGTTTGCCCGTGCGGTGAAAAAATTCGTGATTGATCAGCGTACCCAAATTTCCGCCCGCGCCTTTGCCGACTCGATTCTGGCGCTGTTTCGCGACTATCCGCGTCAAAATGTGTATGTATTGCAGAATCTGGTGGACAGCCATGATGTCGATCGCGTATCATCACAGATCGTCAATCCCGATCGCTGGTATGATCATGCGGCACGGCCCGGGCAAAATCCCAATTATGATGTCCGCAAGCCCAATGCGCAGGAACGGCTCAAACAGCGGCTGATTGTCGGTTTGCAGATGACCCTTCCCGGGGCGCCGATGATCTATTACGGCGATGAAGCGGGGATGTGGGGGGGCGATGACCCCGATTGCCGCAAGCCCATGGTGTGGCCGGAATTCGAATATGAGCCGGAAGCCTCTCATCCTTTCGGAGAAGCGCGTCCCGTTGACAGCGTGGCGTTTGACACCGGTTTATTCGAATGGTATAAGACGCTGGTGCACATCCGGCGGCAGGAAAAGGCCCTGCGTCGCGGCGATATCCGCTTTTTGCTGGCTCCGGAAGATGAGCCGGTGTTGGGCTTTGTCCGGTTTTTGAATGCCGACAGCCTGTGGATTATTTTGAATAATTCTCCGGAAAGCCGGGTCGTGCAGTTTCAGCATGGTCAGATCGCGGCTCCTGCAGTGGTCGATCGAATCAGCGGGAGAACATTCCATCCCCGCGACCGGTTGTACTCCTTCCGTTTGCGGCCCTATCAAATACTCATCCTGAAGCCGCGGTGATTTTTTCCGGAACGGTCCGAATTGGCGGCAGGATGATGTTACTTTTTTGATATAAATCCTGCCGTGATCCGGCCGATAACCTGAGTAGGTGTCATATTGCCAATCGGGCTGTTCCGGGAATCGACTTACCGGCATTTCAACGATACCAAGGACGCGACACTCCTTCGACAGCCCTGTCCCCGCAGCGGAGCCAGCGGGACCCCGAACAGCCTTTCAGTTTCAAATGGCCCGAGGGCGCCGGACATCGATGGCGGCGTCACTTCAAACCGATCACGGATTCACAAAAACAGCATCGGTTTCTTCGCAAAACGGTTTGCCGAGGGTATAACTTATCAGATTTGGCACGCGGCAACGAACTCAGGGAGGTTGGTATGTGGCTTCGTAAACAGGCGGGATTCCGGGAAGTGGTCATGATCATCGGCGGGATATGTGCATTATTGGCTTTCGCCGATGCCTCCGCGGAAAAATTGGGCACCAATCCTGTGACGTTCCAGGTAAACATGTCCATCCAGATTCTGGAGCAGAAGTTCGATCCGAAAACCGATTTTGTCCTGGTTCGGGGCAGTTTTAATCAGTGGACGCTTGTGGATACGCTGGTCGATTCCGACGGTGACAGCATTTATACCAAAATCATCGCTTTTTCCGATAGCCTGGTCGGGCAAATGATTGAATTCAAATATTATTATCAGCACAATGGTGTGGAAGTCTGGGAAAACGATCCGCGGCGGACGTATGTGGTGCCTGCCGGCGGTGGCGCCGTTCCATTGGATTATTTTGACCGCGACAGCCAGTATGATTCCCCCTTTGTGGATGTCACGTTTCAGGTGAATATGCGGATGCCGATGCTGGAAGGACGGTTCGATGTGTTGAGCGATGGAGTGTTTGTACGCGGCACTTTCAATAACGGTGTCGATGAATCATTGTACGATACCGACGGTGATAGTATTTACACCCGCACTCTGTCACTGCCCGACTCACTGGTGGGGAAAAATATCGAATATCGGTTTGGCTTCACCCGCGCCGATTCCACGGTGCTGGAAGCCGATCCCGTACGGAAATTTGTGCTTTCGGACAGCGATACGGTTCTGCCTGTCGCTTCTTTTGACCGCGACTCCGTGTATCATCCGATCTTGCTTCCCATCGATTTTTCGGTTGACATGTCTATCAGGCTGTTAGAAGGAGGGATGGTAATGCCCGGTGATTTCACTGTACTTGATATTACCGCCGAAGGTTTGGAATTTCGAACCACCATGAGCGATGCGGATGGCGATAGCGTGTACTCGGCCACGGTTCCCATTGAGAGTAAGTATATCGGCCATGCGATTCAATACAAATTTGGTTACATCCACAATGGCGAAGAAATATGGGAGTCGGATCCGCCGCGAGTTTTCGTGGTGCCATTCGGAGGAGGGGCTGCACCGCTGGACTTTTTCGATCGCGACTCGATTGTGCATTCCCCTCAGTCGCAAATGGACACAGCCACAGTGACGTTTCGAGTGAATATGAAACCGTTCCGCGACAGCGGATTGTTTTCTCAAAACGACAGCCTGTTTCTAAAAGCCGGCTTTAACCAGTGGCAGAGCGGACGGGATGCCTTCCAGGCGGATGGCAATGATCCCGATGTGTTCGTGCTGCAGAAATCCGTGACCGCTGCCGGAGATAGCCTCGTGGAATTTTTGCTGACGCTCAAAGTGAATGGCGTCGAGGTGGACGACTGGTACGGTATTCGACGGTTTCGTTTCACCGGCGATGATTTGATACTGCCGGAAATCACTCCCGTGTTCACCAATCCAGCTCCGGTGACCGCTCAGGTGCGCCGGGTCTTTATTCTCAACGCAAAACCCCTGCTGCGCAAGTTGGCGGCCGAAGGCCGGGTGATCGGCGATCAGGATACGGTGACTCAGGTTCAGACCATCACGCTGCTGGGCCCCGACCTCAACAACTGGCGCGGTGCCAATGCCGCTTACTGGCAACTGCGGGATGACGGCAGCCTGGGCGATGCGGTTCCTGGTGATTCGCTGTTTACCGGGAGTTTCAATTTCTCAGCCAACTGGCCGCAGCAAACGGTGTATAAATATTACGTGAACGGAAAAGATGTCGAAAGCCGCCGTGGCCGGTTTCATTATTTACAGATCGATGCCAGCACATTGGCCGATACAGTGTTCGATGTGTTCGGCAGTCCGGACACCCTGTATGCCAATTACACCCGCGACACCGATTGGGTGGTGGCTGTGCGTCAGGCCGATAGTGGTTTACCGATGGCGTACCGTTTGCAGAGCAACTATCCGAATCCGTTCAATCCGGAAACCGTCATTCCATTTGAGCTGCCCCACCGTCAGCATGTGGTCATCACGATTTACAATATGATGGGGCAGGAAATCATCCGGCTGGTGGATCGCACCATGGCCGCCGGTCGTTACCAGGTGAAATGGAGCGGCAAAGACGCCTTCGGCCGCAGGGTGCCATCGGGCGTATATGTGTATAAAATGACGGCTGGTCCATATCAAAAAACCTTGAAAATGCTGCTCCTGAAATGATATATAAAGCGCTACTGCCTGTCGCCGGGGAGCTCCCAGGTGCGGATAAATTCGGCCAGTTGCAGCACATTCGGTGATGTTGCCGTGCGCACATAATATCCGGACGTGCCCACGCCGGTATAAAGCGCACCGGTCAGATCGAGGCCGAGCAGCAAGCCGAGACAAAATCCTGCATTAAAATGATCACCACCGCCGGTGGAAATGGTCGGATGTTCGATATACGGGCCATGCACACCGGCGGTGGTGTTTTCGGAGGCGGCCACCGCCAGCTTCACCGGATGAATCACCACGGTCTGGATGTTCAGGTATTGTCGGATGTCCGCCGCACGCCGCTGCAACCCGTCGAGGTCGGCCTGGCCTGTCGGAATGCGCAGCACTTCCGCGATTTCCATGCTCTCCTTTTCGTTCATGCCCAGAATGACATGGTAAAAGCGCGCAAACCTGGCCAGGGTGTCCAGCGCCTTCCGGATATCGTTCGTGGTGCGTTTTTCCGGGTCCGCCAGGTCAAAAAAGATCATCTTCTCCGGCGCCCGCTGGCAGTGCTTTTCTAATAACGTTTCCCAGATCGACGTCATGTGCTGGATCATGGTCCAGTTGACCAGGGCATAAAACCGGCTGTCGTTCCACAAGCGGCTGAACTCATTTGTGCCCACGCTTTGGACAATGCGCGCGTAATCGATGTCATCCAGAGCCTGATATTTGCCCAGCATGATTTTGCCGTCGGAGAATTCCAAAGCATCGGTATGGCCGGGTTCGGCAATGCTGTACACCTTTGCCCGGCTCGCAAAATCCTGAAACACCGGATGGATCTCCGGATAGCCCAGATTGCCGATATACGTGATTTGCAGGCCGAATTGCAGCATGGCGTTGGCCATAATCGGACCATTACCGCCCAGCTTGATTTGCCGCACTTGCAGTTCCACGTTGGTGCTTTTGCCGGCGGCGCGGGAAAGGCGCTCGGCAAAAGCGGAGATGGTGGGAATGAAAGTGTATTTGCCATCGGCTTCTTTTTTATCCACCAGCCGGACAATCTCATCCACGAATCCATCAAAGCCCATCAAGGCGGGTAGGTTGCGCACCGTTGTTTCATTGCGCAAAATGTGATCGGCAATCTGATCACGTATCGATCGGTCATTCATAAGCGGCCTCTCCATCATTGTAGGTTCAATCCTGTAATATAATGCTGATCAGCACGCATAACAAATCGTTTTTTCAAGTACTTGGCCTGCTGTTTGAAATGGAATTTTCCCGCTCTGCGTCACAAGACCTTCTCCTTACGAAATGCGATTTTCACCGACTGCAAAACGCCTCATGTCGGCCTTTGTACGATTTTGTTTTGCGAATTCGGACTTGACCGTCAACAGAAGAATTTTAAATTTAAAAAAATGCATTATTTCTTGAAACGACCTTCGCAAATGGTGGCTCTATCCGGTATGTTGTTTTATAAGATAGGATAGGTCTGCAGCGGTTGCAATTTATCAGCAAGGAAGGGGCAATGCCAAAACATATTGCCGGAATATTCCTGATTTCTGTGATCATAGGATTTGCCTGCCGCGGGGATGTACAGGCGCAACAGCGGTATGAAATTATTGCGGTCAAAGGCAAAGTGGGGATCATTCGTACGCCGGTCGATCGACCATTGCAAGTCGGTGAAACATTTACCGTGGTTCGTTATCAAAACGGAACGCGCATCGAAGTGGCCCAGGTGAAAGTTGCGCTGGTGGAAAAAAAGTTTACCGGCATCAAAGTGATCAAGCCGTTACAAGAGGCGTGGCTGAGTAAAGGGGATTTACTGGAAGTCGAGCCTTTGACAGTGGACGATCGGCTTGAAAACCTGGATGATGAAGAGCCGCAGCGGATTGGAGAGATAACCGCAGGCAAAAGCGGTGCGCCGTTGCCTTCGGAAGATGTGGCCACGAAACCGAAAGCAAGCGCGACCGAAAGCCGGGAGCCCGACAGCCGCGCCGACCATCCCTCTGTGAAAGTAAAAGACACCCGGTGGGCAAACCGTGATTTGATGATGGGGCCCATTCATGTGGTTCAGCAGAATAGGCCGTTTGTGGGGCCGCTGGTGGCATTATTCATGCCCGTAAATGCTCTGGTGAATGAAATGGACATCAGCGGACAGGCCGGTGTGCAAGTCACAACCCTTCTGCGCAATCAAACTCATTTGCGTTTTGGTTTACAGTACGCGCCGCTGCGGTTAAATCCTGCTTTGCAAAACCGGTTGCAACAATTGGGGCTGACGCAAACCTCGTATTTTCTTTTGATGACGGTTTCGTTGCAGCAGTATTTTGCTCGGAACCTGTTCTGGAGCGTGGGCGGCGGTATTTACCGCCTTACCGATATTCAAATCCTCGACGGCAGTCGTTTGCAGGTCTCTAAAAATTACCTCGGAATTCATGCCGGTGCCGGCATCAATTTGTTTTCGACTTCCTCGTCGAAATGGAGTTTGGCAACGACGGGTCACATGTATTTCCCGAATAACACCTATCGCATGTTTTTATCCTTCCTGCTGTCCTGGGCTTACGCCCTGTAAGACCATGCTTTCGGGGCAGGCGGCACCCCTCTGCAAAAAGCGTCACGGATGGCCCGGATTCGCAAAAAGTCTCCAAATGTGAATTTTTGTAAAGCCTTTTGCGCTTTAGGTTTAAATTTATTA
>WFVT01000134.1 GCA_015491485.1 Candidatus Zhuqueibacterota bacterium
GAAAAATATATCGCAGGACAGGAAATTTCACCGCAGGCATTTCCGGACTTCCGCCTCGCGGTAAAAGACATTTTGTTGAAATAAGAGGCACAGATCATGAGCGTTGCCGTCACCACACGCAAATTTACCGTGGATGAATACCACGCGATGATCCAGTCGGGCATTTTGCAGGAGGATGATCGGGTGGAACTACTGGCAGGGGAGATTATTGAAATGAGTCCGATTAGTAGCAAACATGCTGGCTGTTTAAATCGACTCGTGGAATTGTTTTCCGTTTTGCTCATTCGCAAAGATGCCCATCTTGGTGTACAGAATCCGGTTTTCATAAGCAAAACGTCCGAGCCACAACCGGATTTATCTTTGCTCAAATATCGTAAAATCGCCTATAGCGATCGGCATCCAAAGCCGGATGAGGTCTATCTTCTGATAGAGATTTCTGAAACTTCCCGTACCACGGATCGCGATATTAAGTTGCCTCTTTATGCACAGGCAAACATCCGCGAGGTGTGGCTGGTCGATCTGGTAAACGAGGTCGTCGAACGCTATCTCGAACCAAAGGGCAATGCCTATCAGAGTATCGAAAAATATATCGCAGGACAGGAAATTTCACCACAGGCGTTCCCGGATTTCCGGCTCGCGGTAAAAGACATTTTGTTGAAATAACGTATCCGTACGGTGAAGGGCATCTGGGGAATAGCAACTTATGCATCTGCACCTTGACAGGGCTTTGGACCTGCCGCAAGATTTCCAATCGGCTCCCAATTTCATATTTACCGGCAAACCGGAAAATACCCCAATTTTCCAACTAGCCCGAGACTTTCGGCCAAGGATGGTCCATCTAACCCGAAGCCACTGGTCAAAGATTTTCCAATTCGCCCGAGCCTTCCTGTCGAGGGCAGGACGGTCGGCGAGACGCCTCGCACCTGATTTACGCTGAACTCGCCTTTGTGCTTTATAGGTGGTGAGAATGTCCTTACTCCCTGGAGATGGACGATGACACGACTTTTCTGAATTCTATTGGCCAACAAAATCAACTTTAAGTGAGACCCTGAGATGCCGAAAAAGCCGCTATTTTCGTATCAGACCCGAATCCGATTCCATGAAACCGACTCGGCCGGTCGGTTGTTTTTTGCCCATCAACTCAAACTGGCGCACGATGCTTATGAAGCCTTTCTGGAAGCCTCTGGCTTACCGCTGGCGGTTATTGTGCGTGAAAAGCCTTATGACCTTCCGATTGTACACACCGAAAGCGATTATCTCGCCCCGCTATTTGCAGGCGATCCCATCCGCATTGACCTGACGGTGGATCGCATCGGCCGGAGTTCCTTCGTGCTGAGTTACGAGTTATACGACCGGCATCAGCAAAATGTGGGGCGGGCGCAAACCGTTCACGTATCCGTGGATTCAGTTACAGGAAAAAAGATTCCCCTACCGGATGAGGTTCGTCGGATATTGGAATAGATCAGCCTCCAAAGCGCGCAATCTCGCATCGGCAGGTTCGGTCATCGGATGCGCATGTTATGAGTCCATTGCTTATTCTTCTCTCCCCTTCTACCCCACCAGCACCAGATTAAACATCGACGAATCGATATGGATCTTGTCGAGCAAGGCTTCGTGAATGCGGATGGAAACGCGGTCGCCGTAATGGGAAAGCCGTTTTAGCATTCGCTGAAGATGTTTGATCTGATGGTCATGCAGCGTTTCGATGTTTAACGTAATGGAAGCGGCGGAATGCTTCAATAATGCGTTAAGGTGCCGCACGGATTGTTTGAAAAACGGTTTGTCAAGGTGCCCGCGCAGGGAAATCAGCAAATTGGAAGCCGTGTGACGGGCCTGTTCGACGGAAATTTCAAGATCCCCGCTCTTAATGTACCGGTGAAACGCCTTTTCGATGCGCGCCAAATAACCGCGGAGTACAACTTCCAAACGTTCTTCGGCTTTTTCATAGTGAAAATGCCGATCCACATAGTCCCGCATGGCCAGCGCTAAAATCCAATCCTGGATTGCCAGCTGCATCCTGGCAATGCTGGTCCATGGCAATGAACGCAAAAAGTGAAAAATCCGCGAGGGCCCGCCGGGTAAAAGCCCTTTCATGATAAACCTCGAGAGAATGTAGGCAATTTCCTTCAAGCTGTAAGACCGGGTAATCAGCGGATTTTTTAGAAGCTTCAACTTGCGGCGGACCCGGTAGGCAATATTGCGGTTTTCCAGCAACCGGAAGTACAGCGCCTGATAGGCTTTGATCATGGCGTTGTAATCCATTTGCTTGGGGATCACATTGGTGCCGAGTTTGGTGTTGTCGTAATGCTCGATGTCAGTGCGCAGCCGCCCCTCCTTTTGCAAGCGGATGTATAGCGGCGTTTTGGGCGGTGCGGTCAAGAGGCCCACCATGGCAGCCTGGATACCGGTTTCCATGATGAAATGGTACTGCAGATCAAACGTCTTCATCGTATCGTTATCGAAGCCAATAATAAAACCAGCGAGGATATCCACACCATTGGCGTAGATTTTCTTGACCGAAGTGAAAATGTCTTCTTTGACGTTTTGAAACTTTTTGGTTTCTTTGAGGCTGTCTTCATCGGGTGACTCGATGCCGATGAAGACCCAGCCGAAATTAGCCTGGCGAAACAGATGCAGCAATTCATCGTCGTAGGCCAGATTGAGCGAGGCCTCGGTGCCGAACTGAAAATAATATTGATGCCGTTCCTGGTAATCGTGCAAGAACTGCAACAGCTCTTTCGCTACCGGTTTGTTGCCGATGAGGTTATCGTCCACGAAAAAGACTTTGTGCACGCCGCGCTGGCGCAGCAGATCGAGCTCTTTACCGACCTGTTCCATGGTTTTGGTGCGCGGCTTGCGACCGAACATGACGATGATATCACAAAATTCGCAGCGGTACGGGCAGCCCCGCGAAAATTGCAGGCTGACGCTCTGGTATTTGTCCAGTTGTAAGAGATCAAACCGCGGCGTGGGTGAATCGTGCAAGCTGACCTCACCGGTTTCTTGATATAGCGTTTTGGCGCGGTTCCGCTGAAAATCCTGGCAAAATTCCCGCCAGATGTATTCGGCCTCTCCGACCACCACCGCGTCGGCGATATCTCCGTATAGTTCAGGGCACAGGGAAGCATAACTGCCGCCGGCCACGGTGTAATAGCCTTTCTTGCGATAATATTGCAGGAGCTCTTTCTGGCGCGGAAACTGCACGCCCATACCGCATACGCCGATGATGTCCGCCTGTGGATTCAGCGGAATGGATTCGATGTTCTCGTCCACAATTTCGATCTGCCAATCTTCCGGACACAGGGCGGCGAGCGTGGCCAGGCCCAGGGGCGGATTCACCGTCCGTTTGTTCGGGATCACCTGGTCGATGGCCCATTTATAACTCCAAAAGCTTTCTGGAAAACGGGGATTAATGAGTAAGAGTCGCACGGGGAGGCCTCCATTAGAAAAGATAAAAAATAGCATAAGCAAAAAATAAATTGCGTTTCGTTCAATTTACAACACTTTCATTGGAAAGCAAGCTGAAAAAGACCATTTTGGAAAAAACTGAGCCTGAGAAGGCGGTAACGATGTTATTGGAAGGCATGAAAAAGGCATGGCGTGGATTTTAGATGGTTCATTGATGTGATTCCGACCGCATCAGGGGGAATCTGGCGTTGGAGCAAGCCTTCCCACCGCTTATTCTGAGCTGTGCAAACATTGGCTTGTGTCGCTCGAAAAAGTCAATACTCTCGTTGTTTGGCTATTTCGCTGGTGGGAAATTTTTAAACCGAGGGGAGAGGCCGCCGGGATTTGCACACTTCCAAAAAACACCGTCGGCACCGGCATTTCCCTGTCGGGAAGGGAGGCGTGCTGTCTAAATTCATAATGACAGCACTCCTCTCTTTGAGCATTTTGGCTCAATGCCATCCGGCAACCCAAAGGAGCAAACCACCGGCTAAGCTGACGGGCCGCAAAGCGAACGGATGGCTTTCAGCAATGCTTCCCGGGTAAAAGGCTTGGAAAGGGTATAACGGGCGCCAAAAGTCTGCGCGGTTTTCAAGATATTGGCGTTCTGCGTGGATAAAATCCCACCGCCGGAAATGGCGATAATGTTTTCAAAACCGTGACGGTTTCGCAGTTCCAAAATGAGCTCCAGTCCGTCTTTTTCCGGCATGTAAATATCCATTAAAACCGCATCAACCGGCTGTCCGAGAAAAACTTTGAGTCCTTCCATGCCATCCGCTGCTTCCAGAGTTTCGTAGCCTTCCCGCTGGAGAAGCCGGCGTAACATTCTCCGCGTATGCGGCTCATCTTCGATAATCAAGATTTTCGACAAGGTTGATTCCTTTAATTGAGAATGATGCAAAGCGAGGTTCCATTTGACAGGCCGAAACGGAGTTTCATAACGCAAAAGTTTCTTCCCGCCTTTTCCTTTCTTAAATGCCACTTCTTTGTGATCGGATTGCTCGAGGGGTTGCTTAACCCCCTTTCTGCAGATTTTGAATCACTTTTTGGAAGGTGGAATAAGATGTATCCTTGCAATGAAAGCCACCCTGGCAACAGCAAGTTATGCATACGCACTGCGCAAAGGCTTCGAACCCGCTGCCTGGTTTCCATGCTGCTCCCAATTTCATCCTGACCGGCAGACCGAAGCATCCTGAACTTTTCCGACCTGCCCCAAAGCCTTCCGCCGGGGACTTTTTAATCAGGCCGGGAACCCCGGCCGAGGGGAACGCGCAGCAGGAACGCCTTCGCGTTAGACTTCCGGCGAGGCTGTCTTCGCCCCCGGAAAATCAGCCTGTACTGCACCGGACGGATATCATAGGAGCCGCAAAAAGAAGAAATGACAGCCGACATGAAAAAGGAGGCGTCCGATTCTGCCGGAGATGGGATGGGATGAAGATTCACGGCGTCATTGGCATGGAGTGAGGCGCCAATCGCGAGCTCTCGCAATCAACGCCAGCGAACCAAAATCGGGTTCACTTTTTCAGTTTGAATTTCAGCCAGAATTCACTGCCCTGCCCGGGGCTGGAAGTGACTCCCACCTCGCCCCCCATGATTTCCATCGACCGTTTAACCACGGCCAATCCGAGTCCCACACCCGGATAAGACTCGACGCCATGCAAACGGTTGAATGGTTTGAAAATGTGCCGGGCATGCTGCCGGGGGATGCCGATGCCGTTATCCTGAATCTTGATCACGTAATCGCTCTGTTTACGTTCTCCGGTGATTCGGATGTGCGGACGGCGTTTCGGTGGGACGAATTTCATGGCGTTATGAATGAGATTTTGCAACACCGTTTTGGTAAGAAACGGATCGACCGCCAATTTCTCGGGAGTCAGTTGAATATCAATTTGAGTGTGGCTTTTTTCGATTTCATAGCGCAGTCCCTGTACCACCTCTTTGACCAACTGGGGCATTGAAATTGGCGTGCGCTGCGCCGTACGCCGTTCACAGGACAGGTAGTTGAGAATGGAAGTGATCAACTCTTCCATCTCTTCGGACGACCGGTGGATTCGTTTCAGGAAATCCGTCAACTCAGACTGGCCTTCCGGTGTTTCTGCAAGATGATCTTCCAAAATGGCTTTGGAAAACCCTTTGATGGCTCGAAGCGGTGCGCGCAAATCATGACTCATCAAATGGATAAACGTCTCGAGATCTTCGTTGCGTTTTTTGAGCATCTGTGAAAGTTCACGCGTATAAAGAAGATTCTGAACGGTGAGCATCAATTCATACCGTTGCACCGGTGGATAGAGAATGCTGCTAATCGGCACGTTGAATTGATGAAGGTGATATTGAAGACTGCGGCTGTGTGACAGCAGCACAACGGGCAAAAACACCGGTTTTTCTCGGCTGATGCGCTCTTTTAAATCACGGCCGTACTGCAACAGCGAAGGCGCATCCACCATGATGAGGTCGCACGGACGATCAATGTGCTCACCGGCGAAATCCAGTACCCCATGAAAGTCTTTATCTAACGCCTTTTTCAGCAAAAGCCCGTTTGTACGGTGCTTGAACAGTAAAAGTATGCATTTCATGACCGGTTTATTTGGAAATGATGGATGATCGTTTTTAACAGAACGGGAAAATGAGGGTCAGAGACTGTCCGAAACAGCGGCAACAGAGAAAGGAAATAGAATCACCATAAAGCCCCATCCGAAGTATCGAAGACTTAACCGGATATCCGAAGCCGCAAGAAATCAGGAAGGACCGTCGATTTATCCGACTAACCGGGTTATTGTTCCTCCATCTTCTCTTTCCCCATTGAAGCCGCAATAATCTAATACATCCAGCCGTTAATTTCAATGCTAAACAGCGATTGATGAGAAAGTTGCGAAAATAACATTTTTGGTTCGGCGCCATGAGGTTGTTGCCCTGAACACGCGGCCGATTCCTCGAGTGGTAGTGCGCCGGGGTTCCGGAGTTCCTCTCCGTGTTCAGAATAAGTGTATCCGGAATGCTGTTTTCACAACAAAGGGCACCATACCTCTACGATGTCTTCCTGATGGGAGGCAATTAAGGCTCCCCCGATTCCCAATCAGGCATGCCCTGCAAAATGCCGCGCAAGTTGGTGAGCGGGGCTCCTACCTGAATGCCATCTTTGGTAATGGCGATTTCGCGCAAGGTCCGTTCGAAATCGGTCAGCCGTTTCTTGAGCACGCCGATGGCCCGGCGCAACTGGCCCCGATATTCAAGATAACGCATAAAGATGATGTTGTCGGCGAGATAGCTGATTCCCGCTTCAGTTGCCTTGAAAATGCCGCCCGCAATCGTTTCCACTTCATTGATCAGCAATACGGTTACGCCCATATTCGAAAGATACTTGGACAGGGCATGGAGATGACGCGCCAGATCACCGCCGAGAAGCGAAAGCTTGTACCCGGCGATGCTGTCCACCATCACGACCCGGGCCTGATTTTGTTCAACTTCCTTCCGGACCAGGTTGGCGAATTGATCCGGCAAATATTTAAGCGGTTCAATATGGGTGATGGTTAATGTGCCCTGATCCATGAGTTCACGGACGGGCAAGCCGATGGATTCGGAACGGTGCACGAGGGTATCGACGCTTTCTTCAAAAATGTACACCGAGGCGTGTTCGCCGCGCGAAGCGGTCTGCCTGATGAATTGCATCCCCAGTGAGGTTTTGCCCACACCGCTGGGGCCACTGATAATGGTCACGGTACCCCGTTCAAGGCCGCCAAAAAGCATGCGATCGATCTCCGGCACTCCGGACGACATGGATTCCGGATCAAATTCCCGGCGATGGTCCTGGGGGACCAGTTGAGGATACACAATCATGCCACGGCTGGTGAGCGTCATGGCGTGCGGTCCCGGGCGAAAACTGGAACCGCGGAATTTTTTGATGGAAATGCTGCGTCCTGATTCCGAGTTGTCCAACTGAATCACGCCGTCGCTTAAAAATTGCAGGTCCTCATCGGGTGCTTCGGGACTGCCTTCGGACGTCAACAAAACCGTCGCCCCGGCTTCAATGAGAAACCGCAAAAAGGACAGCACCTGGCGTCGGTAATGATAGGTATCCACCGTCAAATACCGAATTTGCGTAATGGCATCGATGAATACCCGGCGCGGTTTCCATTTTTGAATGGCGGAAACAATTTTGTGCGTGGTTTCTTCCTGCTCCACCTCGGCCGGAAAGAAGATCGTGTAATCTTTCGATCCGGAAAAATGATCGGATGTGGGACTCAGGTCCAGGAACCGCACACGCGAAAGGTCGAATCCCAATCTTCGGGCATTGTCCTTGATGGTGTTTTCATTTTCGGATAGCGTGATGTACAGGGACTTCTGATTTTTGGGGGCATCGGCCGCACAAAGGAAGTGCAGGCCGAGGGTGGTTTTGCCGCTTCCAGGCAGTCCGCGAATCAGATAACTGCGATTCTGAACAAATCCCCCTTCAATAACTTCATCCAGTCCGGGCACTCCGCTGGACAACCGGTTTTGTGATTGTGCTACCATAACTCCATGAGCGTCATGAAAACTGCAGCGACTCTGCCCAACCGTTGTTTCACAAGCAGAACCCGAGCGGCTATTTCCCCTGACTGAAACTCGTTGAACGGTTCATTGCGGCTGAATGTGCGAAAGCCAGATGGTGTAAATGCATCGGCAGTGACCGGGGCAGATCACGCGCGGTTCAAAGTTTTAGGGTTTTCTGTAAAGCAGATGTTCATTTATATGAATGCAAAATAGCGCCATCCAGATAAACTGTCAAGTTTTATATTCATCAAATTTTTCAATTTTTATAAGACATTTGAAACCGAAGTTGGGCAGGATGCAAAATTCCCCATCGCCGCGCGAATCATGAAAGGAAGATTGAATACCAATCGCCTGTGGCCTTTACGAAGAAATGCTGCCCCTGCTTGTCGTTGCCAAGCTATGCCCGATCTGACTGAGCCGTGATCACAAACGCACTCCCTGTCTATCCTGAGACAGGAAAGCTCGCCATTTACGGTTGTGATTGTTTTCAACGATTTTTATTTTATTGAATGGATCGGGCATCATTATCTTGAATGTCATCTAAGTTTGTTTATTAAACAAAATTTAAATTTTAATGCGGAGAATAGCAACCTTATTTTACTATAGGGGAAATATGGTAGCGATGAATGGCTCATCTACGCCATTTTGGATACGGCTTTCCGGCGCAATGCAACTCGTTTAAAGTATTGCCCGGATATCATAGCCCCTTATTCGGCACGTTTTGCGCTATTTATTCTGCGAGAAAATCACAAAAGCGAACGCGGAGAATACGGATAACGCGGATGATCGCAGATACGAGCTATGCCCCGCTCATCAATGACGCGGTTCCTTTTGCGCCTCAATTCTTACGTCTTAATGTGCGTTTCGACCAGGTAAATCCGTATCCATCCGTTGCCCGCAAAAATCATCACCTCTCAGACGTGGATCTGGCATTGATGCCGGTGTACCGCAGTAACTATCGACGAAAAATCTCTGCGCACTCGGCGTCTCTGCGAGAAAAATACAAAAGCAAACGCGGAGAAAACGGATAACGCGGAGGCCCCCGGATACGAATTACAAATGATCGACGTCGTGAATGATTCCGGTATCGTTGGGCCGTGACTCAAATAAATAAAGGGAACGCCCTGCGTCCCCGGCAGGTTCAGCGATGGGGCCCGAAATGTCCCCCTCCCCCATCATCATCCGTGTTTCATAAAGAATCGTGGGGATCCGGTCCTAAGCAAATAACAGGAAACATGCTTATTCCGACCAAAAAAAGATTGACAAACATCTATGTTTTTTTTAACTTTTGGTTTATTGAATCAACAAATGAATCTTGCGAATGAACAAGCAGAACGCCAAACAACAAACCGTGATCAGCGGAAATGCGCGTGTTGTCCGAAACGTAAACCGCGCCGTCATTCTCAACCTGATACGAGAACGCCAACCGATCTCTCGTACCCAGATCGCCGCGCTGAGCGGCCTCAATAAAAGCACCGTGACCAACATCGTCGCTGAGTTGCTGGATGAGCGCTTGATCTATGAAGAGGTGTACCGCGACAAGAGCATCGGGCGGAATCCCATCAATTTGCGGCTACGCCTGGATGAACACTATGTCGGCGCCATCAATCTGGACTATCCGCAAGCCAGCCTGACCATCGCCGATCTGGATGGCAGTGTCACCGAGGTCGTTACTCTTAAAACTGAACCTGAAGACCCCGAAGCGTTTTTAAAAACCTGTCTGGATAAGCTGACCGCTTTACGCAAAAAAATCGGCGGTAAACCATTACGGGGCATCGGTGTGAGTGTGGCCGGGATCGTTGATCATGAATCAGGCGTGGTGAAATTCGCCCCTCATTTGGGCTGGGAAAATGTGGAAGTGAAAGCGATCTTGCAGCGTCAGTTGGGAACGGATTGCTTTGTGGCGGTGAACAACGATGCCAAAGCGTCGGCATTGGCGGAACAATGGTTTGGCAAACACGATATTGAACTGTCCAATTTCGTTTTTCTTTCCGTAGGAGAGGGAATCGGCGCCGGAATCATCGTCGATAAAAAGTTGATTTCCGGACAATTCAACGCTTCCGGCGAGTTTGGGCATATGACCTTATATGAAGGCGGCGAACTTTGCACGTGTGGAAATTACGGATGCTGGGAAGCCTACGCGTCGGATTATGCCACGCTTAAACGCTATCATATCCGAAAACGAAAATCGCCGCACAGCGAGCAAAGTTATACCATCGACGAATTAATCGATATGGCGCAGCAGGGTGATGAAGAAGCCCGTGAGGCGTTGAGAAAAACGGGCTATTATCTCGGGCTTGGCATATCCAACATCATCAAAGCTCTTGATCCACAGGCCATTATCCTCGGCGGCAAAATCATCCGTGTATTTGATCTGTTATACCCGGAAATCAGCCAAACGGTGAGCCGCCGGGCGTTTTTCGGCAAAGACGGCGGCGTGCACATCTTACAGACATCGCTTAACATCGCGCCCCGATTGCTTGGTGCAGCCACTCTGGCCATTCGTGAAATTTTTCACGATTATCAAATCATTCTGTAAACTTGCCTACCCGATTGGCGCGCGGCGTCCAGCCCTGCACCGCCACCATGGTCAAACCACGGTTGTGATCCGAGACGCGCATTTCCAGAAACCCGATGAAGGACTCCCTATGGCCAAAAAGTCGATTATGGCTGGTATCGACATCGGTGGTACCACAACCCGAATGGCACTGATTGATGACGAAGGCGCATTTCTCAAGGAAGCCGTACTGAAAACACAGGATTATCCCCGATTCTCCGATTTTGCGCAGACCGTTGCCGGCAAAATGCAGAAATTGCTCGAAGACGTCCAGGATGTCGCCGTCTGTGAAGGGATCGGCGTGGCCGCCCCCAGCGTGGACGCCGCCGGGCGATTGAAAGCCCCGGCGAATTTGAGCTGGGGCACGGTGGACTTAAAAGCCGAACTGGCCAAATTTTTTTCCATTCCCATCGCCGTAACGAACGACGCCAATGCCGCCGCTTTGGGCGAGATGACCTACGGCGGCGCTCGCGGCATGGAAAACTTTCTCATCGTGACCCTGGGCACGGGCATCGGAGGCGGGGTGGTGGTTAACGGCCGGGTTTATGCGGGACAAAATGGATTTGCCGGTGAGTTCGGACATGTTATTGTGAAACCGGAAGGCCGCCAGTGCCGCTGCGGCCGCCGCGGCTGCCTGGAAACCTATGTTTCGGCAAATGGACTTCGCCGTACGGTGCTGGAGATGATGGCCAGAGATTTGCGAAAAACCGGTTTGCGTCAGCACTCGCCGGAAACCATCGATTCGAAATTGATTTTTGAGTATGCCAGCACGGGCGATTCACTGGCCATCGCCGCCTTTCAGGAAACCGGCCAGCTTCTCGGACAGGCGCTGGCCAATCTGGCCGCCATGTTTGATCCAGAAGCGATTTTTCTGTTCGGAGGATTGGCCGAGGCGGGTGATTTTTTGTTAAAGCCGACGCAACAGGCATTTGAATCTTCATTATTATATCTTTACAAAGGTCGAATCTCTTTGCGGTTGACGCAGATTTCCAGGAACCGTGGGGCGGTTTTGGGGGCCAGCGCCCTGGCCAGGCGGCGGCTCCGCCATTGAGCCTGAGTCTGCCGGTCGGTATGCAAAACAAAATTTTGGTAATGAACCCCATGAGGAGCGGTTAGTGAATATGACATCGCGAGTGGAACAGCTTGCTCTTGAGCGCTCCGGGCAGCGCTTGAAATACGAGCCGGATGAAAAAATCGGCGTCATTGTCGTGGATCATTTTCCGGCATTGGGAACGCTCACTGCGTTGCGCTTTTTGGAATGGGTGCAAGCCAATCCCGGTGGGGTGGTGTCTCTCCCCACGGGTAAAACACCGGAATATTTTATTAAGGAAGTGCAACGTTTTTTGCGGGGATGGGACCAAAAATCTATCCAGCAAGAACTGGAGTCGTATGGCATTGATCCCGCAATCAAGCCGGATCTGCAAAGTCTGCATTTTGTGCAAATCGATGAGTTTTATCCGATCGATCCGGCGCAGCACAATAGTTTCTATAACTATGTGCAAAAATTTTATATTCAGGGGTTTCAATTCGATCCTGCCAGGGCCCTGCTGATCAATTGCCATGAAATCGGATTGCCGCCGGGCAAATCGCTGGAGCAAGTCTGGCCGGACGGACACGTGGATTTGTCTTTACGGTATCGGAAACCGGTAACGCGTTTGGAGCAGATCCAAAAGGAGGTGCTCGAAAGAATCGACACCTGGTGCATTGAATACGAAGAACGCATCCGTGCACTGGGCGGGATCGGATTTTTTCTGGGCGGCATCGGACCGGACGGCCATATCGGCTTTAACATCAGCGGCAGTGATTTCTTCTCGACCACCCGTCTCACGCAGACCAATTACGAAACGCAGGCGGCCGCGGCTGGTGATCTCGGCGGGATTGAAATATCCCGAAACCGGCTCGTGATCACAATCGGGCTATCAACCATTACATACAATCCGGACTGTGTGGCGGTCATCATCGCAGCAGGCGAGGCGAAAGCCGAAATCGTTGCCCAATCCGTACGGCAGCCCATGAATATCCGCTATCCCGCGACCGTGCTGCAGAAACTGCCCCATGCGCGTTTCTTTTTAACCCGCGGCGCCGCTAAATTATTGCGAGAACGACAGGCACAACTGCTTGCCAACCAGCCGGACTTCACCGAAGAGCAAATTGAAAAAATTCTTGTGGATATGTCCCTCGCCTTCCGGAAAAGAATCCGGGATTTACAGCAGAGCGATTTTGAACAGGATCGGTTTGGCCGGCTGTTGCTGGAGGTCGGGCTGCCGGTGAGTGAAACGACCGCGAACACAGAAGCCCGGTTGCGGCGGAAAATCGATGCAGGCATCGAACTGGAAACCGGACGCCGGTTTTTGCACACCGAACCCCACCACGATGATATCATGCTCGGCTATCTACCCTATGTGGTTCGCCACATCCGGGAGCATTCCAATCAACATTTTTTTGTGACGCTCACCAGTGGATTTACCGCCGTCACCAATTCATTTATGATCCGCCGTCTGGAAAACTTACTTGGCATGATGAACGGAAAACATAACGGCGCTTTTATCGAATTTTTGGATACCCTGGAGAAAGCTCCGGATCTGGAATTTGAAAAAGACGTCGATGTGTGGATTTATCTGGATGGCGTTGCCTCATATTCTGAAGAAAAGAAAATCGAAGGATATTCGCGGCGGCTGGCTCGCAATATCATGCAACTGTATCAGATCAACAACCGAACCGCACTCGAAAAGAAAATCCGGGAATTAATCACCTATTTTCAAAATCAGTATCCCGGCCAGAAAGACGCGCCCGACAAACAGCAGCTCAAAGGCATGTGCCGTGAATGGGAAGGCGATTGCCTCTGGGGCTATTTCGGTTGGCACTCGGATTCCATCGATCACCTCCGGCTCGGGTTTTACAAAGGTGATATTTTCAATGAAGAACCCACGATGGAGCGCGACGTTCAGCCGGTGCTGGAATTGTTCCGTCGAGTGCGGCCGGATATCGTGACCGTGGCGCTCGATCCCGAAGCCAGCGGACCGGATACGCATTACAAAGTGCTGCAGGCGATCAATGAAGCCCTGAAGCTGTATCGTCAGGAAACCCACCCCACTCCCGACATCACGGTTATCGGCTACCGCAACGTGTGGTATCGTTTTCACCCCTCAGAAGCCGATATTTTTGTGCCGGTGTCGTTGAACATGTTTGCCCTGCAGGACAATTCATTCAAAAACTCATTCCTGTCGCAAAAGGACGCTTCTTTTCCAAGTTATGAATATGACGGGCCGTTTTCTGAACTGGCGCAGCGCATTCAGGTCGAACAGTATGAAAAATTGAAAATTTGCCTCGGCAGCGAGTATTTCAATCATCATCAAAGCGCTTTAATTCGCGCCACTCGCGGAATGGTGTTTTTGAAAAAGCTGACGCCTGACGAGTTTCATCGTTTTTCGCGCGAGCTTCGCAAAAGTACGGAAAATCGCTGAAACACATCGCATCATTTGGAAGGCGCATTTTTATCGGAGCGGGGATCTTCTTTAATAGGCGATACCAAACGGATCGCAACCGTCCGGCACTTTCAAGGGAGGACCGCATGGCCCCCTTCGGGCTGCCGGATGAGATGAGGCAACCGCCATGTTTTCATCAGGCGTTTTATTCAGCTTATTTCCCTTTTACCGCGACCCCGAAAAAATAGTCCGGCACGGTCTGGACATGGAATCCCGGGCTGCGAAAAGCAATTGCAATTCAAGAACGCTGAAAAAGCCCGGCAGCAGGGGCCCACACATCTCTACAGGGGCAGTAGTCCACAAAGAACGCCGGAAAACCTCCCCCCTGACTAACCAGATTTCATAAGACACAATCCGTTACTCCTACTTCAAATCCCCGCCTTCTCAGGGATGTCGCAGAAGGAACCTGTCCCGTCCCGGGCGATCCGGTGACCATCAGTCAGGGACGGTACATACACAGGCCCTTAGGCGTCATTATCCCCTGAATGCTCCATCAGGACATCCCGGCAACAATCGGCCATGGACTCCCGGGCACGTCCTCCGGGATCGCCGTTCATACGGGGATATTCCGCCAATTTTTTCATTGAAATAAAACCGCTGTTTGGCTAACTTTTATATTCGATGCTCCTGCGATCATGAACCTCGCCTGAGAGTCGGCGTTTAATTTAAACAGCACACGCACCCAATCGAGCATACAA
>WFVT01000135.1 GCA_015491485.1 Candidatus Zhuqueibacterota bacterium
CAGATCAATAAAGTGAAGAAATAAAAACTCGACTCAGCACAGCGGCGCACAGGCGACCGACCTTCTTCCGAAGGCGGTCGCCTTTTTTGTAGCGCAAACATCCCTGCAGGCGACGGTTTTTCTCTGTAGCGCAAGCATCCTTGCTTGCGATTGCGGCCGAAGGCCGGTTCTGGGCCGATGACAAGCAGCACAAACAGCCCCGCATGCGACGATTTTTCTCTGTAGCGCAAGCATCCTTGCTTGCGACGCGGCCGAAGGCCGGTGCTGGGCCGATGACAAGCAGCGCAAACAGCCCCGCATGCAACAGGCCAATAGCCGTTCACAAGCCATACCTCCGGCATGCTCAGCTAATCTTGCAGCACCGTTCCGCTAATTAAAACGCAACCGAATCGCTGAAAAACCGGTTGCCCACCCACTCAGCAATGGTGACATTTCTCCTTTGGGCCCAGCGCAACAACACTCCCCGTTCGGAAGCTTTTGCTTTGCCGCTTCCCTGCCCTATCACACCACATACACCACCAGAAAAATCACCGGCCACATAAAGACGATAAAATCCCAGAAAATTCGCCATGCCACCACCGGGGCATGATTCCGCGATGAAAAACGCCGCTGCCTGGCCTGACGTAGCAGCAGCCACACCGCCGCCATGGCAATCAGCATGTGCAAGGCATGCATCCCAATCACCACATAAAATGTCGCGCCGAACAGATTCTGCGTCATGCGCAGTCCAAAAGCGATGAGCCGCCACCACTGAAAGCCTTGCAACAACAGAAATGCCGTCCCCAACCCCAGAGTCCAACGCAGGCCGAACAACAGTCCACGATAATCGCCGGTACGGATACGCCGAACCGCATGGTGAAACGTCAGACTCGATGCGAACAGCAACGCCATGTTGAACAGCGCGAAAGCCATGGGCAGGCGCGGCTGCCCGGGAGGCGGCCAGACATCATGCCCCAGACGGGCAAATAGAAAGGCGCTGATCAAGCTCATGAACAGCATGAATTCGCTGATCACGAAAATGACCATGCCGATGACCTGTTTACTGGCAAAAAAAGACCGCCGCGATGCACCACCGCCCCCGCCGCCGGTAATCACCGTGTCTGTATCCGGAACCCTGCCCACAAAAGGCCGGATTGGGCCTTCCCATATACCGGGCCACCAGCCCGGCCGAATTTTTTGAGCCATGCTATCTCCTTTTAACAGGGCGCAAGAATCCAGATTGGTTTTACGTCAAATGCGATGCCACAAAATCTCCCACTTCCCGGGTACCATAACGGCCGCCCAGATCTTCTGTCACCACATTTTCCATAACCGCCTTTACCACCGCCCGCTCGATTCGTTCCGCCGAACCCGCATGCCCCAGGTGTTCCAACATCATCGCTGCAGACAGAATGGCGGCGATGGGATTGGCGATATTTTTACCGGCAATGGGAGGCGCCGAGCCGTGCACCGGCTCGAAAAGCGATACCTGTCCGGGATGAATATTGCCGCTGGCCGCCATGCCCATACCGCCCTGCAGCATCGCTCCGAGGTCGGTGATGATATCCCCGAGCATATTTTCAGTCACAATGACGTGAAAACGCTCCGGCTGCCGCACCATCTCCATCACCAGCGCATCCACGTAATAGTGCTCTTTTTCAATCTCCGGGAACGCCTCACCCACCTCGTGGAAAGTTCGCTGCCACAGGTCATGTCCATAGCGCAGCACGTTGGATTTATCCGCCATGGTTACCTTCGGCAGCCCGTGGTCGCGGGCATATTCAAACGCCGAGCGGATAATGCGCTCCACGCCCTTTCGCGTGTGAATACTCTGCTGTACGGCCACTTCATCAGGGGTGTTCTTTTTCAAAAATCCGCCCGCACCGACATAGGGACCTTCGGTATTCTCCCGGAACACCACAAAATTCACCTGCTCGGGGCCCTTGTTTTTGATCGGGCACAGCTTTTCGTGGATCAATTTCACCGGCCGGAGGTTAATGTATAGATCAAGCTCGAACCGGCAGGCAAGCAGGATGGCGCGGCCGTGAGCCATATCCGGGATGCGCGGATCTCCCAGCGCCCCCAACAGGATCGCATCGTAGTGGTTTCGGAATTCGTCGATCTGCCCGGGCGGCATCGCCTCACCGGTTTTCAGATAGCGCTCGGCACCGAAATCAAAGTGCACCAGCTCCAATCCCAATTGGTCCAGCCGGTTAACCTCGTTCAGCACTTTCACGGCTTCGGCAATCACCTCAATGCCGACGCCATCGCCTGGTATGACTGCAATCTTCGGCATGCTTCTCCCCGTTCTGTATCTGGTTTTTCTCTCATGCTTGAATTCGTTGCGGAGAACCATCGCCCCTGACGGCGCGATGCCCCCGCCCAAATTGGTTGATTCGACCAATGCCCCAGCATGCGCCGGCTCAATGGATAAAATTCAATAAAGTGGCAATACGTTCAGTGCGTCGCCACGGGAAACCGCCTCCCTTGAAACCGCTTCGCCACGGCAGGGAATCCTGTCCGGGAAAAGGACCAGCGGCCACTTCCACCGGCTACTCGGCCTCCCCCTTCTCTTCCGGACGAATATACACACCGCTGCGCCCGCCTTCTTTACGCAACAAACGGATGTTATCAATAACCATGGATCGGTCCACCGATTTACACATATCGTACAGGGTAAGCGCTGCGACGGAGCAGGCGGTCAACGCTTCCATTTCCACCCCGGTTTTACCGTCGCATTTTACCGTAGCACGGATGTCCGCCCCTTCTTCCGTGAGATGAATATTCACCTCGACGTTGGTGATGGGGAGCGGATGACACAGGGGGATCAGTTCGTGGGTGCGTTTAGCGGCCATAATTCCCGCGATCCGCGCCACTTGAAGCGCATCGCCTTTTTGCAGACGGTTTTCGCGCAGCAGCTTGAGCGTTTCAGACGAAAGCCGAATAAAGCCGGCAGCAACGGCCACTCGCCGGCTAACCGGTTTGTCGCCCACATCCACCATACGGGCTTTTCCGGCGGCATCCACATGCGTTAAAGTGGGGGCATCAGATGGATTCTTTTCACTCATATTGACGTCTGTTTTTACGATGTTTGCCTGCGGGAAATGTCATAAAGTAACAAGAATGCCGGCGGATTGCAAACGGATTTCCGCAAAGACGCCGAATGGTCCTCCCATTTTCAGGCTATTGCCGGGATTAGCAGAAAGGTTCATTGCTTTTTGCTGAGGCAGGAAAGGCTATGGAGACGGAGCGGTCAGGGCGAGGCGAGCAAAGCTGATATCGGTTCTTTGCTCGAATGCTACGCGTTTGTACGTTCACATGCGGTTACCATTTCCATGAGATAGGCGCTATATCGAAATGGCGACGCGCAATCGAAAGGCATTGTTTTTTTCCGAAGCTGCCGCTGCGCGGTTCATGCCAATCCCATCCAAAGCGGCTATTTGGGGTGGATGGACTATTGTATGGCGGATGCCTGCCGATTTGCCATACAACCTGACGACGGGACGCAAACGATTGGAACAAATTGACAGGCCTTTTTAGAATATGGGTTAAGCCCCTACTGAGGGAAACCAGCCATTTTGTATTGTTTTTTAGTCACTTAACCTATATTTATCCTTAAATGGCACGCGGCTTGCAAGTATTCTGGACAAAATCGTCAAAAATCGCATCCAAAATCATAGAACGAAAGGAGAACACCATGTACGCACGCATTCTGTATCCGGAATCTGAGCTTCTGAATCTGGTTGAAGGCATGAATCGGTTGGCAAGCCGGGTCGCGCGGCAAAATGCGCAGGAAGCCTCGTTCCGAAAAACCGCATGGACGCCGCCTGTGGATATTGCAGAAGACGATCAAAATTTTTATCTTATTATCGAACTGCCCGGCCTCGATAAAAACGACGTGAAAGTGCACTATGAAAACGGCGTGCTAACGATCAAAGGGCAGAAAGCCAACCGGCATCAAGACGGTTTGGTTTTGCACCGGCAGGAAATTCCTTTCGGCGAATTCGAACGGACGTTCAAGTTGCCGGAACAGATCGAGGTCAAAAATATCAGCGCGAACTTTCAGCGCGGCGTGTTAACGGTCACTCTGCCGAAAGCCGAAGAGGCCCGTCCCAAGCAGATTGACGTGGAAATCAAATAGTCCAAAGCCGAAATCGAATCCGGATTCGGAGAATGGACGTAACCAAAGGAGATGTGGCATGCCCATCTATGTGTACAAATGCAAAAAGTGTGGTGAAATTCACGAAGCCTTGCAGAAATTCTCCGATCCGCCTCTAAAAACCTGTCCGCATTGCGAAGGCGAACTGGAAAAACAGTTTTCCGGACAGGTCGGTTTGCATTTTCAGGGATCGGGATTTTATATTACCGATTACGTTCGTAATAACGGCGGCAATAACGGGAAAGATACATCCGGTTCCAAGGCTTCGGAAAAAAGCACCACCAGTGAATCCAAAAGCAATTGATGTCCTATTCTCGATTAGGATGCAAAAGGCACGGCGGCTCTGCGTGAACCCTCGTGCCTTTTTTGTATCTCCTGCCCAATCCACCTCTATCTTTTGGGCCCCTTCCAACCCGGTCTGGAGGAGCCCAGAACGCAGCATGCAGAATCATTTCCGCGAAATTGGGAATCGTTAGCAGGCTTTTGCATTCGCCCCGGTCAGGGGACCATCCGAAAAATTCGGATCTTCAGGAAATCCTACTTTTCCTGCCGCGCCCCCTCCATTCAGCCGGATTAAAAAATGATTATCGTCAATAAAAATTTTTTAAGAAAGCCCCACGATCCGATGCCAACGAATTTTTCTGCATCAAATGTTTTTCGTATGTAATAATGTTGCAGTAATACCACCACTATCAGACTTTCAGGCCAGGATGTTTCGCCGACGGATGGAGGACCTTTTGCGCCCTCCAGTGGGCCTGCCTGCGGGTTCGGTTCCACGTGCACATTCGGCCTGAACCGGATTGCTCCGGGCCGGGCTGTTCCCGGAGACAATCCCCATGTTTGGCTGTTGTTTCCCTCCTTATTTATTTACAGGCGACGTTCGATTAAGGGACTAATCAGGAGCGATGTACAATGCTGATTTCAAAAGTCATCGATGAAAAGTATGAAATTTTGCGCGAAATCAAGCGCGGGGGGTTCGGCGTCATTTATGAAGGCCTGGACCTGGCGACGGAACGCAAGGTGGCGATCAAGGCCGTGGACCCCCGATTGCTCGGAGAGGCAAAATACATCGACATGTTTCGGGATGAGGCGCTGAGCGTCGCCCGCCTTAATCACCACAACATCGTTCAGATATTTGATATCCGCCGGGATGAGGACGGCCAATTTTATATCATCATGGAATTCATCGACGGGCCCGATCTCAACCGGCTGATTCGGGCCGGGAAACGGGCCGGGAAGCCACTGCCGCAGCATCTCGGGGTGTACATCGTGGCGGAGGTCTGCGCCGGGTTGGATTATGCTCACAATCGCAAAGATCCGCAAACTCAGGAGCCGCTCAATCTGGTGCATCAGGATATCTCCCCCGCCAATATTATGGTCACGCGTAACGGCGAAGTCAAAATCATTGATTTCGGTATCGCGAATTTTCGCCGCAAACAGTCCCAGCAGAAAGGCCAGGTCTGGATTCAGGGCAAGCTAAATTACATCGCTCCGGAGCAGCTGAACGGCAGTCACCAGCTCGACCGCCGCGCCGATATCTTTGCTTTAGGCTTGGTGCTGTACGAGCTGTTGACCGGCGAACGCCTCATCCGCGCCGATGATCCGCAGACGGTGGTGGATATTCTGCGCAACGGCAAATGGGATCTGTCCAAATTGCAAGCCTTGCAGATTCCCGATAACCTGCAAAACATCATCCGCAAGGCGCTGACGGTCAAGCCGGAGGATCGTTATCCCAACGCCAATCAAATGTACATGGAGCTGATGCACTTTCTGATCCTCACCGCACCGGCAGCCGATTTTAATACAGAACTTTCGGAATATATTCAAAGCGTTCAAGAGAATCTGGAATCGGAGGCTCCGGAAGTCACCGAAGCGACCGAAGCCACCGAGAAAATCGTCCTGCCGGAGGAACCGCAAGACACCGCCTCTGCCGAGTCAGCACCGGATGCCGCAGCCGAAGCCTCGGCCGGTAATGAGTCGGTGCCCGAAGCGCCCCCCTCGGATCCGGCCAACGGCAAGCAGGCCGATGTTATGGCCGATTTGATGGACATTTCTGAGCTGACGGTTGAAGAATTCGAAAAAACGCATCCTGTGGATCACGCCTCGTCCGATGATCCGGTATCCACCGAAGCGGTCACGGAAGCGCAGGGTCCGGCGGATTTCCGGCAACCTTCGGCGGACGCCAATGATTCCACCGAAGCCGAAACCGCCGAATCGCCGCCGGCTGAACCGGAATGGACCGGGGCATCCGATCAAACCGCGGCCGAGGCTCCGGATACGCCTCCGAAGGCAGAACCGGATACGCAACCGAAGGACAGGAAAGACAAACGCTCAAAGCCCTCTGCCGAACCGGAAGTCAAAATTCTGGAATCACAACACACTCCGGTATCGGAAACGCCCTCCAAATTTTACAGTATTGTGGAAGACATGGATGACGACGAAGAAGAACTCAAGACCATCATCGACGTCGTCCGGTTGTCCGCACGCTCGCATCAAAAGTCTATTAAAATCGGACTGATTTCTCTGGTCGCCTCGTTTGTGCTGTTCACCGTGGTGGATACGTTCGCGCATTTTACAGCGCTGGGAACATCGATTTATGATTTTCTGTTCCCGCCGGCCATCAAAATCGTCTCCATCCCGCCGGGGGCGCAGGTGTATCTCGATGACAAACCTTTGCAAAAAACCACTCCCCTGAGCATCGAGGAAATTTCGCCCGGGGTGCATAAATTGATGCTGACCATGTCGCGTTTTGAGCCCATTATCAAATCGATTCACGTCCCCCGCAAAGGCGAGTTGCAGGTTGCGGGAGAGAAAAAACGCCATCCCAGTCAACCGTATGTTTTCCGTTTCCGTACCCAACTGGAACTATCATCCTATCCATCAGGGGCGAACATTTACATCAATGACGTTAAACTTGCCGAAACCACGCCTACCACGGTTTTCTGGGAAGTATCCGATGAGCCCATCCGCATCAAAATGACGTATGCGGGACTGCCGGACATTACCGGGCTGGAAATCGACGGCCTGCGCGGCCAGGAAACCATCAACGACCGCCGCTTCTGGAAATTTCAAAGGTTAGACCGGGTGAAAGATCACTTTGCCATCGAAGGCGTTTTTCGGAAGCCGGTGGAAATTAAATCCATTCCAGACCGGGCGGAAATTTATCTGGATGATGCGGATCGTCCGGTCGGCATTACCGGGGTCAACGGCACCCTGTTATTGACGGTGGGGCAGCATTTGATCACGCTCCGCAAAAACGGCTATCTGCCGCGCCAGTTCAGCATCGACGTCAATGAGAATACCCCGGCCAGTATCACCCACCTCCTATTGCGGCGGGTGCGTATCTTTGCCAAAGAAGAAGGGGCAGCGGATGACAGCGACATCGGAGCGAGTATCGTGGAATTGCGCACGCGCCGACAACGCATCCAACTGGATCAAACCACACCGGCGTCAATCCGGCTGCTGCCCTACCGCTACACTGCGGTGTTGAAAAAACCCGGATTCCAGGACCATTATCTCCAGATTGCGCCGGGACAGCGCATGGTAGTTGCCAGAATGCAGCGGCTTCCCGCCCGCATCGCGCTGATCATCCTGGACCAGCGTACCCGCGAACCGGTATCGGGCGCCGCCGTATTCTACCGGAATTTGCGTTCAGCGGGCGAAGAGCAGCAACTGGGCATCAGTGATGAAAACGGCAGCGTGATCAGCGAAATCAAAGCAGGGCGTTATCAAATTCGAGTGGAGAAGCCCGGATACCGCCCGAAATCCAAAATTTTGAATTTCCGCAGCGATGCGCTGAACCGCTACACGTTTCAGATGGAAACGGTTCAACAACAATAAGGGACTATTCGGTGATTGCAAGGGAGATGCAACCATGCCAAAATTGATTTTAAAGCGCAAGGCCGAGGTGATCCTGGAATTGCCGCTGAAAAACACCAAAGCCACCTACACCATCGGATCGGACGATGACAACGATCTCGTTATTGACGATAAACAGGTTTCCAACCGGCACGCCCAACTGGAACGCCACGGGACACAATTTTACATCCGCGACCTCCGCAGTGCGTTCGGCACGTTTCTCAACGGCGAGAAAGTGACCGAACAGGCGGAATTACACAGCGGCGATCAAATCTCAGTGGGCGAACATACCATCGTGTTCGAAAATCCGCTGGAGACAAGCAGTGTGCAAGCCGAACCGGCTGCGGATTTCCTGTCCAATCCGACGATGGAACCCGCCGGAGCAGCTACCGCGAAACAGCCGTTTGCGCACGCGAAAGCCGCCAGCGAGGTGGACGCGCTGGAGAGCGAGCTTGAAGCTCTCGAAACGTCGATTGCCCAACAGCGGCAGCAAGAAGCCCGGGCGCAAACCGAAATAGCGCCTTATTATTTGTTGGCCATTTACGGTCCCTATCGCGGCAAACGGTTTCAGCTCAAATACGGCGAAACGCGCATCGGGCGTGACAGCAAGTTGAACGACATCGTCATCCGGCACAACAAGCGCGGCGAAATCGATCCGAGCATTTCACGGCGGCATGCCACCATCAGCTATCACGACCAAATGTTTCATGTACTGGATCGCCGCAGCAAAACCCGGACGTACGTGAATCAGCAGGAGGTGCCCGAAGATCAGGAAATTCCGTTGCAGCCGGGCGATGAAATCGAAATCGTCAGCGATCAACAAAGCACGATTTTCCGATTTGTGGCGGAAGGCAACTGGGATTTTTCTCCCCCGAAAAAAGCCGGGGTTTGGTGGCTGCGCTACCGCCAGAAGATGTTGTTTGCGGCCGCCGGTATCGCGGTGGTTGTCGGACTGATCCTTTCAATCGGGGGCTTTTCCGATTACCGCCTGCTGACGCAGCGCCCCGAGCCGTTTTCCATGCAATTGCTCAAATGGCGTGCGGCGGCGGGAAAATTCAATCGGGAAACCGTGGTTGACCAGCGGGCGGCATCGCAGCGCCCCCTGGCGGCCGTGGCCGATTTTACCGGCGACGGTTATGTCGATCTTGCCGCCATAAGCGACGATATGGTGCCGCGCCTCATCGACGGCAGGCAAAAGCGCCTTGCCTGGAAGCTCAACGAATTTGTGGCTCATCCCGATTATACCCTGCTGTTTGCGGAGTTGAACGACAACGGCCTTCCGGATGTGATTTTTATTTCCAAAAACGGCCGGCTCATCGCCGCGGATGGCAAAACCGGCGCGGAAATTTTTGCCAGTCCGTACTTCAAACTGCCCTTCAGCGGCGGACCGGTTGCTGCGGATTTTGACGGCGATGGTTGGAATGATGTGGCCGTCGCCGAAGTCGCCGGAACCATCCGTATCGGCTACAACCGGCTCCTGGAGTTTGAGTGGCAGGAAACCAATCCCGGATTTGGTCTGACGGCGCCGCTTTCGGCCGCCGACTTCAACGGCGATCAGGCGGCGGAATTGATCGCAGTGACCGACCGGGGGCTGATTCTGATACTGGACGGCCGCACTCGCAAAGTCGCAGGCACGATCGATATCAATCAGGAACTGAGCAAAGCCTTCGGCTCCATGCTCACCGACAGCCACATTCGGTTTCCGATCGGAACGCGCGATTTGAACGGCGACGGCGTTTCGGACATCGTATGCAGTACGGTTCAGGGACACGTGCTTGCCATCGACGGCGCCAATCGCCAACAGCTTTGGAGTTTGATGCTGTTGGATGACGTGATTCTCAATCTTGATTTTCCGTTTCCTTTTGCATTCGGCGACGTCAACCGGGATGGGACGCCGGATGTCATCATCGCCAGTGTGGACGGCACTCTGCGCGCGGTTTCCGGGCCGTCTGAATCGTCCCGTCCGGATATTCTCTGGTCTTTTGCGCCGCAAACCAACAGCGCAGCGGTCAAATTCATGGCGATAGCGGATATGAATAAAGATCGCGCCGCGGACGTCATCGCACTCGATGAAAGCCATCGGCTGAGAGTCCTGGACGGCGCCACAGGACGACCGTTATGGGATACCGGACAGCCTCTGTCCGACATCACCTCCGCGCCTTTGACGGCCGACTTCGGAAATGATACCTATCTGGATATTCTTTTACTGGCACGCAAAAACCGGGTTTTTCAGTACAAAACCAACAGCCGGGTGCCTGCTTCATCGGTGGTCTGGGGGCAGCCGTTTGGCAACGCCCGGCATACCCAATGGGCCGGCTTTCACCTGCCTTCGCCAAACGGCGCACTGGCGCGGCTGGTCTCCGGCTTGATTCTCATAGTGGGCGCGGTAATCGCCGTTTTGGTTCACATACGGCAATACCGTCAATGGCAGACATAAATTCAATGGTTACGAAAAGCTCCACCGTTACTTGATCCCGCGGATGGGGCTGTTGATGTGAACCGGTTTTGAATCGAACGGCGGGCTTGGGTGCCAATACCGCCTGAATTCCATCACCATCAATTTGAAGGTTAATCAATTCGGTAGCGGCTTATACCATCGATTCAGGAAAATCCATCCATGGAATCCATTGCCGATCGGACAACATCACCGGCGCAACTGCGAATGCGCATGGCCGCAGCGACGGATACCGGTAAGGTGCGCCAGCATAACGAAGATTTTTTCTTCTATTCGGAAAAGCATCAGTTTTTTGTGATCTGCGACGGCATGGGCGGACACAATGCCGGTCAGTTCGCCAGCCGCCTTGCCGGAGAAACGCTGAAAGAAATGGTGCTGCAAGAAAAATTTTTTGACATCCACAAAATGACGGAGGATATCACCGACGACCTGCCGCCGGCAGCATTGCAGTTGCTCGCCGGGGTTCGGCTGGCCAACCGGCGCCTGTTCAATCATGCCCGCAGCCACCCGGAATTAAAGGGCATGGGCACCACCCTGGTGGCCGGGATGTTCCGTCACGGCTGGCTGCACATCGTTCATACCGGCGACAGCCGCCTGTACCGCCTGCGCCAGAGCAAATTGCAGCTTCTCACCCGCGATCACACCTGGCTCAACGAGCTATTGGAAGACCAAGAAATCAGCGAAACCGAGGCAGAGTCGTTTCGCCAAAAAAATGTGCTCACCCGGGCGCTGGGGATCGCACCGGCCGTCAAGATCGATCTCCGTATTGAGCCGGTGGAAACGGGCGACCTGTATCTACTGTGTACGGACGGCTTGCACAATGCCCTCGCCGATGAGCTGATTCAGAGCGTTTTATCGGCGGATCACGGTTCGTTGCAAAAAGCGGCGGAAAAGATTGTGCTCAACGCCCGGCTGCTGGACGGCTCGGATAATATCACCGCCGGCCTGATCGCTATCGATTCGGCTCCGAAACCGGCGAAAAACGCACGGTCTTTGCAGTTGACCGTTCCCGAAGAAACGCCCAAAATCGATCATTTTTTGGACCGCACCATCAAGTCCCAATTCGGCAGCCGGAATGGAGCCGGACGTTTCCGCAAACCGGCATTGATCGCCGCGGCGTTGATCGCCGTGGCCGTGCTGGCCGGATCATTTTTTCTGCGCCAGAAGCCCTCGCGGGCCTCGAGCAGCACCGCGCAGGATACGGTCTCCTTGCTTTCCGATGAATGGTTCGACGACCTCATGATGTCGGAAATGGGCGCCCCAAAAGCCGGGCAGGCCGGCTGGCTGGTGCTGATTCAGGCGGTGGATTCCACCGATATTGAGGCGCTTCGTTATTTGAACGGCATTCGCATTCTCGACATCGTCAAAAACGTGCGCCGGCAACCGCTGGTTGCCGGATCCTATACCTGGGCCCTGGCGGACTCGACCCGCAAAGTGGTGTATCAGCGCGATGCCATCAAACTGATTCCGCGCGAGAAGTGGCCGCAGCCCGACGATCCCCTGCTGACCGACGCTGGAGCCGAGACGTCGTCGGTACAAGAGCGCCGCTCTTCCAATCAGTCAAAGGCGCAGCCCGCCGGACGACGCGGGAAAGTGTACCTGGTGGGGGATTTCGAGGACAGCCGTTTTCGTCAGGCAAAAATTTTTATTAACGAATGGCCGCTGGGGTTGCTGGATGCGTACCGGGAGCGCGGATTTTATTTATGGCCGGGTCAGTATTCCATTGCCATCCGCGATCAGGATGGAAATCTTCTCCGCTTAAAACGCAATGTTCGGATCATCGGCGGCAAGACCATCGCCATCGAGTTTTAATACACGAGCCATTGCCCGGAATCTTAGCTCGCGGCGACACGACGGATTCGCCACATTTTCAAGCGCATCCATTCCGGCTTCGGAAACCGGTCAAAGGGATGTTGAAAGGAGCCGGACGGTGGGCACGCTACGGATCATCGGCTGCAACGGCTTGTTTTCCGAAAAACCATATAAATATTTGTATCACCCATGAACAATCGGTTCAATTCACGGGCCAAATTGGAAGGAGATCACAACCATGGCCAGAATCGTTCGCATCCTTTTGGGGCTTAGCCTTTGCTTCACGCTGCTCACAGCGCCCTCGGCGGGCGAGCAAATCAAAAATAAAGAAGCGGCTCGCTACTACAACATGGCGCTTAAAGAAAAGGATCCGTACCAGAAAATCGCCTACTATCTGAAGGCGATCGAATTGGAGCCGAAATTCATCGAGGCGCTCTATAATCTTGGCCTGACCTACAAGCGGCTCCGCGATTACAACAACGCCTATACGTATTTTATGAAGGCGTATTCCACGGAATCCGACCGGACCACCGAACAGTTGCAAATTAAATTGCTGTTTGAATTGGCCTTTGTCAGCCAGAAGCTGGGAAAACTGACGGATGCAGAAGATGCGCTCCGGGGCGCTTTTGCCCTTGCCCGGGAGCCGGTCGCCCGCGCCCAGATTCTCTACCTGCTGGGCCGCATTCTGTATGAACAGGGACGCTACGAAGATGCCCTGACGGAACTGCGAAAATACCTCGGCTCTCCGCCCGAATTTCAAATGCAGTTCACGCAACTGATCAATCAGGCGGAAGAAATGTTGAAACTGGAGCAACTGTACCGTCAGGCGGAAGCAGCGCAAAAATCGGGGCAGTACAAACTGGCCCGCAATTTATATCAGCAGATATTTGACCAGAACCAGGATTTCCGCAATGTGACCCGCCGACTCACCGAACTGGATTCGATTCTGGCCGTTGAATCGGAAAAACAGACGATACAGGTGACGTTGCAGCGGGCGGAAAAATATGAGAAAGAGGGCCGGCTGGAACTGGCGCTGGCCATTTATGAAGATTTGGCCCAGCGCAAACCTTCCGATGAGATCAAAGCGCGTTTGCAACGGGTGCAGGAGGCCTACGAAAAAAAACGTCAGCGCGAAGAGTTGGAACGCGAATATCAGGCCGGATTGAATGCGCTGAGATTTCGCAATTGGGCGGCGGCGATCTATTCCTTTGAAAAAATCATCAAAACCGATCCCACTTTCAAAGACGCCCGCAAGCGGTTAGCCCAGGCACAGAAAGGGCTGGAAAACGAAAACATCGAAAATCTGATTAAACAGTATTATGCGAATGGCATTGCCGCCATGCAAAACCGCGATTGGGCGCGGGCCGAAGAAGCCCTGAAGAAGGTGGCCAATCTCAATCCTAACTATCTCGATGTACAAAGTTTACTGCAACAGATTGAAAACGAAAAAAGTCTTGCCGCCGCTGTGCCGGCCACTTCCAACGCGCCCATCGCCAGCGAACTGGACTCTCTCTATCAGGAGGCGCTTGCGCTGATGGACCAGCAGTCCTGGAACGAAGCCCTGGTGGTGCTGGAAAAAATCCGTCTGCGGGCCCCGGACTACCGCGATGTGATTGATCTTGTGGCGACCGTTCGGGCGCAATTGACCACAGCCGGTCTGGCCTCCGCCGCCGCAGCCTCACCGAAAAGCGGCTCCTCTTCCCTACTCTGGATTGGCGTGGCGCTATCGGCGATCATTTTCCCGGTTGCCGGCGCCTTCCTGTTCATTCCCGGAGTGCGGGCACGTTACTATTTGATGCGGGGCAATTATCTGGCAGCAGCACAAATCTACGAACGGATGCTCGAGAAAAATCCGGGAAAAATTAAGTTGTACCGTCCGCTGGCGGATCTGTATCTGCTGATGGGCCGTAAAGACGAGCAGGCGATGAAAGTGTTTAAAATGATCGTACGGCTGAATTTGGCGACACCAAAACAAGAGGAAATTCAAGCCTTGCTGGCTCAAAACTATTTGCAGGAAGGCAAAACCGACGATGACGCCATCCTGGTACTGGAAGCGGCTCTAAAAGCGGAAACCCAGCGGCTGCAATCCGGCGACCAAAAACAACAATCCAACGGGGCGTAACCAAAGCCCCGCGTCTCGGATCGCCGGGAGAAAACCGTTTCGATTGTCAAGACAGCCCGGATGGTCTCCCCCATACCGGAGCTTTATAATTCAATGCAATGATCATCTGACCAACCAAGGGACGGGAACGTTTTATGGCCACGATGACGGGAACACAGCAGAACGAGCGGGTACGGCAAATATTAAAGCAGCTTTCCAAAGCTTATTTGGAGCGGCATCAATTCACCGAAGCGTACGAAAAGCTGCAACAGCTCTACTCGCTCGATCCCGAAGATCACGACATCATCCGCGACATGGCCGTCGCGCTGATTGGGATGAAGGATGTTTCCGAACGGGCAACCACCACCTACCAGAAAGCGCTGGAACTGTTTCCGGACAGCAAAGCGCTTATTCTGGGCCTCGCCACCTTATTTGTTCAAAAGGGGGTTGCATCCGAATTCAGCATTCAGATTTGCGAGACGGCGCTGGAGCATCAGCCTCCCAATGAAAAAAACATCCGCGAGTTTTTGCGCCGCTATTACGACAGCCAGGGCGATCCAGAAAAAGCCCAGCAGCATGAAAATGCGTTGATTCTGCTCGAATCGGATGACCGCAAATTGCAACAGTATTTGCAAAAACTGTGGCTCGAAGCCAGATTCGATGAGGCGCAGGAGGTTCTGGAAAAGGCACAGGAGGAAAACGGACATCCGGAAAAAAGGCTGCAGCTCACGGCGATCACGCGCGCCTACCGCGCCCTTTACGAAGGCTCGACCCTGGACAACGCCGACGACGCCGCCCTCCTGCAGCAGGCCATGGAGACTTTATCGCCGGCTCGCAGCCTGGAAGATGTGCAGTGGCTGACTCTGCTGAAAACCGCCATGCCCGCAGACCCCGCCAACGGACAGCCTGCCAAACGGCGCCATTTTGAAGAATACGAACTGATTCTGAATGACCTTTCGCTGGATGAGATTTTCGACGCGCTGCAAGAAAATGAGGAGCCTCTGCCGGAAAACGCGCCGGAGAGTGTATTGCAATCGCTGTTCGGCGAAATGGCCGTGATTTGCGACAGCGCCACCAACGGTGAATTCTCGCCGGACCGGTTCAGAGGGTTCCTTTTGGTGCATTTCCCGCATGCATCATCCGCCGGAAGCGGAACGCCGGCGCAACAGCTTTTTGCGGACCGGCTACAGCAGCTCAAAAAAAGCGCGGTTTTTGCCGCCCGCGATGGATTGCTGGGGTTTGTCGAAGATCCCCTGCCAGCCTATGAAATGCTCCTGGATGCCCTGCAAAAGCTTTCCGCTCAAAACGCTGACCTGCCGGCGCAGGAGCGGCGCTATGCGCACGGTCTTTTGATGATTCCAGACGCCCCCGCTGCGGACGACCGTCAATTTATCCGCACCGTAACCGAACTGCTGCACCACTGGCAAATCCAAATTCAAGAAAAGCTGGTCGCGCCCGATGCCAGTGCCCTGTTTGTGCACGCCGGCAGCGATTTCATTGAGAACCACCGCTCTTTCTTCGGGCAATATCTCGAGAACGGCCCCTATCGGTATTTTCCCGGGAAAGAGGCGGTATATTACCGGATCATCTGGGAAAATCCGCTGGATCAGCTCAATGGACAGGCCGCCGAATTGCGCATCAATCAGTTTGTGGTGCGCGGATGTTTGCGAAATCATGGCGCGTACGCCACGTATGACGGCATGAATTCTCAACTCGATCGGCCGGTCGTTGTCAAAATCATTCCCCCGGAACAGTCACTCAGCATACTCAAAGACGACGAGCAAAAGAACCGTTTTTTCGAACATCTCCGCGCCATCGCCCGGATCAGCAATCCGCACATCGCCACGATTTTCGACATCGGGGAGCATCAGGATATGCTGTACATGATCCGCGAAAAGGTGGATGGCAGGCCGATCCATGAATTCGAACTCCCCGATGAACATGCCGATCAGCAGATTCTGGGGATTTTGCAGAGCATGGTTCGGGCTTTAATGGCGGCGAGCCGCGAAGGCATCGCCCACCTCAATTTAAAGCCCAGCAACATCTGGATGACCGAAGCGAACGAAATCAAACTCATGGATTTCCACTCGCCGGGACTGACCGCCGATCTTGCCAACACAGAAGTCCTGTTTCCGGCCCAGTGGCGCTATGCCGCACCGGAAATTCTCTCCGGGGAGCCCGGTGACGTCCGCAGCGATATCTATTCGTTCGGCATTCTTGCGTACGAGTTGCTCACCGGCAAGCATCCCTACGACACCACCGTCAGCATCAAAACACCGAGAGATTTGTACAAAGCTCGGATCGACGCCTTGAAAAATCATAAGGATAAACACGGCGAACTCTGGGACGGCCTGGTGATGAAAGCCATCCAGAGCGACGCTCAAAAGCGGTTCCAGCAGTGGAATGAGGTCGATCTGGAGCTTCGTAAAATTCAGATCGTTCTTATGCAGGAAGAGTTACAGCAGTCCGCATAAATCGGGATTAGGGTCAGGGGGATAGGGGAATTGTTCCGAGGGAGCATGGTGGGGATATCCCGATCGTGGGATGATCAATCAGCCCGCAACGACCGGCCGTCAGCGCGGGCTTTTTTTATCGTTCCCGCTGAATTTGCGCATTTCGCGACACGGCGGGTTCCGCCGTGCGGCTGCAGGAATCTAACCATTCTCAAAACCTGTGTCCGGGTAAGAAATGCAGGGGACTTTTATCTCTCGCCGAGGCGCAGAGCGCGCAGTGAGATTTTGCGAATTTTTGCTGCAGTTACCGGAATCACCGCCATTCCCAAATCCGGTATGGGGTGATTTTTTGTCAGCCGTGGACGTATTGTAGCATAAGCTTCCAGCTTGCGTTTTCTGGTTTTTAACGGATATCGCGGCCTGCGCAAGTAAGGATGCTTGCGCTACTGCAATAGCACAAACTTCCAGCTTGTGACTGCGGCGGAAAGACGCTGATTGGCAGATGCTCACTTGGCTGCAATCATTTTTCGCGTTGCTCCGGTCGTGCTCTATCCCCCCTAAATCCCCTCCAATGGAAGG
>WFVT01000136.1 GCA_015491485.1 Candidatus Zhuqueibacterota bacterium
GGGTTTCCAATCCCTGCCAGCGTTAAGGATGTCCAACGGCGCTATGTGGGCAGGAGGCCGAAGATGCGAGTGTTTATAACCCTGGCAGGGACTGAAGCCCTGCCAGGGTGAATGGTTAATAGGATTCGCTGCTCTTGCCATTGGTTGAGGTGGGCAGCAGATGGTGCTTTTGCAGGGTGTCGATAAGGGCGGTGTTGTACAGCCGCACGCCTGCCGGATTGAGATGATCCGCATCGGAAAAATGCACGTTGGTTTGCACCGGCAGCTTGAAATTGAAATCGAAATACCGGATGCCTTTTTCTCCGGCCAGCGCGGCAAACGTCGCGGCGATCTCATCGTAATTGATTACCGCACGCAAAATTTCCAGCGGCTCCGGCTGACTCACCAGCACGATCCGGCTGCCGCGCTCATGCACGTAATCGATGATCCGTCGCAGATAATCCAGCTGAAATTCCTGCAATTCAACACGCCGTGGCTTCGGATTGGGCGTTTTGGTGTACACCTTATGCGTTTCCACATAGCCGCCGGGGATATACACCTCATGCTCAAACGGCTGCTGTTGGGCGCGATCGAGAAAACCGGTTCGAGTGAGAAAAAAATTGTCCAGCGCGGCATTCAATGCGTGCGGCGTGCGCAGCGCCAGCGCCATGGTCGCCATTTCCCACGAAAACGGCGCATTTTTGGATAGATCATAAAACGATTCCAGCCCATCCCGATCATACAATTCCCGGTAAATATCCATAATGATCAGTCTGGGTTGCAGTTTCGGAAAATATTTTTTCAAAATATAATATGAATTGATCGGCGTCTGGCCGGTGGTGCCGAGATTGAACGACCGGTAACCGTATTCCGCAAAAATGCGCGGATCGAACGACCGGTACGTGTGCGACGACCCCAGAAACAGGATATCCACCGCGCCCCAGGTTTCCGCTTCCCGCAGCCGCGGCAGAGTAAAGCCAAACCCGCCGGTATCCACCGGATTGCGCGTGGCCAGGTCCAGCACAGACTGATCGCCGACGCGGATATGAAAAAAAAGCCAGCCCGTCAACAGGTAGAGAATCGCAAACAGAAGGACGGAATTGAACAGCTTTGTAAGCAGTTTGGCCATCGATATCTATTGGTTGTTCCGTGAAACCGGCTCAGCCGACGCGTCCGGCCGTTAAAATTGAAAATAGATAAATTCCGTGTGATTGAATACTCCGAAAAACACAATGCTCAACAGCAGCCCGTAAAACACCGCCAGCCGAAGCGGCTGTGGCATGCGCAGGCTCAGTGATGCCAGTCTGCCGGAGATTTGCAGCACATGCACCAGCTCCATCCCGGCGATGAACAGCATCACCAGCATCAGCTCGCCCCAGCCCAGCTCGATATTGATGTCCATGAGGCCCTGCAGTGAAAAATCGAGCTGACTCATGTTGTTGAGGATCAGCAGAGCATCGGAGAGACTGTTGGCGCGAAAGAACACCCACGCCACCAGTACCAGGTGAAACGTGACCACCGTCTGCCAGAGTGCCTCTAAACGCGGCCGCCGCGACAGCCCGAACCACTCACGCATTTTCGCACGCCAGGTTTGTGTCCAAATGGAAAAAATCAAATAAAATCCGTGCAAAGCGCCCCAGACCACAAACGTCCAGTTGGCGCCGTGCCACAGGCCGCTGACCAGAAACACCACCATCAGGTTGTAATACCATCGCCACTTCACGACGCGATTGCCGCCCAGCGGGATGTACAAGTAGTCCCGGAACCAGGTGGACAGCGAAATGTGCCAGCGTTTCCAGAATTCGGAAATGGATCTGGCAAAGTACGGCTGCCGGAAATTTTCCATCAGGTCGAAGCCGAGAATGCGCGCGCTGCCGATGGCAATATCGGAATAGCCGGAAAAATCGCAATAAATTTGAAACGCAAAAAAGTAGGTGGCCAGTATCAGTGGCCAGCCCTGGTAATCGCCGGGATGATTGTACGCCTCATTGACGTAAATCGCCAGCCGGTCGGCGATGACCACTTTCTTGAACAGGCCCCACAGGATCAGCAGCAAACCGGAGCGCAGCCGCTCCTCGGAAAACGACACTTTGCGGTAAAACTGTTTCAGCAGGCGGGTGGAACGCTCAATAGGCCCGGCCACCAGTTGCGGGAAAAACGCCACGTACAGTGCAAATCGCAGCGGATTTTTTTCGGGTTGGGTTTCGCCGCGGTACACATCGATGGTGTAGCTCAGCGTCTGAAACGTATAAAACGAGATGCCCACCGGCAGCAGCACATCGAGCGCCGGCATTTGCACATCCACGCGCGCGGCGGCAAACAGGTGGTTGAGGGAGTCGGCAAAGAAGTTGAAATATTTGAACGTGAACAGGAGTCCGAGATTGGCGAACAGGCTCATCAGAAGGAACTTGCGCCGCTTTTTGCGGTCATCGGTGCGGCCCATGCCCAGTCCGGCAAAGTAATCCACCAGCGTGGATGCCAGGATGAGGACGATGTATTCCGGCCGCCAACACATGTAAAAATAATAGCTGGCCAGCAGTAAAAAGACGAGTCGGAAACGGTGCGGCATGAGAAAGTAGGCCAGCGTGACGACCGGAAAAAAAATCAAAAATTCAAATGAATTGAATAACACGACCCCGTTGCCCTTCTTCAATCTGTGCATACATCAAAGCCGAAGAACCCGGCCGGTTGCTTCGGCTTGCCGAAGGTGATGGTTCGTAGCGGAGCATCACCATTCTTTTTATACCTTCAAGGCATTTTTCACGCTGAAAGACGGGCATACCTTTCCCGCCGCGATGGGATTTTTTTTCTTTCCTCCGGGGACCGGCGTTTCTATTTTATCGCATCGGGGACCGGGAGAATGGGGATGAGAACCGGTTTGATCCGAATTTCAAACCTACCGGCCGGGCGACGATCGCTCGAGTTCTGAACCTGAATCAAAGTTGCTGTCTATTCTGACAGTCCCCTGCCAAAGCAGCCTTGTATGGGATAAAGCCGCTTTTGGGCGTTTTGAAAATCGTCTCACTGATTGAAAAAGGAGTCGTTATGAAATGGGTGATCAGAGTTTTGCTGGCGTTATTGGTGCTCGGTATTTTGGGGTTCTTTTTTGTTTTCCCGGGATACATGATGCGCAACGCCAACCAGGTGCTGGATCGGGAGCCGTATGTTCCTTCGCAGCAGGCTGTCGAACTCCACAAAACCCTGTTCATTGCTGATCTACACTGCGATGCCCTGCTATGGAACCGTGACCTGCTGAAGCGTAGCCGGATCGGGCATGTGGATATTCCGCGGCTCATCGAGGGCAATGTGGCGCTGCAAGCATTCACCATCGTGTCCAAAGTGCCGCCGGGGCTGAACATCGAGCGTAACGAGGGCAAACGGGATCTCATCACCCTGCTGGTCATCGCTCAGCGCTGGCCGTTTTCCACCTGGGGTTCACTGAAAGCACGCGCGGTGTATCAATCGCAAAAGCTGCAGCGCTTCGCCGAGAAATCGGAAGGCAGGTTTTTCGTTATCCGCTCGCGCCAGGATTTGCAGGACTATCTCGAGCGGCGCAACAGCAATCCAAAGATCACGGCCGGCTTTCTCGGCGCCGAAGGGGCGCAGGTGTTGGAAGGCGATATTGCCAATTTGGACGATCTGTTCAATGCCGGCATTCGCATGATGGCCCCGACGCATTTTTTTGACAATGATGTAGCCGGATCGGCGCACGGTGTGAACAAAGGCGGCCTCACCGATCTCGGCCGGGCCATGATCCGAGAAATGGAAAAACGACGCATGATCATCGATCTGGCGCATGCCTCGGCCAAAACCATCGACGATGTGCTGGCCATGGTCACCCGGCCGGTGGTGGTGTCGCATACCGGCGTGCGCGGCACCTGCGACAACCAGCGCAATCTCAGCGACGAGCAGATTCGGGGCATCGCCGCGACCGGCGGTGTTATCGGGATCGGTTACTGGGAAACCGCGGTGTGCGGCAAAGATGCCAGAGCGATCGTAAAAGCGATGCGGCATGTGGCCGATCTGGTGGGGGTGGAGCACATTGCGCTGGGCTCGGATTTCGACGGCGGGGTTCTCGAGCCCTTCGACACCACCGGATTGATTGAAATCACAGATGAACTGCTGAAGGCCGGATTTTCAGAGGACGATGTTCGGCGCATCATGGGCGGCAATGTGCTGCGCCTTCTGTCGGAACACCTGCCGTGAGGCGCCTTCGCAATCCGAAAAAATGGATCGGAAGGCATGGGGCCGCACTCGTCTTTCCGTATGAATGCGGTTGTCAGATCTTGAAATCGCTCTGGTTTTTGATTTCCGATCGCCGGTTCCGGATCGTCATCCGACCTGAAAATGCGGAAACCACCACGAAACACCCGATGCGCATTGGGGGAGAGCAGTTTTTCTTCGTGTCCCTTTATGCGTTCCCGGTGTAGCTTCACAAAATCGATGCCGGCGTTTCCGGCTGGTGCCAAATGGGATTGGTGAGCGCCCGCAGGAGTCTGCCTTCCGGGGTGCGGCTGACCACTTCGGCGCGGTAATAGACCGGTTCGGTGGTTCGGATGGGGAGGTGAGCGTCGTAGGCCGACTGGTCTTGCAGGGGGATGTCCAGAAAAACCTCCTCGCGCTCGGCGCCGATGCGACCGAGATACAGGGTCAGCCGGATCAGGCCTCCGAATTCGCTGGAACTCAGCGCCGTGATGTGAAGATATCCGCAGGATCGTCGCAGCACTCCGCCCATCGGCACCGGTGGACGCTCCGGGGCATACGCAAATAAAGCCAGAGCCGGTCCTTCCGAGAGACTGGTATGGCCCTCTGCCAGAGCCTGCAGTACAGTCTCGCGCGAAAGTCCCTCCGGCAGCCAGGCTAATGTCCGGTGCAGGCCGAACACATGGAACCGGGGTTCCTGCCGCATTTTCCAGTGTGGCATTTGAATCTGGCGGTAGCGGCCGAAATTTCCATGGGCATCGCTGCCGGCAATGATGCGGAGCCGACGTCCCTGAAGCAAGGTTTCCACCCAGAGCCGTTCCGCCCGCTGCACATCCTCTTTTTCCCCATTCCAGATTTGCAATCCATGCAAACCGGAATGCCGTACGTCGATGGCATCCCAGGCGCCGCGGCCCAGTAGCTGTCTTTCCAAAAACGGAGGAACCGCGCCGGGGTGAGCGGCAAAATACAGCGCCTGCGGCTCAGCCTGTTTCAGTATCGTTTCAATCGATAAGTCCGGATGGGTGCGCAGCCATTTTTCTGCGCTGTCGCCGGCTCCGGGCACAAACCGTTCATGATTCAATATCAATAAGTGTACGTTGCGCCGATTTGCATTGCCGCAGGAAACCTCTTCTCCGGGGAGCACGACAAAAGAGGGGGACTGGAGTGAAGCCACTTCCTGCAAAAACGCCTGCCATTTGCGCCGGTCGGGATCGTTTCGCAAATAGTTTTGAGGATCGTCATCAAGGTCGTAGGAATGATCCGTGATGGCGAGAAAATGAAAACCGGCGGCCTGAGCCAGCGGCACCATGGCTCGGGGCGGCGCCCCGAACTCCACCTGATCCTCCGTGTAGCGCGAATGGGTATGCAGATCCCCCGCATAAACATCCGGCAGGCGCGGCAGAAGTTCGGTGGCAAAAAAGACGTCAAACGGCTTGCGCGGTAGAATGCGGTAGTTGTCGTTGATAAAATGGTAGTCGGTGTCCCCCTGTTTGAGATATATATGCACGTTGATTTGGCGAAGTCCGGCGTCCTCGGCATGCCGGGGCAACGAGACGACCCGGTACCACCAATGTGAATCGATTCGGGTGTTGAACACAAACGTTTGGCACCGTTCCGGGCCTTCGCCACCGCGGATTTCAATGCGGATATGCTCAAGAACAATCGGAAACCGGTGGGCATCTTTGATCAGCAGCAGGATCGGCACATCCTGGCCGGGCTCAATGCGCCATGGCAGATCGGCGACGATCTCCGGCAGGGGCAAATAATACCGGCTCGGGATAAAACGAAAGCGATAATGAATTTCGGCATAAGCCCAGATGAGCAATACAAGCGCGAGAGACGAATACGGTTCGTGCGCAAACGTCATTTTGGATCCGTTCCCCGAGAATTCGTTCGATGATCGTGCATTCCGCCGCAGAGGCGAGACCGGTTCCCAGATGCCCGTCCGTGGAAGAAAGCTCCAGGGCAGTGGCGTGAACAACCACTCCATAGTGAAGCCGGATGGTAATATTACCCAAATTGCCGGCAGGTAATAAACGAAAAAAAACGAAAATTGCCAAAAAAAATCCGCTGAAAGCCTTGCGCTCCGACAGGAATCATACTAAATTGGGGAAGACGGAAAACGATGCTGACCATCATCAACCACGGGAAGAGGTATGCAGAAAATAGGATTGTATCTTTTGGGTGGGCTTTTGTTGATGGGCTGCGCGGGCGGTCGTGCGGATAAAAAAGCAGCGGCCCCGGCGGAACATCAGGTCCGCGGCCTGGAGCTGCTGGATGAATCGTTTGACCCGGCTTCGTTAAACGATCCCGATTATCCGATTCAGCCCAAAAGCCGCAAAGACGCTTCACACCTGCTTTCGCAGATGCAGCAGGCGGAAAAAGCGGATACGACCGAACAGCAGCTTTTCGGATATCGAGTGCAAATTTTGCAAACCGAGGACGCCGAAGAGGCGCGCAAGGTTCAGAAAGAGGCCATTCTTGATTTGGATGCCGAGGTTTATTTGATTTACGATAATCCTTATTATAAAATCCGCGTGGGTGACTTCCGCACGCGTTATGAGGCAGAGCAGTTTTTGGAGAAAGTTCTGCGGCAGGGATATTCGGCGGCGTGGATCGTGCGGACGAAAATTAAGGCGTCAAACAAGCAGCCGTGATGCCGTCCCATTCGCCATGGCCGCCGATACGGATTGGACGCCTTCTCAACCAGGCCGCTTCATTCCCCCTTTGAAACCCTTCCGGGGAACGAATCGGCAGGTGAACCTTGGACACAAACGGGGCAAAACTCAGGCGTATGGCAAAACAGTCGCTTTATCATCGATTGGCTCGGCACAACATCCCAGTTGAACACGTTGCCGAAGTCGGGGTGTATCATCCGAAGACTTCCAATGTGTATGAGTTTATTGTGCGCGGAACACGGGCCACCCTGGTGGAACCCGATCCGGAGGCCGTGGCTCTCATTCAAAAAGAGTTCCGCCGTTTTAAAAATGTCACCCTGCATCCGGTGGCCCTGTACGACCGCAAAGGGGAAGCCCGCCTGATTCCAAAAGCATCTTCCAGTTTCTTGAATTTTCTGGAAACCACACCGGCGATGGTGAATGACGGCTTTTCACCGGATGACACGGAGGGCATCCCTGTAAAAACCGTGACATTCGATGAGATCGATGACGGTCAAATCGACGTGTTGAGCATCGATGTTGAGGGCGCCGAGTGGTTCGTACTCAAACACGCAATTAGTCGCCCGAAGGTGATTTCCGTGGAGACCCACGGGGGCATGTATGTGAATCCGTATCTGGAGGAAATCCTGGACTGGATGCGACAAAACGGCTATACGGTCTGGTATAAAACCGATAGTGATACCGTTTTTGTGAAAGAAGGAACGGTCCGGGTTTCTCTGTTGGATCGATTGAAACTGCTTTTCAAAGAAATGGTTTTGTCCCTGAAGCGGCACAGGAAGCGCTTGAAGCACCGAATCAAAACGTTGTGGACGCCATAACCTCTCTTCCTGATTTTCCTCGACCGTAATCCAATGAAATGGGCTATGGGATGTGATGAGGGGAAGTAACCCATCGCAATTTTATTATTTCAATGGAGTTGCACAAAATTCCCTCCCAAAATTTCGTTTGGAAAACGAGCCTTTTTTTGTTAAATTTGAAAGATTGTATGGAGGGATATGTATGGCCGGACATTCGAAATGGAAACAAATCAAGCATAAAAAAGCCCGCATGGACGCCCAGCGCGGCAAGATTTTTACCAAGTTGATTAAAGAAATTACCGTGGCCGCGCGTTTGGGAGGCGGTGATGAGAGCGCCAATCCGCGTTTGCGCAGCGCGATTGCTGCAGCGAAAGCGGCAAACATGCCCTATAGCAACATCGAACGGGCCATCAAAAAAGGCACGGGGGAGTTGCCGGGCGTGGTTTACGAAGAAGCGGTGTACGAAGGCTACGGCCCGGGCGGGACGGCGATCATGGTGGAGTGCCTGACCGATAATAAAAACCGGACCGTGGCGGATATGCGGCATCTGTTCTCCAAATACGGCGGCAATCTCAGTGAAACCGGTTCCGTGGCCTGGATGTTCGAACGCAAAGGAGAGATCACGGTTCGCATGGACGGCCTCACGGAAGACGATGTACTCATGGTGGCGCTGGAGGCCGGTGCGGATGATATGAAGGTGGAGGAGGGGATTGCCACCATTACCTGTGCACCGGAAGAGTTGGACAAAATCAAGCAAGCTCTGGAAGCCAATAATATCCCGTATGAGAGCGCTGAAATCAATATGGTGCCGCAGAATACGGTGAAGGTGGAAGGCAAACAGGCCGTGCAGCTTCTGAAGCTGATGGAGCATCTGGAAGAGCACGACGACGTGCAGAATGTGTATTCGAATTTCGATGTGGATGCATCGGTGCTGGAAGAGTACCAGCAATCGTAAGAGGTGAATTTGCGCATACTGGGCGTGGATCCCGGATTGAGCCGGACGGGCTGGGGGGTGCTGGACGCAGATGGCACCGGCGTTCGGTTGATCGATCGAGGTGTGATCACCACCACCTCTAAAGATGCATTTCCCAGGCGGCTGCTCAAGATTTATTCCGGGCTGCAAGACATTGTGATCCGTTTCGCACCGGATGTGGTGGCAATTGAGGATGTGATTTTTGTGGAAAATGCGCGCATTGCACTGAAGCTTGGACAGGCGCGCGGGGTGGTTTTGCTGCTGGCGGCTCAACAGAATCTTACGGTGGCCAGCTATGCGCCCAAGACCATCAAGGAATCGCTGACCGGAAATGGCAGCGCTTCGAAATTGCAGATGCAGCGAATGGTGAAATCGCTTTTGGGGCTGTCGGAAATCCCCAGTCCCCATGACGTGGCAGATGCGATAGCCGTCGCACTCTGCCATTTTCATAGATACCGGGAAAAATCTTAGACACGTTTTTGATGCTGAGCCAACATCGATGTGCTCTTTAATGCCATGATCGCGTTATGATTGGATTTCTCCGCGGGAAAATTGTCGAACGCCAGCCGACGCAGGTGTTGATGGACGTGCAGGGCGTCGGCTATGAGGTCATCATTCCGGTGTCCACGTATGAGCGTATCCAGAATCAAGATGGCGAAGTGACGCTGATGACCTATTTGCATGTGCGCGAGGATGCCATGCAGCTTTTCGGCTTCCACACCGCGGAGGAAAAGGCGCTGTTTTTGAAGCTGATTCAGGTGAACGGCGTCGGGCCGAAGGTGGCCATCGGTGTGCTGAGCGGATGCTCGGTGGACGAATTTAAACGCAGTGTGCGGGAAGGGGACGTGGCGCGATTGAAGGCGCTGCCCGGTATCGGCAAAAAAACCGCGGAACGGATTGTTCTGGAATTAAAAGATAAACTGGACGGCGGTACGGCGGCTCCGGAGATCGGTGAACAAACCACCGGCCGGATCGTGGAAGAAGCGGTTCTGGCGCTGGTGTCCCTGGGATATCAAAAGGGCCAGGCGGAAAAGATCATCCAGCAGTTGGTGCGTGAAGGCGCTGAGCGCAGCGTGGAAGAACTCATCCGGCTGGCATTGCAAAAAATGTAGAGCCGCGGGATCGGCACCCGGGCCAGAAGAAGAAAAACCGTGGCGGGTGGATATCGCCGAATGAATCGTGAAACAATGAGCGAGGTCGTATGGGAGACGCGCCCAATCGGGTAACCAACCCGGCCCCCATGAGTGATGAGCAAGATTTCGACCGCAGTTTGCGTCCGCAGTCATTCGATGATTTCATCGGTCAGGATAAGATCTGCGATAATCTCAAAGTATTCATCCAGGCGGCGCGGTCGCGCAATGAGCATCTGGATCACGTACTGCTCTATGGGCCTCCGGGGCTGGGAAAAACCACCCTGGCGCATATCATCGCCGCGGAGATGGGCGTTGGCATCCGTATGACTTCAGGGCCGGCGCTGGAAAAACCGGGCGATCTGGCGGGCATTTTGACCAATTTGCACGATAAAGATGTGCTGTTCATCGACGAGATTCACCGGCTGAGTAAGGTGATCGAGGAGTATCTGTATCCGGCGATGGAAGATTTCAAGCTGGATATCGTGATCGACAAAGGCGCCAACGCCCGTACGATCCAGTTGCGGCTGCCCAATTTTACGCTGGTAGGCGCAACCACCCGCGCCGGTTTGCTGACTTCGCCATTGCGGGCACGATTTGGTGTGGTGGTTCGGCTGGATTACTATCATGTGGAAGATTTGAAAAAGATTTTGCAGCGGTCGGCGCGTTTGCTGGACATCGAACTGGATGAAGATGCTGCGGAAGAGATCGCGCGCCGTTCGCGAGGGACGCCGCGGGTGGCCAATCGCCTGCTGCGGCGCGTGCGCGATTTCGCCCAGATCGCCGGCAAACAGCGCATCGATCAGCCACTGGCGGTGGAAAGCCTGGAGCGACTGGATGTCGATTCGCGCGGGCTGGATGATATGGATAAGCGCATTTTGCAAACTTTGATTGAAAAGTTCAATGGCGGACCGGTGGGACTGAACACCCTGGCCGTGGCGATTGGGGAACAGGGAGAAACCCTGGAAGAAATTTACGAACCCTTTTTGATCCAGGAGGGCCTTCTAAAACGCACACCGCGAGGTCGAATGGCAACGGCGTTAACGTACCAGCATCTGGGGTTGCGCCCCCGCTCGCAATTCCAGGAAAGTTTGTTTTAAAAAGACATGGCATGCCGGGCCTGAATTCGGGGCATTCGCCTCTGGCCGTTTCCGCACGGGTTCTGGCAAAATCCATGGTTTTGTCATCGTCTTTTCAACGATACATTGATCAGGACGTTCTGGGGTTTGTAAGAAGGGCAAGTTAACCTATTGAGGCAGTCAAAATGAAGCTTTCCGATTTCAAGTATAATTTACCGGAAAAGTTGATCGCGCAATATCCCGCCGAAAAACGAGACCAGTCCCGGCTGATGGTGCTGCACCGAGATACACAAAAAATCGAAGATAAGATTTTTGCTGACATTGTGGATTACATTAATCCGGGCGATTGTCTGGTAATTAATGAAACCAAGGTGTTTCCGGCTCGCTTGATGGGCACCAAAGACAAAACCGAGGCCAAGGTGGAGGTGTTTTTATTGCGTGAGCTGGAAAACGGGCTTTGGGAAGTGCTGGTGAAGCCCGCACGAAAGGTGCGGGTGGGCAACCGTCTGAGCATCGGTGATGAACTGGTGTGTGACGTTATCGATAACACGGTATCCGGCGGCCGGGTGGTGCGCTTCCGCTATGAGGGCGATTTTTTTGAGATCGTTGAACGCCTGGGGCAATCGCCCTTGCCTCCGTATGTGAAGCGGGAGCCCGAGCCCATCGACAAAACCCGTTATCAGACGGTATATGCACGTGTTCGCGGTGCCGTGGCCGCACCGACGGCAGGGTTGCATTTCACCGAAGAGATTCTGCAGAAATTGCGTGACAAAGGGGTCAAAATTGTGCCCATCGTGCTCCATCTCGGTCTGGGCAGCTTCCGCCCGGTGATGGTGGAAGATTTGAGCCGGCACAAGATGGACAGCGAATATTATGAAATTTCCGAACAGGCTGCCGAAACGATCAATCAGACCATCAAAGAAGGCGGTAAAGTCGTGGCCGTGGGAACCAGCGTGGTGCGGGCACTGGAAACTCAGGTCACATCCGAAGGTCTGGTAAAGCCGGAAAAAGGATGGACGGATAAATTTATTTACCCCCCCTATGATTTCAAGATCGTCGATCGCCTGATCACCAACTTTCATTTGCCCGGTTCGACGTTGCTCATGCTGGTGTGCGCTTTTGCGGATCGCGATTTCATTTTCAAAGCTTATCGCCGGGCCATTAAAGAGAAATACCGCTTTTACAGCTACGGCGATGCCATGCTGATTCTGTAACTGGTTTGAGTTTGCATGTTCGGGATCGGTGGTCGATTTTTCCAGATGCTGAAAGAGCAGCCAATGCATTGAGCGTTTCGTCCTGTCGATCGCGTTCCAGAACCTTTTCATCTTTATTCAGCGGATTGGGTATCATTTCACATGCGGCGTACTTCCCGGTGCGTCGCATGTTTTTTGAGCGGCATAGGATCGTGAAAATAGCACTGCAGTCTCGATTCAATCGGAGGGTGCCAAGCAATGCCGGAAAAAGCCACAAAGGCGGATGTGGTGGTCGTGGCGGCCGGCCGCGGAATACGGATGGGCGGCGGATTGCCCAAACAGTTTTTGCATCTCGGCGGCAAACCGGTGTTGCTATGGTCTCTGGAGGTCTTTCAAAAACATCCCCATGTGGAACACATCGTTGTCGTCGGTCAGGAGGATTGGCTTTCTTATATCGCCTCCGAAATCGTGGATGCATTTGGAATCAGCCGGGTGAAAAAAGTGGTGTCCGGTGGTGAGCGGCGTCAGGACTCGGTGCTCGCCGGGATCCGCGCCCTGGAGGCTGACCGGCCGGTCCTGGTTCATGATGCCGCGCGCCCGTTCATTACGCTGTCGCTGATGGATCGGGTGCTGAACGGGCTTACTGATGCCGATGCGTGTGTTCCCGGCATTCCGGTGGCCGATACGGTGAAACGGATTGAGGATGGTTGGGTGGTGGAAACCCCGCCCCGCGACGCGCTGCGTTTGATCCAGACGCCGCAGGCGTTTCGCCGAACCCCCTTGCTGGACTATTTCGCCCGGGCAGAGGCGACCCACCATACCTTTACCGACGAGGCTGCGATGGTGGAATTCTTTGGCGGACGGGTTCGGGTGGTGGAAGGCGAACCGTTCAACTTGAAAATAACGCGGCAAATCGATTTGAAAATTCTGGAAAAAATCCTGGAGGAGAAAGGCTTTTGAGAGTGGGTTTCGGATACGACGTGCATCCGTGGACGGATGGCCGACCGCTCATTCTGGGCGGCGTCCGGATTCCGCACGAAAAAGGGTTGGCCGGCCATTCCGATGCTGATGCCCTGTTGCATGCCGTGATCGATGCGCTGCTCGGAGCGGCGGCTCTGGGCGATATCGGTCAGCACTTCCCGGATAACAGTCCCATGTATGCCAACTTTTCCAGCCTGTTGTTTTTGAAGGAGGTGGCGGGACTCTTGCAGCGGCACGGCTATCGTCCGGTCAATATCGATGCCACCCTGGTGTTGGAGCGTCCGAAAATTGCGCCTTATGTGGAAGAAATGCGCAAAAACATCGCCGATGGATTGCAATTGGACATAAATGCCGTATCGGTGAAGGCTACCACCTCCGAGAAAATGGGGTTCATCGGAAAAGAGGAGGGCATGGCCGCTTTTGCCGTGGCGCTTGTTGAATCTTTGTCATAATCTAAGCATATCTATCAGTTGGGAGGCGGCTGTGATTCGATTGAACTGGGCAGAGAAAATGAATGATCCCATCGTAATCGAACTTCAAGCTGCCCGGCTCCCGATGATCACCTGAAAGCGGCCCGGGAACACCAGTACCTCATAAACTGGCTTTATCCCTGGTACGTAAAATAAGGAGGTCTTTTGGCAAGCGAGGTGGAAGTGTTGTAAAATGGTTCTCAAGACCAAACGAAAGTTTAATTTGCAATTACCTACTGCAAGGTTAGGCTTTGAAATATCGAATCTACATTGATGAAGTTGGTAATCCAGATTTAGAAAGTTCAGACAATCCTAATCATCGATTTCTCAGTCTCACGGGTATTATTCTTGAATTATCTTATGTTAAAAATGTCGTTTGTCCACAATTGGAGGCCTTGAAAGCAAAATTTTTTAATTCGCATCCGGATGATCCGGTAATATTGCATCGGAAAGAATTGTTAAACGCCCGTTCTCCGTTTGAATGTCTTAAGGACGCCGATATTAGACGTCATTTTGATGAGGAGTTGCTCAATTTACTTGAACAGTGGAAATACGTGGTAATTTCAGTTTGTCTGGATAAGAAGAAGCATAAAGACACTTATACCGTATGGCGTTATGATCCATACCATTATTGTTTGGCGGTTCTTTTGGAGCGATATATTTTCTTTTTGGAGCAATCCGGGGCTATAGGAGATGTGATGGCCGAATCACGCGGCGGGAAAGAAGATACTCGCTTAAAAAGAGCTTTTCGCAGGCTATGGGAAGGCGGTACAGACTTTATTGCCCCGGAGCGGTTTCAAAGTGTCTTAACCTCCCGGGAGCTTAAAGTAAAACAGAAACAGAATAATATTTCAGGACTACAAATAGCCGATTTAATTGCTCATCCAAGTAGGAATGAGATATTATATGAAAACAATCTGAGAGCAAAGCCGCCTGATCGGTTTGCGGGAAAAATAGTGACTATACTTTCGAGAAAATATTATCAGCGGGAAGGTAAAATCTATGGCAAGAAATTATTATAAAAAAAGGGCCTTTACAGGCCCCGATGGCTAAGCCATCCACCTCCGCTATCACGGATTACTCAAATATAAAACATTTTTTATATAAAGTCAATTTTCGAATCAGAAAAAGGTCTTTTCTTGGGCAACGACTGTTAATCTATCATCAGGAGTTTCTAACCTGCACATCCTTCGCCTTGCCTTCTTGCTCGGCATGATCGAAGGTTAAATGATATGCAAACGAGGGTAATAGAATGAATGTGCGTGTTCGATTTGCACCCAGTCCGACAGGCAAATTGCATATCGGTAATGCCCGTACGGCCATCATGAACTGGGTTTTCGCCCGGCACGAAAACGGCCAATTCATTTTACGAATTGAAGATTCGGATATAGACCGCTCCAGCGAAGAGAGTGAAGCAGACATTCTGAAAGATTTGCACTGGCTCGGCCTGCACTGGGACGAGGGCCCCGACATCGGCGGACCGCACGGTCCGTATCGGCAGTCGGAGCGGCTGGCGATGTACCGTGAACATGCCGAGCGGCTGTTGCAGGAAGGCAAAGCGTTTTATTGCTACTGCACCCCGGAAGAGCTGGAGGAGCGTAAACAAAAGGCGATTGCCGAAGGCCGTTCGGCGAATTATGACGGCCGGTGTCGGCATTTAACGGAAGATGAGCGCCGGACATTTGAGGCGAAAGGGCGAAGACCGGTCATCCGCTTCCATGTCCCCGAGGTCGATTTGAGCTTCAGCGATATCGTTCGCGGCGAGGTCACGTTTCCGGCAGGCCAGATCGGCGATTTCATCATTCTGCGCGCCGATGGCATGCCCACGTACAATTTCGCCTGTGTGGTGGACGATGGCCTGATGCAAATCACCCACGTCATCCGCGGCGATGACCATCTGTCCAACACTCCGAAGCAAATCGCCCTGTATCAGGCATTCGGCTGGCCGACGCCGCAGTTCGCCCACATTCCCATGATTCTCGGGCCGGACCGCACCCGGCTCTCCAAGCGGCATGGCGCCACCTCGGTGGAAGAATTCGCCAAACGCGGTTATTTGCCGCAGGCGCTGATCAACTATCTCAGCCTTTTGAGCTGGTCGTCGGAAAGCGGCGAAGAGATTCTCTCGGTGCAACGCCTGATCGATGAATTTGACTTTTCGCGCGTCTCCAAATCACCGGCAATTTTCGATATCGTGAAATTGAATTGGATGAATGGCGTGTATATCCGGCAAATGGATGTGCCTCACCTGACCGATTTGTGCCTGCCGTATCTGGAAAAGGCGGGATATAAACTGCCCGAACGGCCGGTGCTGGAAAAGATGATTCGCGTGGTGCAGCCCAGCCTGGAGAAGCTTGAAGATGTCATCGCCAAAACCGAGATGTTTTTTACTGACGCCCCTGAGCCGGAAAACGAGCAGGCCATTGCCATGCTCAACCGCGAATCCACGCAAAAGGTGTTCTGGAGTTTTCTGCGGCAACTGGAAACCATCGGGCAGATGACTGTGGATCAGTTTCGCCGAATTATGAAGGTGGTGAGTGAAGAGACCGGCGTCATCGGCAAGGATTTGTGGATGCCGGTGCGTATTGCGCTAACCGGCAAGATGCACGGTCCTGACCTGCCGCTGGTGGCTGAAATTTTGGGCAAAGAGAAATGCCGTCGGCTGATCAAGCGCTGGGTCATGGAGTAAATGGAATCCCCTGGAAAGTCTGCTAAATTTATGGAAATAGAAAATGTCTGACGGCGCCGTTGCAGAGTTCATGAGGCAACTGCTGTGACACGGCATGAATTCCAGAAACTGTTTGGGCATCGATCGCCGGTGATCGGCATGGTGCATTTGTTACCGTTGCCCGGAAGTCCGGAGTACGGTGGCGATCTGCAAGTCGTGCGTGACGCGGCGCTGCGGGATGCACAGGCGCTCGCGGATGGCGGTGTGTCCGGCATCATGATCGAGAACTTCGGTGATTTGCCGTTTTATCCCGATCAGGTGCCGGCGGAAACGGTGGCTGCCATGACGGCCGTTGCACAGGATATCCGTCGGCAAACCGGCCTGCCCATCGGCATCAACGTGCTGCGCAACGACGCCCGCGCCGCCCTGGCGATCGCCGGAGCCGTGGGCGCGCAATTTATCCGGGTGAATGTGTTTGGTTATGCCTATGTCACCGATCAGGGTTGGCTCGGCAGCCGGGCGCATGAAATCATGCGGCTGCGCCGGTGGCTCGGGTTTCATGTGCGTATATTTGCGGATGTGTTTGTGAAGCATGCCGTCTCGCCGGCGCGGCTGAGCATTCAACAGGCGGCATACGATTTAGCGCACCGCTCACTGGCCGATGCGGTGATCGTTTCCGGCGACATGACCGGTGGCGCGATCGATCTGGATGAAATTCAGATGGTGCGGCAAACCCTGCCGGACGTGGCGATCCTTGCCGGCAGCGGCGCGACCCCGGAGAATGCCGAAGCGCTCTTGCAGTTCGCCGACGGTCTGATCGTCGGATCTTATTTTAAGGAAGGAGGACATGTGAATAACCGAGTCGATAGCACACGTGTCAAACAGTTGATCGAGACCATCAAGAGGTGAAGCAAGCCATGGCGATTCACGTTTTCAATACGCTGACCCGTAAAAAAGAAGTTTATGAGCCGGTACGCGCCGATATGACCGGGTTTTACGTCTGCGGCCCCACGGTGTATGATTATTTTCACATCGGCAATGCCCGGCCGTTTATCGTGTTTGATGTGATCCGGCGGTATTTGATTTACCGCGGCTATAATGTGCGGTATGTCATGAATCTGACGGATATCGATGACAAAATTATCCGCCGCGCGAATGAGGAAGGGGTGTCCACGGATGTGATCGCCCAGCGATACATTAATGCGTTTTTCGAAGATATTCAAAAATTGGGCGTGCGGCCGGCGGATGTGTATCCGCGGGCGACGCAGCACGTTCAGGATATCATTGATTTGATCCAGAAACTGTTTGACCGCGGATTCGCCTACGAAAGCGGCGGGGATGTGTTTTTTGATGTGTCTAAATTTCCCAACTATGCGCGGCTGTCCGGCAAAAAAATCGACGAGCTGATGAGCGGCGCGCGCATCGCCGTGGACGAACGCAAGCGCAATCCGCTGGATTTCGTGCTGTGGAAAGCCTCAAAGCCGGGCGAGCCGAAATGGGAGAGCCCCTGGGGGCCGGGTCGGCCGGGCTGGCACATCGAGTGCTCGGTGATGTCGATGAAGTATCTGGGCGATACGTTCGATTTTCACGCCGGCGGCATGGATTTGATTTTCCCGCACCACGAGAATGAAATCGCCCAAAGTCAGGCGGCCACCGGCGGCGATTTTGCTCATTATTGGTTGCATAACGGTTTCCTCGATATTCACGGCGAGAAAATGGCCAAGTCGCTGGGCAATTTCATCACCGCACGCCAACTGGCCGAACGCTACCGTACCGCCGCCATCCGGCTGTTTTTCCTGCAAAAGCATTACCGCAGTCCCATTGATTTCACCGAAGAAGCCATGGATGCGGCATCTGCGTCGGTGGTCCGACTGGCGACATCGTATCAGCGATTTGCAGAAGCTGCGGGGGATGCCGCACCCATTTTGGAACCGGAACCCCGGTTTTCGAGTGAGGCGGCGACGTCATTCTGGCACGCTCTGGAAGCGCTACGGCGCGAAGCGCTGGAGCTGATGGATGATGATTTCAACACCCCTGCCGTGACCGGCAAGATCTTCGATCTGGTGCGGGAAACCAATCGTTTCTTTGAGCGTGGAATCCAAAATGAGGAAGACCGCCGGCTCCTGGCGACGGCCCGTTCCGTTCTCGATGAGTTTGACAGTTTTATGGGGATCATCGAGCGCACGGCGGCGGCAACCGTGGAAGCCGAGAAAATCGACCGGATTGTGCAAATTTTGTTGCAGTTGCGGCAGCGGTTCCGGCAGGAAAAAAATTATGCGCTGGCCGATGAAATTCGAGCTCAACTGGGTGAGGCGGGCGTGGTGGTGGAAGACACCCCCAAAGGCCCGGTATGGCGATGGAAAAATTAAAAATTTTCTTGACAAGGCGAATAATTTTTCTATATTATTAGGCTGTGCTTATAGGCTGAATGCGCATACTTGCATTCAGCGGTTGATGTTAAGATTTGTTTAAATTTGGTGCCACCATAGCTCAGTTGGTAGAGCGCCTCACTTGTAATGAGGATGTCGCGGGTTCGAATCCTGCTGGTGGCTCCTCCATTTGCGGGGAGGTACCGAAGTGGCCAAACGGGACAGACTGTAAATCTGTTGGCGTATGCCTTCGGAGGTTCGAATCCTCCCCTCCCCATCTCTTTTCAGGTTGATGAGCGGTAACTTCAGCGGCAAACAGGGTCTAACCTCCTGAGTACTTTACCCACATCCTGCATGCTTACCGAAATGGAACGCAATGGGGAGGTTAGAGTAACCTGACCAGAGGACAGGCGGGAGTAACTCAGTTGGTAGAGTCACAGCCTTCCAAGCTGTTGGTCGCGGGTTCGAGTCCCGTCTCCCGCTCTATGGTTTCAGGCTCACGTAGCTCAGCGGGTAGAGCACTTCCTTGGTAAGGAAGAGGTCACCGGTTCAAATCCGGTCGTGAGCTCTATTTTTTACTGTGGCGAGCCGCCGCGGGTTGGACGGAGGAGGCGGCGTGGCATAAACCGAAAAGCATGGAAAGAAGGCTACGATGCGCGAAATCATTACTTTGGAATGTACCGAGTGCAAGCGGCGTAATTATACGACCACCAAAAACAAGAGAAAACACAGCGGGCGCGTAGAATATAAAAAGTATTGTCCGTATTGTAATAAGCGGACCATGCACAAGGAAACCCGCTGATTTTTTAATAGACAGGCCAGTAGCTCGAATTGGTAGAGCGCCGGTCTCCAAAACCGGTGGTTGGGGGTTCGAGTCCCTCCTGGCCTGCTATTTTTTTGTCTATGGATGTGCTGGACCGATTAACCGACGGGAACTGGAATGGGTCTATTTCGCAAGATTGGCAAGTTTCTGAGCGATGTGAAGGTCGAAATGTCCAAAGTGACGTGGCCGACGGTGGATGAGTTGAAGAGCAGTACATGGGTGGTCATCGTCTTTTCTTTGGCTATTGCGGCCTACATTTTTCTGATCGATCAGGGATTGACACGATTGATGAAACTGCTGTATTAATTCGCTCGAATGGGAAGAATGGAATAACCTCGTGGTAAGCGCATTGGCTGAAGAAAAAGAAAAACAGGAGCAGCAAGAGCAATCGCAGGAAACGCCGGCTGCAGCCGAGGAAATGAAATGGTACGCCGTGCATGTCCTCTCCGGCCATGAACGCAAAGTAAAGGCTTATTTAGAGAATGAAGCCGAAATTGCCGGACTCAAGGACAAAATCGGCCAGATTTTGATTCCCTCGGAGCAGGTTACGGAGATGCGGGAAGGCAAAAAACGGGTCCGCAATAAGGTGTTTTTCCCGGGATACATGATTGTTCAGATGGTGCTGGACCGCGATACACGCCAGTTGGTTCTGAATACACCGGGAGTCACCAATTTTGTTGGCCCCAAAAATCAGCCTCAGCCCCTGCGTCAGGATGAAGTGGATCGCATTCTGGGACGCGTACAGGCCGGCGCTGCCACCGAATTGATTGATGTGCCCTTCCGGATCGGCGATCCGGTACGTGTCATTGATGGGCCGTTTACCGATTTTACAGGTTTCGTGGAAGAGATTAACGAAGAAAAGAAAAAAGTGAAGGTTCGTGTAAGCATATTCGGTCGATCAACGCCGGTGGAATTGGATTTTTTGCAGGTGGAACTGGAAAAATAACCACAGGGTTTCGGAGTATTCATGGCTAAGAAAGTAATCGGACAGATCAAATTGCAGATTCCGGCCGGTCAGGCCAACCCGAGCCCACCCGTGGGCCCGGCGCTGGGCCAGCACGGCGTGAACATCATGGAATTCTGCAAAGCATTCAATGCGCAAACGCAGGATAAAGCCGGTTTGATTATTCCGGTGGTGATTACGGTTTATTCAGACCGTTCGTTTTCCTTTATTACGAAAACGCCTCCCGCCTCGGTGTTGCTGTTAAAAGCTGCCGGATTGGAAAAAGGATCCGGCGAGCCGAACCGCAATAAGGTGGGCAAGGTGACGAAAGATCAGGTGCGTGAAATCGCGGAGACCAAAATGCCTGATCTGAATGCAAACGACATCGAAGCAGCCATGCGAATCATCGAAGGTACGGCGAGAAGCATGGGCATCGTGGTGGAAGGTTAATTCATACGGTTTAGGGAATGAGGCTATGAAGCGTAGCAAACGATATCGCGAGCTGTTGCAAAAAATCGACAGAGGAAAAGATTATTCTCTGGAAGAGGCCGTAAAACTATTGAAGGAAACGGCCAGCGCCAAGTTCGATGAAACCGTCGAAGTGGCTGTGCGATTGGGCGTGGATCCCCGGCATGCCGATCAGGTGGTGCGCGGCACGGTGACGCTGCCGCACGGCACCGGAAAAGATGTGCGCGTGCTGGTGATCGCCAAAGGTGCGAAAGCTACCGAGGCGGAAGAAGCCGGCGCCGATTATGTGGGCTTCAAAGATGTGATTGAAAAAATTCAGCAGGGCTGGCTGGACTTCGACGTGGTCATCGCCACTCCGGATGTCATGAGTGAAGTCGGTAAGCTGGGCCGGATTTTGGGACCGCGCGGGTTGATGCCCAATCCCAAAGCCGGTACCGTGACCATGGATGTGGCCAAGGCGGTCAAAGAAGTGAAAGCCGGTAAAATCGAGTTCCGTGTGGACCGTTACGGTATTTTGCATGTGGCAGTGGGCAAAGCCTCGTTTGATGAGGATAAGTTGATTGAGAATATCAAGGCGTTTATTGAAACGGTAATGCGGCTTAAACCGCCAGCGGCCAAGGGACAGTACCTGCGGTCCATCACGGTTGCCAATACGATGGGACCGGGAATTCGGGTTGACCGGAATTCGGTGGTTTCATAAAAAGTGGAGATAAGGGATAGAACGATGGAGCAAGCTCAGACACAGGTTCGTGAGCCTCGGCCGGAGAAGGTCGCCCAGGTAGCCATGCTAAAGGAAAAGTTTTCCACGGCAAAAAGCGCCTTCTTGACGGATTTTACCGGCCTGACGGTCGAGGAGATTACGGAATTACGGCGCAAGTTGCGAGAACGGAATAGCGAGTATATGGTGGTCAAGAATACTCTGGCCCGGCGGAGTGCCAAGGAAGCTGGAGTTGAGGATATTTTGCCTTATTTGCAGGGACCGGTTGCCATTGCCTTTAGTTATGACGATCCGGCGGCGCCGGCCCGGGTGATTGCTGAGTTCTTAAA
>WFVT01000137.1 GCA_015491485.1 Candidatus Zhuqueibacterota bacterium
GAGACAGAGCTGGAAGCTTGTGCTACAGTGCATCCGTGCTCATCCGCGTGCATCCGTGGCTGAAAAAAAAACCATCACAGATTTACGAAATGGTGATAATTCAGATACGATTTAGCATCAAGCAATGAAAACTCTCTGCGCCCTCGGCGGACTCTGCGGTTTGCCGCTGGATTGAGAGTCCTCGTCAACCATCATCCGTATTTCATCCGCAAGAGTTTGTGCCAGGTTTACAAATCCGGGCTTTCCGGCTAAAGTCACAAGCTGGAAGCTTGTGCTACAGTGTATCTCCTTTTTCATCTGCAAGGATTCATGCCAGGTTCAAAAGTCAGCGCTTTGCGGCTCCAATCACAAGCTGAAAGCTTGTGCTACAGTTTATGAATCTTGCTCACCTGATCGATTTTTTGAGCGGCCGCGACGAATAATCTCAAGGAAATTCCACCAGCCCCTCGATCTCCTGGCGCACGCGATCGCGCAACGCTTCCACGCTCAGGGTGCGGATGGTCTCGGCGGGAATGGGCTTGCCGAACCGGATGGTCAGGGGATGGGGCTGAATGTGCCAGTGGCCTTTGCGCTTGAGCGTATAAAGCCCTGATAGCCCCACCGGAACAAGATCCACACCGGCCTGTTTGGCCAGATGAAACGGCAGCTTTTTGAACGGCCGTAATCGGCCGTCGAGCGTGCGGTGGCCTTCCGGCAGCACGATGAGCGATCGGCCGGAGCGCAGATAATCCAGCGCCCGGCGCATACTGCGGATGGATGCGTGGACGTTCTCCCGTTCAATGGGAATATTGCCCATGCGGCGGATGACCGGACCGAACAGCGGCCACCGGAATTGTTCCGCCGCTTCCACCCCGCGCACGAATTGCGGCACAAATCCCTGCAGCAATGGGATATCGAATATGCTGACGTGGTTGGCCATGTACAGATAGGGACGGTTGGGCGTAATATGTTCCACGCCTTTGACGCGCACCGGTACACGCAGCAGTCGAAACAGTCCGCGCATGGCTGCTTTGAGCCACGGATCGATTTTTTCGACCGGCAGGATGAACGACAGCAGCAACACCAATGAGAACACCGTGGCGGTGTACGCGCCGCCGACGGTCCACAGCCAGAGGGAACGCAACGTCTTCATTTCCAGAACACCTCAACCGCTCCGGACAGGCATTCAATATCCACCGGCGTGATACCGGCAAGCTCGCCATCCGGAGCGAGCACTTTGGGCTCCTCCGCCTCAATACGGATGTGGCGCACCTGATAAGTCTCCACCTGCGGCAGATGGACATGCTCGCCGGTGAACACCTTCGGAAACGAGCGCAGCAGTTGAATCCGCGACATGCGGTTCAGCACCACCACATCCAGAAGCCCATCATCGATGCGGGCTTCGGGGGCAATAAAAAAATTCGACGTGTAGCGTGTATTGGAAATTTCGACAAAAATGCATTCGCGGTCAAGCGTCTGCCCGTCGAGCTGGATGTGCAGTCGGCTGGTTTTGAGCCGGATCATGCGGTGAAACACACCAATGGTGTAAGCCATGTTGCCCAGTCGCTTCAGTTTGGCGGCCGTTTCGGTGACATCCGCCACGAAGCCGAGCCCAATGATGTTGATAAAATAATAGGTCTGGCCGTGGCACCGAAACCGGCCCACATCCACTTTGCGCGGCTGGTTGGCGGCAATGATGGCAACCGCCTCCGGCCAGCGGCTCGAATCGAGATCGAGATCACGTGCGAAAGCATTGCCCGTGCCAATGGGCAGCACGCCGATGGGAATGCGCCGGGGCGATGGATTCTGAAAATAGCCGTTAATGACCTCGTACAGCGTGCCATCCCCACCCGCCGCCACGATGCCATCATACCGGTTGAAATCCGCTTCTCGCACTTTCTCGATGGCATGCTCAGGGTAATCCGTGAGTGCAAGATCGAAATCGAGGCCGTGCTGCACGAATTCGGCTTCTACGGCCGGCAAAATTTTTTTAGCGCGTCGATGGCCCGCCTGCGGATTGTAGATCATCAATAATTTCAAGGTTCGGTTTCCCAATTTCGGTGATGGCGTTTGCCCAGGGCCCGCTCTTTATCACGGTCGGGAGCCGGCAGCCGCGTTGGATCAAATATGGATAGGATATTCCCAATATAATTGTAAGCCAAGTGAGTTCAAGAGATTCTGACCCGGCGATACGCAGCGAAAAAGCATTGGAATTTTGCCGGAATCGCCGTAAAATAAAAGGCGGCGGGAACGCGTGGGACACAAATCATGTTTCTGATACAATGGTGAAGGGAGACGATTCGTATGGGATTCAAATGCGGCCTGGTGGGACTGCCCAATGTGGGCAAATCCACCATTTTCAATGCGCTGACGAAAATGGCCGTACCGGCGGAGAATTACCCGTTTTGTACGGTGGAGCCCAACGTCGGGGTGGTGCCGCTCGAAGATGAGCGCCTCGAAAAGATCGCCCGGATTGTCGGCTCGAAAAAAGTGACGCCGACCGTGCTGGAGTTTGTGGATATCGCCGGGCTGGTGCAGGGCGCCAATCAGGGCGAGGGGCTGGGCAATCAATTTTTGAGCCACATTCAGCGCGTGGATGCGATCGTGCACATCGTCCGGTGCTTCGAAGATGACAACGTAGCTCATCAAACCGGTGATCTCGACCCGGTGCGCGATGCCAAGATCGTGACCCTGGAGCTGATTCTCAAGGATCTGGAATGGGTGGAAAACCGCATGCAAAAAATCCACACGGCCGCGCGTACCGGCGACAAAACGGCGCGCGAAGAGTATGTGGTTCTGGAGCAAATGCGCGAACATCTGCTGGCGGAAAAAGAGCTGCGCACCCTCAAGTTGAACGAAACCGGCCGGCGGCTGGTGCGGGAAATGAACCTGCTCACCGCCAAACCGGTGCTATTCGTTGCCAATGTGGACGAGGCGCATTTGCAGGACAACCCTTATCGCGACGCACTGTTTCAGTATGCGGCCAAACAGGGCACCATCGGCATTGAGCTGGCCGGCAAAGCGCTGGCGGAAATCGTCGAACTGGAGCCGGAGGATCAGGCCGTATTTATGGAAGAACTGGGACTGAAAGAGAGCGGTCTGCAGACGCTGGTGCGCGCCGGTTATGAGGTGCTGCACCTGATCACATTTTTCACCGCCAATGAAAATGAAGCCCGTGCCTGGACGCTACGTCAGGGAACGCCGGTCATTGAGGCGGCCGGCCTGGTGCATTCGGATTTCAAAGACCACTTCATCCGGGCCGAGGTGGTGCGGCCGGAAGACCTTCTTGCCGCCGGTTCGGAAGCCAAATTGCGCGAACAGGGTAAGGTGCAAATCCATGGCCGCGATTATATTGTGCAAGACGGTGATCTGATTTTCTTTTGCGCGGGCAAGTAAAAATAGGCTTGCAGGCAGGCGGCTTTTAAAGGCTGTGCCGGGGGCCGTTTCTTTCGCCGTATCCGGTCGGCAGGGATAAAAATGTGGTGTGCGTTATGGAAATAAAAGGGGGAGATGAAATGATGCAGCCGTATTCATGTTACTTCCCGTTCTTACTATTTTGTGAAGCAAAATACAGCAGAGCGTCGTCCATCCAGCGGTGGTCACCGAATGAGGTTTTGAAAGCGGATAAAAAGCCCATGTGTCCGCCGCTGCGGGTCAGATGCAGCTCAACATGTACATGGGGCCCTGGCATCGTCTGGAACATTTCCGCAGGCACGAACGGGTCATCATCACTGGCAAGGATGGTTGTCGGAATCCGAATGTTTGGCAGTAGAGGCGCCGCACTGCAACGCTGGTAATAATCTTCGGCGGAGGCAAAACCATTCAGTGGGGCGGTGACCCGCTGGTCGAATTCATATACCGTTAAGTTGAAAGGCAAATGCAGTCGGGGGAAATCGGGGAAATGGTTCTGGAGATCACGGATGACCTGTTTCAGCAGCCGGGAGAACCGCACATCGTACAGGCGATTGCGCGGGCGGGAAAGAGCATCGGCGCATTGCTGAAGATTGATCGGCGGACAGACAGCGATGGCGTGCTTGATATGATAACCGTTTTCCGCACCGGTTTCGCCGAGATATTTGAGTAACAGGTTACCGCTCAGTGAAAAGCCAATTATCACCAGCGGCAAATCCGGATGCTGGTGGCGCAGCGTTTCCAGCACCGGGGGAACGTCTTCCGACTTGCCGGAATGGTACAAATGTTTTGCAAGACCTTTTCCCTGTCCGGCACCGCGATGGTTCATCCGGAAAACGAGCCATCCGCGCGATAAAAATTTCGCCCCCACTCGAAGCATATAGGCCGAGTCGGCATGCCCGCCCAGACCGTGCATGAGCAGTACCATCCCGCACGGCGTCTGATTCGGGCGATTCTCGCACACAACCAGGGTATCGCCGTCCGGCAGAAGTACATGATGAAGCACGGTACCCGGCAAAGATTTCGGCCCGGGAAGCAGATAGCCGAGCAGGGTCTGTAAGTCACCGCCTTTGGCCCATCTTGCCGGTCGAAATGGCTGCAATGGCGTCTCCAAAGTCGTATTCACGGCACTCGTCATTCATTCGGTTCCTGATGGCGTGATCGCATTCCCGTTTCGGAGCGGCAGCAGGACGTTTCTGACGTCGGTTGAGCCGTTCACCAGCCGCGAAACTTTTCCCAATCGCGGCGTTCCTTTTTTGTGGGGCGTCCTTTGTACTTGCGGCGCATCTTTTTTTCGGCTTCCTTTTGCAGGCGCATCAATTCCAGAGTTTCTTCGGAAAGTTTGGGCGAGTGATCTCGATACGCCAATTTTGCATCTTTGGCGGAAAGTCCGCGTTTGGGAATTTGCAGCACTTCAAGTTCAATATACCGCTTGCCCTTTTTGACCACAATTTCATCGCCGACTTTCACCATGCGGCTGGCTTTGGCGATCTGCCCATTGAGTTTGACCCGGCCCGAATCACATGCTTCAGCAGCTTCGTCTCGCTTTTTGAAGATGCGAACCATTTTCAGCCACTTGTCGAGGCGCATCTGGTCTGCAGCCGGGTCGGCGGGGACATCCGGTGTTTTTTTTGATTTCTTGCCCATCCTGCATGAAATCCCGTTTTCAAATTAAGCGGCTTCCACCAGCGCCAGGGCTAATTCCGTCATTTTTACCAGATCTCCGATGGCGATATGTTCATCGTTGCCGTGCGGGTTGCGGGCGCCGATACCGAGATTGATGGCGGTTCTGCCCCGGGCATTAAAAACATTGGCATCACTACCGCCATGGTAAACCTGCCCTGCGGGCGTGAGCCCCACCTCTGCCATTTTCGATTTCAAATGGCGGGTTATAAAATGGTCTTCGGGGATTTTGAACCCCTGAAAGTGGAGACGGTGATGAAGCTCGTAGGAGCCGCCGTATTTTTGGGAAATCGCCTGCAAATCGGCATCCAGTTGCTGCAGCAGCCGCTCAATGGTGGCTTCGCTGAACGAGCGAATTTCACCGCGCATTTCCACCTGCCCCGGCACCACATTGGTGGCCTCGCCGCCCTGAATCACACCGATATTCGCCACGGTTTGCTCATCAACCCGTCCAACCGGAAAGCGGGTCAGCATTTCTGCCGCCATGCTGACGGCATTTACGCCTTTTTCCGGCGCCACCCCGGCGTGAGCGGGTTTGCCGAACACGCGGATATGAAGTTCCACGGCCGTGGGAGTCACGCTGATGTAGTTGCCGGGCGGGAGAGAACTGTCAAACACATAGCCGGACGGCGCTTGCAATTTATTCCATTCCAAATTCGCTGCCCCCAACAAACCGATTTCCTCGGCGACCGTGAAAGCCACTTCAAAAGGGCGGTGCCGGACATTGCCGCCGGCGATGGTTTCAATTAAATAGAGCAGAATGGCGACCCCCGCTCGATTATCCGCCCCTAAAATCGTGGTGCCGTCGCTGCGAATGACGCCATCGGTGATGTGCGGTTTGAGATGTTCCGTGGGCCGGACGGTATCGGTGTGGGCGCACAGGAACAGCTCGGCCGGCCGGTCCCCGTTGAGCGAAACAAGCAAATTGCCGGCATTACCACCGATTTGAGCACCGGCATGGTCTTCATAAACAGAAACTCCCAGCGCGGTCAGCCGCTGTTTTAAAAAATCGACAACCGGTTTTTCCTGTCTCGAGGTCGCATTGATGCGAACCAACTGCAAAAATAAATCTACCAATTTGTCTTGATCAATAGAGATGCCCATCATCGTTTTCCTTTCCCATCGCAAAGCTGCTGATCCTGTTTGGGTACAGAGCAGAACCACCCTATTGGGTCGTCAAACCATTTGATGAATTTTTAATATAATATGAAAATGAACGAACTCAAAAGATTAAATTCGATCACAGCCGTTGTTTCGTGAGAACGATCGACACCTGCCGCTGAATAACCGATACCGTTCCTGCCTTTCACAGAGGTTGGGCGACGTTTTCCTTACAACATGTCGCGGGGAAGCAGGCTTCCTTTTGAGAATCCCCGCCGGAGACGTCACGCGGCGGCGGGTGCCCAATGAGGATGACGATGATAAGTTCCCTGTATAAATG
>WFVT01000138.1 GCA_015491485.1 Candidatus Zhuqueibacterota bacterium
GCTCACGGTTGCGCGCCATGTGATCCAGAACCGCCAGGGCGGCAGCCCGGTTGTATTCCACAATATCCGTCAAACTCCATGTGCCGCCGCGCCAGGGCACCGGATAGTTCCAGCTTGTCCGTTTCGGATCGTATCCGTATCGGCCGCGCAGGTCCTGCCATTTGATGGTGACGGATGACGCCAGATTGGCGCTGGCCACTTCGGTCAAGAACCGAACCCCGTGATGATAATGGGGATAGGCCCGGGCCGGCGTCCAGGCATCGAAAATGGCATTGAGCACCACCCCTTTCTTACCCTCAGCGATGAGGGTGGAAAACACATCGGAACCGGCACGGGCGATTTGCGCAACCAGAATCGGATCGACATTGGGTTCCACCGGATCGATATAAGGCGGCACGAAAATGCGGGCGCCATTGCGTCCCATTTGATGCATATCCAGGGTGAGTTGCGGTCGCCATACGTTGTGAATTTTCTCTACTGTGATACGCGTTTCCGCCTGCGTGAACATGAACCAATCGCGGTTGTTATCATGATCCACATATTTTTGGTATAAAAACGGCGGGCGGGCGGAAACATATTGGGTTCCTTTGACTTTTTTATACCATTCCACAACCATTTTTTGACCGTCCGGGTTGTGCGCCGGCACCAGCAATGTGACCACATTGTTCAAGATCCGCAGGGTGCGGGCATCGGTGCCGGAGCAAAGCTGATAGGCCAGCAGCGGCGCCGTTTGCGCCGGTCCCACTTCGGTGCTGTGAATGCTGCAATTGACCAGCACCACCACCGGTTGGGATTCGATAATACGGCCAGCTTCTTTGTCAGAGGTTTTGCGCGGATCCGCCAGTTGGGCCTGCCCCCGGCGAATGGTATCCAGCTTTTGCATATTTTCCGGCGAGGTGATGATTGCCATAACGAAATCATTGCCTTCCGTGGTTTTGCCCAGCCGCTGCAACTGCATTCGCGGACTGGCAGCGGCGAGCTTTTCCATATAAGCAACGATTTCATCATAACTGGCCAGTTTTTCAGGAGTACCGGGAACAAAACCAAACGCCTCTTTGGGGGTGGGCAAATTTTTGGTTTCATCCGAACCCGAAGCCCGGAGAGCGGACCACGGCGTCTGGATTCCCAGGATGGTTACGATGGCAAAAAGGCATACCGCTGTTTTCATCCGGTACATACATTCACCTCAACGTCAAAAATGTCCTTTTCGTTCATCAAACGGTCTTTTGCTGTTTTGAATTGGCCGGACTCCGGAGCCCATCCGTCCAGCACGCACGGGTGCTGAACTGTGAGCCGGCCTATTCATCGGTCGCTGCTACCGCGCCAATCCGGGTTTTGATCGCGCGGCTCAAATAGATGCCGTTGAACACCAGTTTGTACGTGCCGTGCGTTTGAGCGCGGTGCTGCGGCCGGAAACCATACAACACAATCCGTCCGTCTCCCTGGCGCACTTCCGTCATGGCTGCCTGCCCGTAAAGCAACGAATCGCCCTGCAGCCAGCCGCTCATAAGAGGATTGGACAGCGGATAGGTTAATACCGGCGTGCCTTCCATCGCCCGAAAGACGGCGTTGCTGCGGAAAAAGATATTCGCCTCCCGCGGCATCCCAAACGCCAGCGGATGTTGCTGATTCACCAGAACACGCAAAATCGATCCGGGAGCCGAAAACTGCCGTTGCTTGGCAACCACATTTTGAATTTTCAGCCAGAAAGTTTTGATCGGTAAATCACAGGCCTGGCCAAAGCACAACAGGGTACCACCGTTCTCCACGAATTCCTGCAAATGACGAACGCCCACCTCACCGATGCCGCCGCAATAGGATTTCGGGTAAGTCCGTTTTCCGGGTCGGTACCGGAATCCATTGATGATCAAACTGTCCCGCATGGAAGGCAAAATAATCACATCGAACCGCTCGTTCAAATTGCCGGCGCGCATTTCGGCATCGCTGATGGTTTCGTAGTCGAATCCGAAATCCTCCAGGACATAGCGAGTCCAGCCTTCATCCATATTGGGCACCCATCCCTGGTACAGCCCGATGCGCGGCTTTGCCAGACTGAGGGCATCAAACGCCGGCGGCGCTTCTAATGCAGTGACGTTGACCGTAAGCCCCTGAACCGCCCGGCGCAATTTTTTCCGATGGGCTTCATTTCCTGCAACGAGGAAACGGCCGGGCGGGATGCGTCCGTCATCGCCCAGAATCGACTCGGCATTCCATAGCACTTCCACATTTTCATCCAGCAGACGATTCACGGCGCGATAGGCATCATTGCTGCCGCTGTCCAATACGTAATAGGCGGCTTCACTGTCCCATTCTTGCTGCACAGGCCACTCAGGAGCGCGCTCAAGCACCTCGCCGCTGAATTGAAAGCGATTTTCAATCCGGATCACATCCACGCCCATTTGGTAACTCAGCGTCCAGCCGGTCATATCATAAGGATTTTCCAGCGGCCCTCCCGGATAACGCCGCCGCTCGGGATAAAATTGCGGATTCAGCAGCGCCAGAACGTTGGCCCGGAACGGCTGCTCGGTGGAAATAACCACCGTCCCGGCAGGAAACCGGTGCCCATCGGCGACGAACGGACGGACAGCGCGCTGCACTTCCACGCCCTGTGCAATCAGAACGTCCAACATTTTCCGCGTCGAGGCCGGATCATGCTGTTTCAGCGGCACCACAAATGCGGACGGGGCTTCCCGACGCCCTTTTTCGAGCGCCCGTTGCCCCATGATGTAAAAATTCTCGAGCCACATGCGCCGGTGTCTGGCGGCAAGCACCAAAACCGACCGTACGGTTATATGCTCCATATCAATGATATCCCGCAGGCGCCAGACTCCGCCGGGCCACGGTTCCGGAAAGTTGGTCTGAAACCGCTTCACATCCGGTAAGCCGCGGCGGCCGCCACGCAAATCCTGTTTACGGACGGTATCGGGCGACGCAATGCGGGCGCTGGCGGCTTCCGTCAAAAGTCCCACCATATTGTGAAAATAGGGCGCGGTGCGGAATCCGCCGTGCCACCACATATCATAAATGGCCTCCGTGGCCACGCCTTTCACGCCGGCTGCAGACAGCGCCGTGGCCATGTGCCCGCCGATCAACATGATCTGTCGCAAAATCAGCGGATCGATCAAAGGATTGGTGACCTCGTAAAACGGCGGAATCACCATCCGCGCGCTGGTACGTCCCATCTGGTGGAGATCGTAAACGATTTGCGGAAACCATTGCTGATACAGTACGCGCGTCACCGCCCGGGTTTCCGGCAGGTTCAGCATGTACCAATCGCGGTTGTTGTCATGCCCGGCGTATTTCTGGTACAATTTGGGCGGTGCAAGCCCTTCATGCGGTTTGCCGATGCTCTTCCGGTACCAGTCCACGACCAGATCGATGCCGTCGGGATTGGGCGAGGGGATGAGCAAGATCACCACGTTTTTGAGGATGTCCAGCGTTTCCTCGTCATTGCCGGAAGCCATCCGGTACGCCAGCTCCATGGAGAATTGCGAAGCGCCGATCTCGGTGGAATGAATACTGCAATTGAGCAGCACCACCGACGGCATGGATTGCAAAATACGCTGTTTTTCCGGCTCATCCAGTTTTCGCGGATCGGCCAACTTGCGCATGGCCTCTCGGATTGCGGTCTGCCGGCGCAGGTTTTCCGGCGCTGAGATGACCGCCATGATCATGGTCCGGCCTTCACTCGATTGGCCGATCTCTTTAATCTCAATGCGGTCGCTTTCTTTGGCCAGTTTGCGCAAATAGCCGGTAATTTGAGACCAGTCGGCAAGTTTACGATCTTCACCGACCCGGAAGTTCAGATAGCGCTCGGGCGGGGTGACTTGAGCCATCCCCACACCGAGTAAAAACAAAACCAATGGGATCGCCGCCCAAAAACGTTTTTTCATACCAACCCTCACTCCAATTCTCTCGAATTCAGACCGTTGCCGGCCATCTCTGATTCGCATGCACTGTCGTCTTTATTCACGCCCCAGAAAGTTACCCTCCATGCCGTCATCCCCCGTATGCTTTAGCCGTGCAGAAAAGCCGGTTCTGCACCCCCTCGGCTCCATGTGTTTAAAAGGCAAGCTGCCGGCATACCGGATTCGGAAAAACGGAACGCGCCGGTAGTCCGACACCGGTTTTCCAGCACGCAGCGTGATTTTCTATAAAGAAAGCCTGTGAACCATTTTGTTCAATCAAAAATCTGCTTGCCGGTACGCGTTTGTAAAACGGCTTTGATCAATTTTTGCCGGCGGATTGCAACAATTCCCGCAGTTCCCGGGTTTTCTGCAGCGCCCGCGCCAGCCGCTCCTGCACCAACGCGATTTCTGCCGCAAGTTTGTCCCAGTCCTTTCGTTTCATAAAATAAAATATGCCCGGATAAGCCCTGGCAGCATAGCCGGTATAGAGTCCCGGAGCGAAGAGCTGGTGTTTATACCACGGCCGTCCCGGCAAGCCTCGTTCGCTCAGGAAGAGCCGTTCGATCTCCATGATCATTTCGTTGACAATATCGCGGTTCAGGTCAGCGGGCAGATCGGACAAACCGCCCAGCGCCCGGGCCTCATCAAGCCAATTGCGGCAGGTCTCAATAATCCCGCCCAGGTGCATATCTTCCGGAACGCCTTCCTCGCCGAATGTTTTTTGTAATTTTTCCGCGTGCTTCAGCATTTCACGCGCATATTGAGCGATATCGAACGGCACGATTTCGGCGTTGGCCAGCCGGTGCGCCGTCAGTGCGGCAATGCGCGCCATGGCGGCATGGTACAGAAACTCCGGATCGCCGAAATGGGACATCCAATAAAAATTGTCGTAAATGGCATGGTAAACACCGTACGGCCCACCGAACCCCATGGACAGGCTGGGGACGCCGGCATGGTCGAAGAAAGCGGTATAATCGCTGCCGCTGCCTAAATGGCCGAAACGCAGATACAGGGAATCGCGGGTGAAGAGGCCCGGTGGCAATTGTTTCTTTTTCTTATTTTGTGTGCGCCACACCTGTTCCAGCAGCGGTCGCCCGTTTTTCGGATCGTTCACACGCGCCAGGATATCCTGAATCAGCAGCTTCAGACCCGGAGTTGCCGAGGCGCCAAAATTTTTGCCCGCCACACCGACATCGATATTCACATAAGCCACGGCGTTTTTGCGCAGAAAGTCACGGTGGGCTTCCACCCATTCGGTGCTGCCGAGAAGCCCATACTCTTCACCATCCCAGAAAGCAAACACGATCGTCCGCCGGGGCCGGTAGCCCTGTTTGACCAGTGCAGCCAATGTGCGTGCGGCTTCCAGCACCACTGTTGTGCCGGAACTGGGATCCACCGCACCATAGGTCCAGGCATCATGATGATTGCCGACAACCACCCACTGGTCGGGATACTGACTGCCCGGGATTTTGGCGATCACATTCCAGATCGGCCGAATCTGATAATCCATTTTCACTTCGATGGAGACTTCCGCCGCCCCGGGGCCCGTATGATATGCGAATGGTAGGCCGCCCTGCCAATGTTGCGGCACGTTCGGGCCGCCCAGATGCTGCAGAATACGGCGGGCATCGCCATAGCTGATGGGCAATGTGGGAATGGCCGGCAGGTTCTCCGCTTCGGCGGGATCAATGCGCTTTGCCTCACCGGTGGCTGCCACCCCCGGCGTCAGAGGATCGCCGGGATAAAGAAACATGTATTGAATGGATCCGCGTTGAACTCCGAACTCAGGACGGTACGGTCCGTCCGGATAAATATCGCCTTTCATATAACCATCATCCGCCGGATCAGAATAGATCAGCAAGCCGACCGCGCCGTTTTCTTCGGCCACTTTGGCTTTGACGCCTCGGAAGACTTTTCCATAGCGTGCGAGAACGATCTTTCCGCGAACATCCACGCCGAGCCGGCGCAACGTCTCGTAATCCTCAGGGCGTCCGTAATTGACATAAACCACCTGTCCCTGCGCTTCCCCGTCCGGCGAATAAGCATTAAATCCCGGAAAGACATTGCTTGCGTAGGAATCTTTATCCATGGGGAAACCGGTTTCGGGGGTGGGCCCGACAAACGAATCCGGGCGGGTCACCGTCAAACGAACGGTTCGCGGATAAGGCAGGTAAACATCATAAGCGACGATCTCGGGCTGCAGACCGAATGCCTGCAACCGGTTTTGAATATATTGAACGACCCGGTATCCTTCTTCGGTGCCTGCCACATGAGGCTCTTCTGTGAGGCGGAACAGGGTTGCCCTGCAGCTATCCGGCTGCGGCACCTGCAGTATTTGCGATTCCCAGTCCTGAGCCAGCAGGGGCAGCGGAATCACAAGCACACTGAACACCATTCCCCAGAAGCGCCGATCACCTCTGAGCGTTTTCATACGTTGCTCACTCCCTCCTTACAAACCTGGATCAAAGCGTCAAATTCATCAACGAACGTTTACCATGCTTCTCTGATGATGCAGGCAATCAGATTGACCATGCCGCATGTCTCATCAGTCATCGGTTTTGAGCAAAATATAATACAAATGCGGATATTCCGAAAAATAAAAATCACGAATATCCGCATTCGCATGAACTTCGACGTTTTGTTTTTTGCACTGGGTCGGCGGCTTGAAAAGAATGATTTACTTTCGGCGTCGCCTGCCCACCAGCCAGACCAGACCCATCAAGAATGCCACGTTCAGAGCCGCCAACATCCCCTTTTCCAGAACGGATTCGGCTCCGTTGAAGCTAAAGCCGAGTGCCCCGCAGCATCCGTTACCATCGGAAGGCTCGGTGGTGATGCGGAAATTCACCGTATGGCTGCGCCCGGTGTTGCCCGCATCGTCGGTGGCTTCCACGTAATAGGCGATATTCGTCTCCAAAGGCTGTCCCGGGATGCTGCCGCTATATGTATCTGTACCGACATTCTGCATGGTTACGGATTGACTGGAACCGCCGTTGAGCGAATAGACCAATTTCACCGTGGCAATACTGCCGTCATCGGTGACTTCAGCGGTGATTTGGTAGGGTCCGCTGGTATCCGGGGTATTTTTCCACTGGGTCACAAAGCCTACCAATGGGTTTGTGGACAGAGCTTTGGCCGCATTCAACCGGCCGCCGGTCACCGTCCTGCCGATAAAGGCCGATTTGCGATCCACGCTGCCCATGAGCCGGATAAACACCTGCCGGTAAGTCAGATTGGGATATTTGGCCCAGATCAGCGCCGCCACCCCGCTGACGTGTGGTGTGGCCATGGAGGTGCCGTTTAGACTCTGATACTGATCGCGCGGCTTCGTGCTCAGGATGTTCACACCGGGGGCCGCCAAATCCACCGTGGTTTCGCCGTAATTGGAAAAATTGGCCAGCCGATCGCCCTGATCGGAAGCAGCAACGGCCACCACGTTATCCACTTCATAGTTGGACGGATAGTTGGCGGAACGGTCATTATCGTTGCTCTCATTGCCGGCGGCCGCCACAAACAGTGCACCTTTGCCGCGTGCGTACTCAATGGCATCCTTCAAAGCCTGCGAAAAACCGCCGCCGCCCCAACTGTTGCTGAGCACGTGCGCCCCCATGTCTGCGGCATAAATGATGGCAGGTATGGCGTCCGCCAGAGTGCCGCTGCCGTTGCGGTCCAGAAATTTCAGCGGCATCAGGGAGACCTGCCAGTTGACGCCCACCACCCCCTTGCCATTGTTACCGACCGCTCCGACGGTTCCGGCCACATGCGTGCCGTGGCCGTTGTCATCCCAGGGGTCGTTGCTTTTTAGAATGAAATTCCAACCGCGCCAGTCATCCACATAGCCGTTGCCGTCATCATCCACACCGTTGGTTTCTTTGCCGTCGCCCGTTTCTCCCGGATTATGCCAGATGTTGTCTTTGAGGTCTTCGTGGTCGTAGTCCACACCGGTATCGATAATCGCCACCAGGATATCTCGGCTGCCGGTGGTCACCTCCCAGGCTTCCGGTGCATCGATATCCGCATCATTGCCATTGTTCAGCCCCCAGAGGCGGTCAAATCTGGGGTCGTTCGGCGTAACGGTGGGACCCTGGCGAGTCATGGTATGGTAAATGTAATTCGGTTCCGCATAGATGATATCCGGATCATTTTCGCAATTCTGCACCGCAGCTTCGATGCTGACATCCGGCTTCACTTTGCAGTGATACAAATTCACCTGAGGATAGTAATGGATGATCTCCAGGCCGTGGGACGACAGCCGGTTTTCCATCTGTGCGATCCCGAATCCAGGCCGATATTTCACAATCAGCTCGCCCGGTACGGCTTCAGCCTGCACCGTCTGCTGTGCATATGCCTGGCTACTTATGCAAAAGATCAAACCGATCAGGCAGGATAAAAAGACAGGAAAACCCCTCATGATGCCTCCTTGGCGCGTACGCACCTGTTGAGGTGGACTGTTCGATCGACCGGCGGCCGAGCTCCGTCGGCGTCTTCCCCTTGCCGTTCGATCCGGACTGTGGCTTTACAGCACTTGATTGCGAAGCAGCCCGATTTCGGGCACTTCAACCTCCACCCAGTCCCCCGAATGCAACGGCCCCACGCCCTCCGGCGTGCCCGTGGCGATAATATCGCCTGCATACAGGGTCATATACTTTGAGATATAGCTGATGAGTTCAGGAATGGGAAAAAGCAAATCGCCGGTATGCCCCTTTTGCCGTTCTTCATCATTCACGCGCAGGGTCAGCGTCAGGTTATGAGGATCGGAAATTTCACTGGCAGGAACAAGACAGGGCCCGATGGGGCAAAACGTATCGATACTTTTCGAGCGGAACCACGGCAATCCACGCTCTTTGTCTTTCTTCTGCAAGTCCCGGGCGGTCACGTCGTTCACCAGGGTGTATGCGCCCACATATTCCATCGCAGAGGCCGGATCGATGTTCCGGCCGGTCTTGCCGATCACAAGGGCGATTTCCCCTTCATAATCCACGCGTCCGACATCCTTTGGAAGACGGATCGGCGCTTTGGTGGCGATCATGGAAGACGGTGCTTTGGCGAACAGGATGGGCTCATCCGGAATCTGGTTGCCCAGTTCGAGCGCATGCCGGCCGTAGTTGCGGCCCACGCAAACGATCTTGGACGGTCGCTGGATGGGAACCGCAATGGCTTCAGGCTGGCGGACGATCAGATCATCGAGAGGGCGGTACTGTTTCAGGGTGTCGAACAGCTCATTGAATACATCCGAATGGAACAGGTCCATCTCCAGCATGAGCTGGATGAACGGAAACGAAGGGCCTTCGCCATTCAGTTTGATTTGTTTATAAATTTCCCAGGCCCGGGTGAAATGATACAATTTGCCGTTCCACTCCACGCCGACAAACGGCTGATGGTTTTTGTCCTCAAAAGCAAATACACGAATCAAACGGAGTTCCTTTCTGCAAATTGACAAACCATCAACACATCCCCCGCACCATCGGAGCCTTTCGCGATGCTGCGTGAGAGACATCTTGTTTAAAAGATTGTCATTATTATAACCTTTTGCCCATACAAAGGCAAGGGAAAAGTGGTCAGCACCCAGGTTGCTGCCTGCCGCTGCGAGACTGCATCGGATGGCGGTGAAGGGACAGGGGATGGGAAACGCACTACCGGGAAATAGAAGCGGAGTTCATCCCAAAGGAACAAAGGTCACAAAAAAAGCCGTACTCCAAAAACGCGGGCAAGAAATCCATGTTCAGCAGGGAAATCTGTTGTTTAACCCTGGCAGGGACTGGAGCCCTGCCAGGGTAGGATTTTCCGAGATAGAATCGGCGTCCCCAATCAGCTCCTTATTAGCGCGGCAATGGCTTACTTCACCAGGCTCCGGCCCGTTTCAAAATCATACAACGTCTTCCGTTTCAAATCCGCCAGGGCGAGCTGATAATCGATATAAGCCTCCAGGTAGGCCATGCGCGCGCGGGTCAGCCGGTCACGGTCCAGGGCCAGCTCCTGCGTGGTGATATCGCCGTTATCGAAACGGGCCAGGCTGATCTGGTAGCTGCGCTCCGCCACCTGCTGGCTTTTTTCCAGCACACGCAGCCGGCTTTGCGCTTCGTGCACCCGCGCCACCACATCTTTGATTTCCCGGATCACCGTCTCGCGCTGGTTCTCCAGTTGCACGCGCACCTGATCGAGCTGCGCCATGGCCGCGGCGGTTTCCGAACGGTTGACGCCGGAGTCCCACAGCGGCATCTGCACTGAAAATACGATGCCCCGGTTACGCGGCCGCTTGCGTAAATCCTCGATGCTCGAGCGGAACAATTCACCGGTGGCCGTGGGATACGGCAGTGCCGCATCGCTGACGCCGGTGAGCTCATAATAGGCCTGCAACTCGGCCTTGAATTCCGAACGCGCGTCGATTTTTTTCACGTTGATTTCCTGCAACCGTTTCTCGATCTCCAGCTCGCGAATCTCCGACCGGTGCGCCAGCCCGAATTCAATCGCCTTCTTCAGATCCACCGTAATTTCGCGATACTTCACTTCTGCGGCCACATCCACGCGTTCCGAAATCGGCATACCGATTGTCTGTTTGAACAGATCCTCCTGTCGCTGCAGATTGGTTTCCGCCGAAAATACCTTATTCTGACTCTGCGCCAGATCGACTTCGGCCTGCAACGCTTCCACTTCCGGGATGAGGCCGGCTTCGTACTTTTTGCGCGCCAGCTCATAGGCTTCCCGCTGTTGCCGCATTTCTTCCCGGGCAATCTCCAGCTCACGCTTGGCACGGTACAGCATATAAAACGCCCGCGTGACCTGATAAACCACATCCAACTCGGTGCGCTTGATCCGATCCGACGTACGCAGGTAATTCAAATTGGCCTCTTCATATCCCAGTTTGAGCGTGTTGATGGTGAACAGCGGCTGACGGAACTGCAGGCCAACGGATGTATAAAAATCCCGCCGCTTGAGCTGACTTTCCGTGTTGGCCAGAAAGGTGGAGACATCTTGCTGGTATAAATTGGTCGATAGGGTAAACACGCCGTTGGTGGGCAGCGGCTGATTGATGTTCAAACTACCGGAGAAGCGCAGCGTCCCGCGCGTGTTATACACCGGCAGGCCATCGGCCACATCCACCGACAGTAGCCTTTCGGTGAGATTGGGCAAATTGAATTGCAACTGCGCGTTGGTTTTGAAAGCGCCCTTGCGCGCCAAAAGCGTCTGCCGCGCCGACTCCAGCGACAACCCCAAACTGCGAATCTGGTAGCTACGCTGCAATGCGTATCGAATCGCCTCCTGCAATGTAAAAACCCGTTTGGGTGCATCGTCTTTCGGATTCGTCTGCGCCGCGGCAATGCACGGAACCAGTACCAGCATCAACAGACGGATACGCCTCTTCATGTATGCCCTCCTTATTCATACCGCAACGATTCGATCGGATCCAGGAACGCCGCCTTCCGTGCGGGATACAGACCGAAAATGATGCCCACGGCCGCGGATACGCCGAACGCCAGCAGCACCGCAAATACCGACACCACGGTTTTCCAGCCGGCGTAAAAGGTAATGAGCCCGGTCATGCCCCAGCCCAGTAGTATGCCGATGATGCCGCCGAGGATACTCAGCGATGCAGATTCAAACAGGAACTGGCTGAGGATATCCCGGCGGGTGGCGCCGATGGCCCGGCGGATGCCGATTTCGCGCGTGCGCTCCATCACCGACGCCAACATGATGTTCATGATGCCGATCCCGCCCACCAGGAGCGAAATGCCGGCAATGGCGCCCATCACCACGTTGAAAATGCGCTGGGTTTTCTGGCGCTGCCGCAGCAGCTCCACGGGAATGGAAATCTGATAATCCTGCACCTCACGGTGCAGCCGGTTCAGCGTGGCATTGACGATGTTGGCGGCCTCACGGATGCGATCCACATCGCTGACCGACGCCACGATGCGATCGATCTCGGCCTCGAACGTTTCCCGCGGGAACCGCTGCTGTGCCGTAGAATAGGGGATGTAAATTTGCTTGTTGAGATCGTAACCGGCCGCGCTCCTGCCGGCGAGTTTGTATTCCATCACGCCGATGACCGTAAACCAGTCGCGATCGATTTTGATTTTTTCACCCAGCGGATTTTTGAAATAGAACAGATCGCGCTTGATGCTCGCCCCAAGCACGCACACGCGGCGCTTTTCCAGCTCATCCAGATAATTGAAAAAGCTTCCCTGCACGGCGCGGTAATTCATCAGGCGGGCGAAGTCCGGCAACGTGGCCGTTACCATCACATCCAGGCGCTCGGAGCCATATTGCGCCTCCGCCGCGATCAGCCGCTGCGGAACCACTGCTTCGATGAGCGGATTCACCTTTTCCAGAGCCAGCACATCCACGAACCGCAGGCCGGTGGCCTGGTTGGTGCGATCGCTGCCTTCTTCGATGTCTTCCGATGGGATGGTCTGAATCAGGATGTTGCGCATGCCCATTTGTGCGATCTGCTCCAGGGCCTCGCGTTTGGCGCCTTCGCCGATGGACATCATGCTGATCACCGCCGCCACTCCGAAAATGATGCCCAGCATGGTCAGGAACGAGCGCATTTTATGCGCGCGCAGGCCATCGATGCCCACGCGGACACTTTCCAGATAATCCATGGCCTCCCTCATCCGAATATCATGATCGAGCGTTCATCCCGGCGTTTTCGTTTCGGCTTCTTGTCGATGGGCTTGAGTTCTTCGGTGCCGATTTCCTCCAGCGGCAGGGTGGGATCGCGCAAGCAGACGCGTTGCCCAGGTTCCAGGCCGGATTTGATGACGATGGCCGTGTCGTTTTTGGGACCAACTTCCACCTCAACCGGCCTGTACGATCCGGCGAGGTACACCAGAATTTTGCCTTCTTTCTCGAACACGGCTTCGAGAGGCACGAACACGGCATCCGGAATGCGATCGGTGATGATCTCCACCGTGGCGGACATGCCCGGCTTCAGCCGCGGATCGCTGCCATCGATGAGTACCAGCACTTCAAATTCCTTCACATTCGAATTGCGCTTGCGTGTAGCCAGGGTGGCGATGTGCGATACCTTGCCGTAAAACGTCGGTTCGGGCAGGGCATCCAGCTTGATGATGCACTGCTGCCCGATGGCCACCCGGCTCACATCCACCTCGTTGACGCTGGTTTTCACCTGCATTACGGACAGGTCTGGAATTTCGATGAGCTCCTGTCCGCGCCAGGGCGTGTCGCCCACCTTCACCTTGGCGATGCCGCTCGGCCCCCAGATCTCCTTATACACCACCAGTCCGTCGATGGGCGCCACCAGGGTCAGCGAGGCCAGTTCGCGCTCGGCTTGCTGCAATTGCAGCCGGGCTTTCTCCACCTGCAGGCGCGCTTTTTCCAATTCGCCTCATCAATGCGCTTCTGCGCTTCAATCTTTTCCTCGGCTTGCTTCAGCGCCAGCTCGGCCTTTTTCAGGTTGATTTCCTGCTCGCGCCGTTTGGCCTCAGCTTCGTATTTCATCTGCTCGTAGCGCAATTTGGCCTGCTCGTAACTGTACCGCTGCGTCTGCAACTGGCTTTCCAGTTGCGCCATGTTGGAAGCGATGCTTGCTTTCTGACTTTCGAGCTCGGCCAGGGCGTTTTGCAGTTCGTTGCGTTTTTCCTCCAGTTTTTGTTTGGCCTGGGTGGGATCGAACTGCACCAGAAAGTCGCCTTTTTTCACCAGACTGCCTTCGGGCGCCATGGCAATGATTTGAATGCTCGAACGGATCGAACGCGGCACCGTCACCGATTGCGATTTCAGTGCCTTCAGCTCGCCTTTCGATTTGATGCTGACGATGAACTCGCCCTGCTGAACCTCCGCGCTGGCAATATCTGCCGATGGCGATTGGATGTTCCAGATAAACACAATGAACAGCAGCAACGCCGCTGCCAGCGCCATCAGCCATCGGCGATCTTGCAGAAAGGATGGAATCCTCATCCTGCCACCTCACGGTTTGGTTTGTGGTGATTCAAATACCCATTTGCCCTATCGCTGTTGTACGGCAGGTAACCATTCAGCGATTTGTCGTTCCGATTTTTTTCTTCAACCGGAACAGTCGCTCGAAGGGAAATACCGGACGATCGTTTCTTCAGCCAGCGAAGCCTTTAGCATGAAGCAATTTGAAACGTATCAGTAGAAATCTGCGTTTGATACGCTCATTTCAGCGTGTCCGCAGCGGCTCCGTTTTTGGCTGCCTTCTTTTCATCCGCGCGCTTCGCGGCTCCGGCTTTTTTCCTGGCCGTGCTATCGGCCTTCAGCACGACCATGCCCTTGCCCCCGGCGCTCATTTTGAGCTTCTTCAATATTTCGGGCGTGAGGGTGATGGTCTTTTTCTGAGCGCCTGCCTCGCCCATCTTGACGCCCATTTTTTCCAGCATCGCTTGCATGCCGCCAGGAGCACCCCCGGGTGGTTCAGGCGGCTTGTTGCGATGCGCCTCATAATCAAACGTGATACCACGCTGCTGCATCTCTGAAAAGAAGCGCTGCCGCAACGTATCCGGCGTGTCGATCGCCTGCCGGAAGGCCAGATATCCCAGCGGCCGCGCATCCGGATCGCCCGGCTCCCAGGCAAACGCCTCGCCGGGCTGCACGCCATCAAGGATTTGCACATAAAAATCGTTGCGTTTGCCCAGTTGCACCGGCCGCGCGCGCCCGGGACTGGACCTGGGATACACCACCGGCTGGCCGTTTTTCTCGAACACGCAGCCGATGGGCAGGAGAATCGCATCCGGAATGACATCCAGCTCGATAAACGCCTGTGCCGTCATGCCCGGCTTAAGCAGGCTGTCGCTCTGGGCGATCTCCAGCTCCACTTCAAAAACTTTGATCGGGCTGCCGGATTTCAGTTTTTCCGGGATTTGCGCAATGGAGGTGATGCGCGCATCGAACCAGCGATCGGGGAAGGCTTCCAGACGCACGCGGGCGGTTTGCCCCGGTTGGAGCAGGGCGATATTCACTTCATTGACGGCAATGCGCGTTTTCATGCGGGTCAGGTCCGGCAGATCAATCAGTCCGCGGCCGGGACGCACCTTGCCGCCCGGTTCCGGCTTGCGCCCATTCCAATCGCGATGATACACGGCCATACCGGAAATCGGCGCCCGCAGCGTAAGCTGCCGCAACTGCATCTCGATATCCTTGACGTCATTTTCCGCCTGCAGGATGAGCAATTGCTGCTTTTTCTCTTTCGATGCATGAATAATGCGCTGGGCATTTAGCCAGGTTTCGGCCTCTTTGAGCGCAATTTCGGCCTTGAGCACTTCAAGCTGCCCATCTTCCTGGCGGGCTTTGGACTCGAATTTGAGCTGTTCCAGTTGCACCTTTGCCAGTTGCAGGGCATAGCGCGCGATTTCCACTTTCTGTTCCAGTTCGCGGATTTTCGCGGCGTGCTCCACGCGCATGCGCTTCATTTCAGCACGGCGCATGTCCAGCTCGGTCTGTTTGGCTTCGAGCCGGGTCAGCAAAACCGCGGGATCAATCCGTACGAGCACTTCGCCGGAATCCACCATGGCGCCCTCCGGCACCAGATAGATGATCTGCATGTCCAGGTTCCAGATTTTCGGTGCGGCGACAATGGTACTCTTCACCGCCTCGATCTCACCGGATTCCACCAATTCCAAGCGCAGGGTATCCTGCCTTGCGATGGCCCAGCGGCCGTCCTCGGCTGCTGCTTCGGTTATAAAGATGGAAAACCACAGGACAGCACACAGCAACCTGGGGCTGGCGTTTTGCATGCGATGGTTTCCTTTTATGAAGGTGATCCCCGTTTGTTTCAGGCTGGAAAAAATCTGATTATTTGACGTAAGAATGGTGTGGAAAGTTTTAGTTTTTTTGCAACAAATCGGATTATATCAGACCATCAACACTTAAAACTATTATTTTAGTAGAAAGGATGCAAGAAAATAAATACACCATTATGAAATTCTGGCAACGAATCAACGGCTTTGATTAGCCTAATAAGACCTTGATCTCTCCGCACAGCAATCCGGAGCGGCGGCACGGCTCGGCGCGGCCGGCAATTGCACATCATCGGGCTATCGTTGCACCCCCATTGCAATGAAAAATACCGACAGAACCCATGTTGACTGGATAATACTTCAGGTCGGTTGATGCATGTGCCGACCCGGCTTGCAGGTGCCGTGACGTATCCGTCCGGTGAAGTACAGGTTGATTTTAAAGTCGCGAAGACATCCTCACCCGTAATATAGCGCGAAGACGTCCTCAGTGAAATTGCAATCTAACACGAGGCGTCCCCTTCGACGATTTAGCGCAAAGACATTCTTGCCAAAATTCTAACGCGAGGCGTCCCCGCCGAGCGTCCCCCTCGGCCAGAGGCCTCGGGCTGGTTGGAAAATCCTCGGCCGGAGGCTTTCGGGCTGGATAGAAAATCCTGGGAATTTCCGGTCTGTCGGTCAGAGTGCCCTTCATCGAACGGACACTTTGGTTGAACCCTTTCAGGTTTCATGAGGCGGTTCTGCTCTTTTTCCCGGGGTTCGCTTTGCGACCCCGGGCTGAGTTGTGAAACGCCTGCGGCGTTTTTCAAAACTCCGGCTGCAGGTGCATGGCCCGGCAGACCTTTATGCTGATTTGCCTCAATACAAGATATTCCACTCATCCGGTGCCGCAACGCGGCAATACAATCCAGGGACTGTCCAAAAACAGAAGAATTGCTCCAAAATCGTCATACCAGCGGAAGCGGGCATCCAGGAGAAACAATCCATTATGGATTCCCGCTTTCGCCCGAATGACGCTGAATGGGGGGCGGACGGCCCCCGATAACCCATAAGATGCGTTCAGTCCTGAGAGGGCGTTACAATCCTCGTGGCGAAAATGCTTTGCATGGATAGATGAACGGTGAATTTGCTGTGATCAATGCAAAATCAATGGCGCCAGGCATTGGCGTAAAAAACAAGAGAATTTACCTTATTGCCCTCCCAATGCAGCAAAAATTACCATTAAAACCGTGCTGGTTGAATGATGCTTCAGGGAGATTGATGCATGCGCAGAACCGGTTTCCAGATGCCGTGATTACCATTCCGTTGTCCCCCTTTGCGCTGCATCCGGAAGCCGGAACGGCAAACGTCGGTTTTCCGGCTGAAACGGGGCTTCGCCAGGTTGCGTGATGAATGATTCAGGCCAACGGCATTGGCACGCTTATTTTTGAAGAATCAAATTCATGAGCTCTTCCGGCGTCATACGGGCGACGGCGTCGCCTTCGGCAAGCAGCGCCTCGGCCAGCTCGCGCTTCTCCCGGTGCAGCTCCAGAATCTTTTCTTCGATGGTTCCGCGTGTGACCAGCCGATAAATGGTCACCGGATGTTCCTGTCCGATCCGGTGTGCACGGTCAGAAGCCTGATCTTCCACGGCCGGATTCCACCACGGATCCATGTGAATGACATAGTCCGCCGCGGTCAAATTGAGGCCAAAGCCGCCGGCGCGCAGGCTGATCAGGAACAAATCGCCTTCCCCTGCCTGAAATGCCTTGACGCGCTTCTCACGCTCTTTCACCGGTGTGCTGCCGTCGAGGTATTGATAGCTCAGTCCCGCCTTCTCCACCACCTCCCGGATCAGTTTGAGATGATCCACAAACTGGCTGAACACCAGCGCCTTGTGGTTATTTTCCTTCAATTCCAGAATGATCTCCTCAAACAGCTTCAGCTTTGAAGACGCAATGTCCATGTCCGGCGCCACCAGTCGCGGACTGCAGCAGGCCCGGCGCAATTTCATGATCAGCGCCAGAATTTTAATCAGGGTTTCGCCGCGGCCGCCCTCGACCTGTTGCATCTCCTGGATCGTCCGCTCCCGCAAGGCTTCATAAAATGCCGCTTCCTCCGGACTTAAATCCACAAGCAAGGTGATCTCGGTCTTGGGCGGCAGTTCACTCAGCACGTCCGCTTTCCTCCGCCGCAGAATGAACGGCTGAATCAATTTGCGCAGCCGCTGTTTGGTCGGCATGTCGTTGTGGCGCTCAATCGGCGTGGCAAACCGCCGGTTGAACTCCTCCCACGAGCCCAGCAGCCCGGGATTGAGAAACCGGAAGAGCGTCCACAATTCGCCGAGATGGTTTTCGATCGGCGTGCCGGTGGTGATCATCCGGAATTTGGCCCGTAGATCCATGGCCACTTTGGACCGCTTGGTGGTCATATTTTTGATAGCCTGCGCCTCGTCCAGCACAACGACCTCCCAGTCGATGTCTTTCAAAAGCTCGTGCTCGCGCACCAGCAAACCGTAGCTGATCACCAGCACATCAAACGCCCCGAGCGCCCGGATCGTATCCTCACGGTGATTTTGATCCAGCGTGTGCATCTTCAGGGTCGGCGCAAACCTTTGCGCCTCGGCCACCCAGTTGAACGTCACCGACGCGGGCGCCACAACCAGCATGGGCCCGTTTTGGGCGCGTGTCAGCATCAGGGCCAGGGCTTGCAGGGTTTTTCCGAGCCCCATATCGTCGGCCAGGCACGCTCCCACTCCCCACTCGGCCAGCTGGTACAGCCACTGAAAGCCTTCCACCTGATACGGCCGTAAATCCGCCTGCAACGTGGATGGCACCTCCGGGCGCTTTTGCAATGCCTGCTCAATGCGCTTTTTGTGCGTTTCCCATTCCGAGTCCACTTCCACCTTGCCGGCCTGCTCGAACAATCCCTGAAGCGCCAGAATCGCCGACGGATGGAAACGCACCCGGGATTTCCCGGCCTGGGTGAAATGTTTCATTTCTTCCAGACGCCGGCGGAGCTGCTCGCTCAGCTTTAGAAACCGATTTTCATCCAGTTGGATAAACCGGCCGGCGGCGCTATCCAAAAGCGGCAGGAGCTCCTGAATCTTGAGTTTGGTTTGAGCATCAATTTTCAGATCGCCGGTCAGAGAGAACCAGTCCCGATCTTTTTTCACCCGCAAAGCCAGATTCTCGAAAGAAACCGAAGAAGTCATCTGCAGGGCTTTGCCTTCCGGCCATTCGATGACGATGCGATCGCCCAGCTCTTCCAGCGCGCTGAGCATTTCGAGACAATCTTCCAGATCATCCAGCACCCAGTTATCCATCGCCTCATCTCCCCCGATCCAGACTTCGGCGGCGGCCCACACTTCCATCGCCCGCTTTTTTTCTTCTTCAAGATCACGTACCACCATCACCCGGCGGCCGTCGATGTCATGAATCACCCGGGCGCTCCCTCGTCCCGGCCGGAAATACGGACCTTTGTCTCCAAACGGCCTTACGAATAAACTAAATTTCATCCCGTCCCCCAGCGGTTCAATCCGGCAATGAATGCGGGCATGGCTTTCCACTTGCTCAAATTGCTCCCCCATCGATTCGATATCGGAATGCACAACCACAAACCGCGACACCGCGCCGACGGCCTTTTTCAGCTCAGCCTCCGCAGACGCAGGCACTCGCACCCGTCCTTTTCCCTCCATCATTTCGGCGATTTTACGGTGAATGGGCTCAATCGGCACAATCCGAAAAGACGTATCGCTATTCTGAAAAATCAGCGTGCCCGCGTTTTGCATCGGATGCGAAAATCGCATTACGTAGTGATCCGCCTTCTTTTCAACAATCAGGTGCGGCTTTTCGAGATGCAGCTCCAGCGGCTGGGTGGGATTGTCGTCTGAATACACATGAGGATGGTCCACCAAGGCCACAATCGCTCTATCAAAATCAAGTGTATATTGCGGACCGTAATAATCGGTGACAAATTCAATGCAGGCGATCACCCTGTCATCTTCGGGGGTAATGCAATTCAGCTCCCTGGCAACGAGGCGTTTCAGCGACACATTTTGCCCTTTGCTCCACCGGCCCGATTTGTTCAGCTTTTGCAGCTTGGGCTGAATTTGCCGGTACCGCATATTTACCAACCAGACAAGGCGCTGCTGGGCCGCTCCTCCCCCGGATTTTTCATCCAGATGAATCAATGCCCGTAGCGCATGTTTCCAGGGCTCCTCTCGTTCTATCATTTGCACCAGCGGCACCTGATGGATCTCCCGGATCAGGCGCTCTTTTTCATCCTGAAACTGTTTTTCAAACTCCGGGAAACAAAATGGCAAAAAAGCCGAAAATTGTAATCGGTGCCAGGGAAAACCCTCTGAACGCTCATAAGCAACTTGCAACCGATATTTGATCCCTGCATCGAAAGGTGTCCCCGTCCAATAAGCAACCAATCCATAAAATAGGAATTCAATCTCGTATTGCAGCTCCCAGACCAACCCCGATAGCTTCTGCTTGCCCTTGCTCAATTCGCCCTTCAGGGACAGCGCCAATACCTCCAGCAATTTATATAGATCATTCAGAAAATACGATTCACGCACGCCTTTACGTATGATCCTCAATGCCAGGTCCCGCTGGGCGGGATCGCTCTGCCGGAGCAGCAAAAGCGGATAATAAACGCCCGTAGATCCCGGAATGAAAACAATACGGATGTTGCCTGCTTTTTTAGCGAGGCGCGCATACGCCTCATAATGCTCCAGGGCTTTGTCATATTCTCCGCGGCTTATCGCCACCAGCGCTTTAGAGATGGGATGCAGGCCCCCGCACTTTTGATCAATCTGCTTTATAATATCCTCATTTAAGCGACCATTCAACATCAAGCCCTGGATGATCGCCAGTTCACATGTCACACGCTGTTGAAGGTCGAACTCCTCCAGATGATCGATGAAATACTGGAGCACCTCATCGTTGAAGGGTCGCATGATGAGCCAGTTTTGAGAAACCTTATTATCCAGCAGGGATATCTTAAAATCGTTCGGAAATGCGTGGAAAAAATCAGCATCGAAAGGATCGAGGAGAATGTCTTCTTCCGGGAATTCATTCCAGGCGGGATCCATCTCAAGAATCTGCTTCCGCAATTCATCGGCGCGTTTGATATCCTGCTTATAAATCGCAAATCGCAATTCTCGCACAAACCGATCGATCTCGAATCGTGCGCGAAATCCTCTTGGCAAGGGCATTTTGCGACGGATGACGTCCATGATGGCATCGGCCACGCCTTCCTCAAATGCCGACCGGCATCCGAATTCAATGATCCCTTTTACGGCTTGAACCTTGCCCTTATCGTATTGCACCCAGCCCTTCTCATGAAGCTCCGCTAAAAAACCGCGCACTTCCCGGACGGAAGGCAAGCTGATCTTTGGCTCGGCTTTTCTGTAAGCAATCCACCATTCGGTGA
>WFVT01000139.1 GCA_015491485.1 Candidatus Zhuqueibacterota bacterium
CATCAGCAGATGCTGCCCCTTGCCCGGCTCGATGCGCCCGAAGATCGCCACCGTGAACCCTTGTGGCGCAAGACCGAATTCCTCCCGCATTCGGGCGCAGGTTTCCGGCGTTGGCCGTTCCGGTTTGGGCACGCCGTAATAGAGCGTCCGGATCCGCTCTGCCGGTAATGGCAGGAAACGCTGCGCATCGGCCTGCAGGCGGCGGGTGATGGTCAGATAGGCATCGACATGGCGATAGAGAAACCTGTGCCAGAGCCCCCGCTTGGGCCGGGTCAGCGCCATTTGTCGGGTATAGACGATGCGCAATCCCGGACCGGAGAAAATCCGCGCGAACACGGCCAGCGGCAGATCCCGCCGGGCGTGCAGATGCAACGTGTCGATACCTTCCTGACGGATCCAGCGCCCCAGGCGCCAGGCAGCCATCAGGGGCAGATACTGGGCACGTACCCGGATATGGCGACGGGGAACGCCCTGTTCGGCCAGGCGCCGGTCTAGCAGGGTACCGGATTGAACCACGGCCAGCGTGGACACGCCCTGGCGGTGATAGTGATCGGCCACCTTTGCCGCATAGAGTTCGAGACCGCCAAAGCCGTCGGAGGTGCACAATTCGAGCAATTTCATGGAATCGGGATTCTGCGCTATGATGGGTGTGTCCTGTCCGACGTTCCGGCCCCGCCGATACCGCCTCCATGCCCGAAGTCTCCCGCCCCGTTCGAGTCCTGGTCATCCGTGCCGGCGCGCTCGGCGATACGGTGTGCGCCTCCAGCATCATCGAGCCCCTGCGTATCGAGTTTGGGGAGGACGTGCATATCGAGTGGGTCGCCAAGTCAGGCATGGGCGGTCTGTTCGCCGCTGACCCCCGCATCAAACGGGTGCACGAACTGAAGAACCGTCGCCTGCCGCTGCCGTTCAATGCCGGCAAGCGGACCATCGTTCACCATTCCCGGCAAACGCCCTTCGATTATGTCATAAACCTGGAACTCGGCCCATTGTTCAACGATCTGATGCGGCATGTCGATGCCCGTCACCGGACCGGCATGCCTTTCCATTATTTCGCCGAGCCGCCGGAGGCCCATGCGGTGGTGAACCTGCAGCTCATCTATCGGAGCGTGCTCGGGCCCGATGCCCTGGCGCGCGCCTGGCCCAGCCTGCGAGGTCTCCCGGAAGAGACGTTGCGGCAAAGATTCGACCTGCCTGCTTCATGGCACGTGCTGGTGCCGGCCACAGCCACATCGGCAAGGGCCATCGCCTGAACCATCGCGCCTGGCCGCTGGCGCACTGGCGGGAACTGCTCGACAAGCTGGATGCAAAGGGCCTGCCCACCGTGCTCGTAGGCGCACCTTCCGACCGTCCCCTGCTCGAGGCGCTGCATCCCCTGCCGCCATCGACCCTGGACCTGATTGGCCGGACGGACTTTCCCGAACTCATTGGCCTGATTCAGGCCGCCAGGGGTGTCGTTGCCACGGATACCGGCCCGGCCCACGTTGCCGCCGCCGTCAACACGCCCGTCGTTTCCCTGATCGGGCCTACCAACCCCAAACGCACGGCGCCGTACCCAACGCCGGAAAACCGGGTTGAGATTCTCTCGGCCGGTCTTGATTGCAGCCCCTGTTATCACACGCCAGCACTTGAGGCTTGTGATAACAATCGCTGCATGCAGCTAATCACAACGTCACGGGTCTTGATGGCAATGGAGAACCTGCCATGAAACCCAAGGAGCCAACAGCCATCATCTGTCTGTCGCCCTATCATGGCGGGATGGAAATGGATGCCATTCGTACGGCTCGGCTCTTAAAGGATATAACGGATATTACTGTTATTCTCAAGCAGGGCTCCCCTAGCGAACATCATTATCGAAACGCCCTCGAACAGGAGGGGTTCACGGTTTCTACCATTTCCTTTCGCACGGCCTTCAGCCTTTCCATCATCTTTCAGGTTCGAAAGCTCATTCGCAACCAAAGAACCCGTAATGTAATCTTCTTTGGCGCTTCGGAATTACGTTCGCTTTTCTTTGCTTTTCTGGGATTGAATATCAATCTTGTCGTTCGTCACGGGACCACCAAAACCCGTCCCAAAAAGGATCCATTTCATCGCCTGATCTACAGCCGGGTTAACTGGCATGTGGCCATTTGCCAGCATATTGCCAAGAACGTCAGGAAGATTATTCCATTTGGCGAACATACTCGACTCAAAATCATCTATTCATCCTTGCGCAAGCCTGTCCCTGATCATGACCCTCTGCTGCGTAAGGACAACGAACCAGTTGAAATTCTTCATGTAGGGAGATTAACCGGCGGAAAGGGTCAGATCGACGCAATCCGGGTATGCGGTATTCTTGAAGAAAGAGGAATACCTTTTCGTTTGCAACTGGTTGGAGAGATTGACGTTTCTTTCAGATCCGAACTGGAAGACGTTTTATCAAAAATTTCTTATAAAGACCGTATAGAGTGCACCGGACATGTTCAAGATCCAGCGATCTTATTCCAAAACGCACATATTTTTCTTTTTCCGAGCAAGGGGGAAGGCCTGAGTAATGCGTTTATGGAGGCTTTGGCTAATGGGCTAGTCTGTATCGCCTACGAGAACACGTCATTTCCTGAATTGAGGGATTTAGGTTTTACATGTCATCTTGCTGAAGATCAAAACCTGGCCGCATTGGAAAATTGCCTGATCGAAGCATTAACTGATATCAATAATATTGAAACACGTCGCTCCAATATGATACTGGCGAAAAAACTTTTTGATCCGTCCAGAGAATCCAAGGAATATTTGGACTTAATGCAATGAACACATAAGCATATTAATTCTATTTTAGAATTTGATTGCCCAGACCAAAAATACTAAAAACTCTATTCTTTCCAAAAATCAATTAATAGGATTATTTATGGGAATTTATAACAGCATTAAAAAAAGAGCAGATTGGTTTATAAACGTCAGTTTCGATAAGCAATCCGGTTTTTATCGGTATAAACGTTTCGACAAATATATATACATCAGGCATCCAAGGCATTTTTTGTCAAAAAGCATGCAAAGCTGGCTTTGCGAAAACATTTTTTTCAAGCACTATCTACCGTCAGATTCAGATACTGTTGTCGACCTTGGCGCAGGTTATGGTGAAGAAGCAGTCTATTTATCAGAAAAGTCACCAAACGTGAGATATATTGGCGTTGAGCCACAACCAGTAATATATGAGTGTATTTCAAATACATTTAAAGATGCGGGCCAACATTTTTTTACGTCACCATATGTAATAACAAACAGGGAATGGGTAAAATTTATCAGTCAATTTTCGTATGCCTCGGTTGGCGAGTTAACACAAGGTTACATTGAAGTCCCTACTATAAAATGGGATACGTTTCTTGATCGATACAACATTGAAAATATCGACCTTTTAAAAATGAATATCGAAGGCGCGGAAAAAGAGGTTTTAGATCAAATAACTGATTTTAATTTAATAAAAAGAGTTATCATCTCTTGTCATGATTTCAGCGCTAATGGGGGAGAAGGAGAGCAGTATAGAACAAAAGAATATGTAACAAAAACACTATATGACAATGGTTATTCTGTAAAAACGTTCAATCTTGGGATCAACTGGGCCGATGACTGGATATACGCTGAAAAATAAAACTATATTATAAATGAAATATAGACTTTCAAAGCCATTATAATCGCATAAACCACTCCACTCACGAAATTATGCTTGGTAATCAAACAGCGATCAAACATTAAACAGATCTAATGAAGAAGAATATATTTCAACCCAAAAATCTCTTACCAACTGATACATTTCCTTTTTTGCGATCCGAGCAAGAAAATAGCACTTTTAATATTGCTGTTCTCACAATTCTGTTCTTGCTTCCAATACTCTCTCTCAGCGTCCGTCACTGGTTGAGCGGCATGTTCTCAATATTGGCGTTGTTAGCGTTGGCAACGATTTTTCGAAATCTTCGTCAACCTTTATGCAGAGAAGAAAAAATCATTCTCATTATATTTGCCTTTTTTCTCACAAGTTTCACAATTTCTGCCACATTAAATAATTGGACTGAAAGTTCATATCGACGCATCGGGACAGAATTCAAGTATTTGCTATTCATCCCACTTTACCTACTGTTACACCGAAGGGAAAAAATATTAGATTTTTTAATTTTAGGAATAGTCTTGGGTGGAATCGTTCTTGGTTTACAAGCCATATATGACACATTGTTCACAGCCAGAGCCAGAGGTTGGGGAATATATGGTCCAATCGTATTTGGTGATCTCTCAGCTTTATTCTTCGCGTTTTCTCTTCTAACCATGGTCTACCGCCGTCCAACCGGTTTATGGCGACTTATCGTATTACTAAGTATTGTATTGTCTCTGCTGGCCGTTTATCTTTCTGGTAACCGCAATGGTTGGCTTGCGGCCATCACGTTCCTTTTTATTCTCCCAATTCTATGGCCAAAACGAACATTACGGCAGATTTTAGCATTCTACATTGGCGGGCTAGTCATTGTAGTAATAGCGTTTGGCTTATTCCACAACAAAATCAGCGAACGGGCTAACATAGCCATAACTCAATTTTCCGATTATTTTACTCTTAGAAAGGACCCAGAAGCATTCCGAGCACACAATCTTAAAGGGGATTCCGTTGGCTTCAGACTAGAACAATGGCGGATTGCACTAATCGTATTTCGCGATGCACCCTGGTTCGGACATGGCGGAGGTAATGCATCACGGGTTGAGAATGAATATGTCAAGAAAGGTCTTGGACATCCAGACATTTACAACCCAAAGTCTTATACGAATATTGGCGGTCTTCACAGCACTTACTTTGAGACCTTGGTCAATGAAGGACTGATTGGTATTTGTATTCTTATCTTCTTTCTTGGCTATCCACTCTACATCTTCATACGCTTTCGAAAACATGAAAGCTTTGCTAGTTCACTAGGTATCATTTTAATTATCGGTTACATGATCTTCGGCCTGACCGAAAACCCGTTCGTGCATGACAATTATTCCTCCTTCTATCTGACCTCGCTTGCCGTTCTGTTTGCAACCATGATTCAGCGAAAGAGGCAAACACCACTTTCGGCAAGCAATTGACTGCCGGCTAATAACGGGATTTTTGCAAGACCCTGTGCCAAGCTCATTCAGCCTTGTTGTGACGACGGAATGTAATGACCTTGCTGTACTTGACGAAGGCATGCATTCCGGACAGAACGGAAACCACCCAGCCGGCAAAGCCATCCAGAAAGCCTCGCTTGACGACCAGGGTCCGGAAAAACGTCCAGAATCCATGCGTAAACGGATCCAGGACGGAAACGGATTTGCCGCGGCTGATGATTTCCCGGGCGCCGATTTCCGTGAAGTTGTCCAGGGTTTTGAGGTGATCACTGATGCTGTCGAAGGAATAATGCAGGATATCCCCCGACAGGGTACGCACCTCACCCGACTGCACTTCCACACGATCATGGGGATTGATCCCGCCCCAACGGGCCTTGCGGCGATCGAACAGGCGCACCTTCATGTCGGGATACCAGCAATGGTTCAGCCAGCGGTATACATAAAACGTCTTGCGGGCCATCCTGTAGGCTGAGGCGTTATCCAGATGATCCTTGATGGCGAGGATCGATGCGGTCAGGGTTTCGTCGAGGCGTTCGTCGCAATCGAGGCTCAGGATCCAGTCATAGCCGGCTTTTTCCACGGCCAGGTTCTTCTGCTCCACGTGGCCGAGGAAGGGTTGTTCGAAGATCCTGTCGGTGTATTGGCCGGCGATTTCGCGGGTGCGGTCGGTGCTCAGGGAATCGACCACGATAATTTCGTCTGCGACGGGCAGAAGGGACTTGAGGCAATCCTCGATCTTGGCCTCTTCGTTGTAGGAGATGATGCAGGCGGAGATTTTGGGCATGGGGGATGTATTTCTGGTCTGGTGAAAATCGCGGCGGGGGCGCCGCTCCTACACGTTTTGGAAGTTTACGGGGGTGGGGAGGGTGTGGCCAGTTCGATGAGGTTGCCGTCGGGGTCGCGGAGGTAGATCGAGCGCAGGGGGCC
>WFVT01000140.1 GCA_015491485.1 Candidatus Zhuqueibacterota bacterium
ATGATGCGAAACGCCTCCTCGGCGCAGTCGGCAGTGCGAACGGTGTAGCCTTCGCCGCTACAGATGAGGTCCACGGAGCGGCGGATGTTTTTTTCGTCATCAACAACGAGCAGGGTTCCAGACGGCATAATCTCACCAGAACGGTTGGTCGGACTGAATACGGTGAATTTAATCTATCGATCTTTAAATGATTTCGGCTGTCTCATGAAAGCATGCAACCGCCGCATTGTTTTCCATTGGCAGGCGGCGGGAGCGAAAAACGCCGGTTAAACTTTGCTCTCTTTCAGGCCGAATGCCGGGGGTGGCTTTTGCAGAAATTTCTTTTATTCCATGCCAACCTCCTCCGATTCCGAAATCGCCTCCGGTATTGGGACCTGTGCATGGAAGCTGCGGTGCCGATTGAAGGATCGTCATTCAAATGGGCTGTTTTTTATTCATCCTGTATCGGTAATGTGATTTCGAACCGAGTCCATTGGCCGGGCCGGCTGTTTACCGTAATTCGGCCACCGTGTTCTTCGACGATGCGCTTCACAATTGCCAGCCCCAGTCCCATACCATGCTTTTTGGTGGAAAAATACGGTTCCCAGATTTTTGCTTGAATTTCCAGTGGAATTCCGGTGCCGGTGTCTTCGACTGTGAGCACGACGTGGCGGTCGGACATGGATGTGGCCACGTGGATTTCGCCGCCGTTCTTTTTTTCCAGACTCTGCACAGCGTTTTCCAGCAGGTTAATCAAGACGCGCCGAATTTGATCGGGATCAAAACGGAAGCGCGGGATGGCGCTACCCAACCGAACCTGAACGTTGGCTTCTGGATACAACCGGATGATATCGCTTACAAGCTCGTTGATGTCTCCGGTTTCGCGCTGCAATGCCGGCATACGTGCAAACTCGGAAAAGGTGCGCACCAGATTTTGCAGGGATTTGATTTCATCATTGATAATGGCGCTGCACTCCTGAAGCAGTTGACGGTATGTATCGTCGTCCCCGGTATATTGATCCCGCAGTTGCTGGATGGTCAATTGAATGGGGGTGAGCGGATTTTTGATTTCATGGGCAAGCACGCGCGCCATTTCCCGCCACATCGCCATTTTTTCCAGCGCGATCACCTGTTGCTGTTTTTCCCGCAGCGTCTTCACCATGAAGTTGAATGAATCCGCCAGTTGTCCCAGCTCGTCACGCGAATTCACGTGCACGCGGTGCTGCCAGTTGCCCCCGGCAACTTCACGGGTGGCCTCGGCCAGTTGCCGAATCGGGCGAGAAATGCGGCGTGACAGCAAAACGCCCAGTCCTATGGAGATCAGACTGATAGGCAGATAGATGACAAAAAAAGCCATCAGAAAGCTCCGCTGCAAATCGTCCCGGAAAAATCCGAGTGTTTTGAACATCTGGTTTACATTGACGATTTGCTGAAAACGCGTCGTGAAAGCCGGAGGCAGTTTGCGGGTTAATACGAGCAATCCGGCGGAACTTTCCAATGGCGCCATCGCCGAGATGAATTGTGGATTTTGCAGGTGATCCAGCAGCCGGGGAAGCGAATCCTGCAACATCGGATAAATGCGGTTTAGATAAATTGGTGGAAACGGCGCGGGCATGCTGCGCTTTTCGAAAATCAATGTGGCGTCGGCGCGGTAGAGCTGGATGCGGATGGGCAGCGAATCCTGTAAAACAGGAAAAAACAGATGGTCATCGAACGATTCCATGGGAGTGTTGCCGATTTTGTCGGCCAGCTCGACCGCCTGATCCAGCAACTGCTGCTTGAACAGGGTGAGCAACTGGCGGGATAGAAACGTGCCGTCTTCCAGGGCTTTTTCAACCTGAGTGTTAAATCCGACTTCCAGGCTTTTCTCAAAAAAGTCATTTACCACAAAATATAGCGGCAAAACCGGCAATAGCGAGACAAACAGAATGGCCAAAACGAGTTTGGTTTGGATGCGGATCATTTTTTCACATTAGACAGGGTAAAGGTCGTTTCAAACCACTTCGATGTGCGTCCGCGGTCCGGGCGGCTGCCCATAAAGAATGAAATCAGCCGACTGATGTTGAATTTAAAGCCGCTTGCCCGTTCCTCAGACGTGATGTCATCGGATGTCTCGGAGGCTTCGAGCCATCCAGCGAGCTTTTGATTTTGCCGAAACGAGACCGGCAATACCGTGGCGCGCAGTTTGAGAGTGTATCGCGAAAGCTGGTCCAGCCGGTTCAGGGGCGTAATGAGCATGTCGGTGCAGCGACTGATACGGGTGAGCATGGCTTCAAAACTGCGATACACTTCGGTGGTATCTTCAAATTGGATGGAGAACTTCTCCGACCAAATATCATAACTTAAGGTGCGAAAATAGGATTTTCGTATCATTTCCCCTTTGCCGCGCAAAAGCCGGATTTCAAATTCCACCGCTGCCGGCAATCCGCTGAGGATGGTGCTTTTAATTTTTTCGCTCACCAGATTGTCGGCCCGGAAAGCCAGCACCAAATGACCGTTCTCCGCCCGTACCTGAAGATCACGGATATGAATGGGCTTTCGGGAATCGCCTGCAAACGTTTCACCGAAGACCAGGAGCGAAAGAAAACACCCTACCAGAATTTGCAATCTGTAGCCGTGGAGTTTAGAAGGCATGTCCTAATGAAATATGGAATTTAAAATCCTTGTCTTCGAATTTATTTAATGGAAAAGCAAAATCGAAGCGGACCAGACCGATAACGGGCAATTTGAAACGAAAACCAAAGCCCACCGAACGGAACATGGAATCATAACGGATCGTTTGTCCGGTCTTCCATATCCCACCGATATCGAAAAACAGCACACCCACAGCGGAAGGCCGGCGAATCCGCTTCCCGGAAAAAGGAAAGCGCAACTCGGCCTGGCCGAGCAGAAGGGTATTGCCATATCCAACCGGCGTCAGGCGGCGTTCGGAATAGCCGCGCAGCGAGTTGGCGCCGGCAAGATAGTAACGCTGATAAAACGGTGCGTCCTGGCTGGCATAGTTCATGCGGGCGTGCAGCGCCACGACGGTCATGCCGGTCAGCCGTCGGTAAAGCCGAACGTCGGCCAGCACCCGGTCGAAATTGGCTTCGCTGCCGAGTTCTTCATGGGCTTTTTCAAACGACAGCGCTCCCCAAACGCCACCCGTCGGATAGTGCACGTTATCCCGGGAATCGAATTGCAGGCCCAGTGAAAATGCCGCAATCCGCTTCGGCGGCAAATCGGTCCGTAACGGCCGGGGCAGGCGGAGCCCCTGCAGGGTGGAATCGAATTGCGTGTAGCGAGCCCGGGGACTTGGAGTATAATTGGCTCTCCGGTAATCAAAGAAGAAATAGCGCAATATCCCGTGATTGCCGCTGAGGTGAAGTCGGGCACCATTCATTTCCACATCTTGCGTCAATTCCTGACCATTGAGATAATGGATAAATTGCCGGCTACCGCCATACAATTCAATATCGAGTTTCATGGCGTCGTCGAAAATGGACGGATGCGTGTAGGCGATGCGCACTTTACTGACCCGATCGCCGAAAACCAACTGCGCGCCCCAAAGCTGGCCGCGGCCCAGGATATTGTCGAATCGAACACTCACGGGGACAAAATACCAGCCGTCGAGATCGCTATGGCCGCCTTCAAATTGGATGTACGGCCATCGGCGTTCCTGTATTTCAACCACCACGATGATTTTGCCGCGCTCACTACCGGGCCGGGTGTAAATATCCACCTGTTTGAAAAAACCGGTTCGCATCAGCAGCGACCAGTTTTTTTCGATATCGGCGGCGGTGATTTGATCGCCCGCCCGGAAAGTGAGATAGCGATAAATCACCTCGGCACGTGTTTTTTGGCGCCCCACAAACTCAATGCGTTCGATCTTCAGGCGAGGAGACCGGGGAGGATGTTGTGCGTTGGCTGATGGCGGAATTTCTGCCAGCGCAACGGCGAAAAAAAGGAAGAAAACTGCAAATGATTTAACCATCTTCGACTCAAAATTGAGCGGTTTAAGGATTTGGGGTTATGTCCAGTTCTGAGATCGATTTCAGTCGGCTGTTTGCCAATCATTTCCGTTACCCGACTGAGAGGACGGATAAAACGGGTTCGAGCCGGAACGGTTTATTCAATTTTGGCTTTCATACACGGC
>WFVT01000141.1 GCA_015491485.1 Candidatus Zhuqueibacterota bacterium
CACCAGCCAGCCTCCTCCGGGAAGCGATTCAGCTTGCCCTTCAAAACGATGCCGAGCAGGCCACGCGGCGATATTATCAAGTGCTGGAGTCGCCGCTATCTGATTCGCTCGAGACGGTTTTGTTTACGGACATCAAAGATCTTCTCATCCCATCCGAAATCGCCTCATACAAATCGGCCTCAAACAAAGGCCAATGGCTGTTACGCTTCTGGCACCGAGTCGATCCGACGCCGGCCACTCAGGCCAATGAGCGTCTGGTTGAGCATTATCAGCGATTGCAAGTGGCTCGCACTCGCTACCGTTCTCCGCAACCGCGCGGGTATGATGATCGTGGCATGATTTACGTGCGCTATGGGGAGCCGGATAATGTCTATACTTCCCCTATGGGCCGCAACACGCGGGGGAACGAGTCCTGGGGGTATCATCGGCTGGGAGATGTGAGTTTCGATTTTGTTGAATATGGCGCGTTATATCGCCTGGAAAGCGATTTGCGCAGGGCCATCGAAAGCGTACCTCAAAACTTGAGAGATGCACTCGATTTGTTGGCCGAGTTGTTTTTGGCAAGGCAATCTTTGAAGATTCGCTACCAGGTCATCGCTAATAAACTGGACCAGCTTCGGAGGTTCAGAAGCAAAGATATTCCGGTGCAGGCTGCGTTGGCCGAGGCCAACCGCGCTATTCTTTACGATTACATGGTTCGTAATGAAGAAAGGCAGCAGGCCCTTCCCCGGCACACTACGGATTTCACTGTGCGGGAGGATCGACTGAATCTGATTTTATCCTTTGCTCTTTTTGCAGCAGGGGAAAGCGAGAAAGAAAAAGGAGATAAATCCCGTCTTGAACTGTATTATGCCATTCCTTTGCAGCAATTGCATGCGGCGGAAATGTTTGCCGGAGGGAGCCGGCGAGATCTCGAGATGTATTTTTCTGTATTTACAAGAAACTACAAGCGCGTCGCGCAAGTGGAAAAAGCCATAGCGCTGGATTTGGCCGCTGTTTTATCGCAAAAGGACTACCTCGGCCAGCTCACCTTCTTCCTCCAGCCCGATACCTACCGCGTGGCGCTGGACATCCAGAGCCCGCAGACCCACCAGCGGGGGCTGATACAGATGCAGGTGGCGGTGCCGGCGTTTCCGCAGGACCGACTGAGCATGAGCGACGTCGAGTTGGCTTCCATTGTGCGTCCGGCTTCTCCCGAAGACAGGGAACAAGGCTTCATCAAAAATGGTCTGTACGTGCGGCCGTATCCGTACCGCGTCCTTGTCCGGCAGCAGCCCATCTTTGTGTATTTCGAGATTTACGGTCTGTTTCTGGATGAAAGCGGTACGGCGCGTTACCGGGTGACGTATGAGGTGGAACAGAAGCGGCCCTCCGGCGTGCTGGCGCTGCTGTCGGCGCTCAATCCATTCGGCGGCCAAAAGTCCAGTTTGTCGCTTTCGTACGAATACACAACGGGCAATCGTCACGTGCCGCAGTACACTTCGTTGGATTATTCCGGGCTGCAGCCGGGGGAGTATACGCTGGTGGTGCGCGTGCGAGATTTGGTTTCTGGAATGGAAGGGCAGAAAGGCTTGAAGATTAAGCTGATTGAATAGTCAGCAATGAAACACCCGGCACCTTCAAGGTACCGGGTGCTTAACAAATGAAAGTCATTTCAACTCATCGGCAGATTGGATGATATGACCGACCAGCCCGTACTCCACGGCTTCCGGGGCCGACATCCAGAAATTGCGGTCGGTGTCTTTTTCCACTTTTTCCAGCGGCTGGCCGGTGGCTTCGGCGAAAATTTTGTTCAGCCGCCGCCGCATTTTGATGATCTCGTGCGCCTCGATCTTGATGTCCACGGCCTGGCCGCCCACCCCGCCGCTGGGCTGGTGCAGCAAAAAGCGCGTGTTGGGCAGGCAAAACCGGTCTTCGCGGGGCACCGATACGTAAATGAGCGCGCCGGCACTGGCCACCCAGCCGGTGCCTACAATGCGCACGCGCGGTTTGACAAAGCGAATCATGTCGTGAATGGTGTCCCCGGATTCGACATGACCGCCCTGGGAGTTCAGATAAATGGTGATCGGATCCTCAGACTCGGCCGATAGGGCAATGAGCTGCATCATCACATCGCGAGCCAGGTCCTGATTGATTTCACCACAGATCAAAACCGTGCGGGCTTCGAACAGTTTCTCCATAAATTTGGTGCGATCCCACGGTTCGCCCTTATGGGCCGCCAACTCAAACATAGTTGCTCCTTGCAGTTTCGGTTCTTCGTGTTCCTGCATGTTTATCCTATTTAATAATTTGAATGATCAATGTTTTCACTTGCAACACCCTCAAAAGGCCCTGCAAGAACGTCCAAGACCAGGGTCGAATTGGATGATCGTCCTGCTTCGATCTTGCGATTAATATAAAAAATTTCCGCTGATTCACCAAAGGTTTAAACAAAGTTTCTCATTTTTCATATTACATTGTGGGTTTCCAGTATGTGACGAATGGCGTTCACGGTAGCGGCATCCGGCTGGCGAAAGGGGTGCGTCACATACGGTTCACATAGCCCCATGAGATGCAGCGCCGCTTTGATAGCGGGGATCGGTGGTGCGATATCAAGAATATGCAGTACATCCATGACCCGTTGCTGCAGAGCCCGGGCCCGGTCCTGCTGATCTGTTTCCAGCAACCGGAGCAAACGCGCCCCCCAGGCGGGAATGACATTCAGCATCGCATCGATCATGCCGTCGGCGCCGGCATGCAAACCTGCACTCCACAGATAGGCTTTGCTGGCGTACACTGAAAAATCGGGCCGCTGCCGTTTCAGCGAAATCAGTTTCAGCATGGCGCGGTAATCGCCGGAACTGTCTTTGATGCCTACAATGTTGGGATGTTCGAGAAGCCGCTTTACGGTGTCGAAGTC
>WFVT01000142.1 GCA_015491485.1 Candidatus Zhuqueibacterota bacterium
TCGGAAGGCATATCCCATTGGAAAACATGCCCGGAGCAAACTCGCTGATTTCACCGTCGGCGTTGGCCTGGTGATGCGGTGCTAAAAGATGGTCTGGCCTCGCGGCTGGCATTGTGGCTTAGCCTGTGATGCAAAAACAGCCGAGCCTGTCTTTCACGAATTCAACGCGTTTAACAAGTCTGCAAGCGGGATGGTGGCGATGCCGGTGCCGACGTCGGAATAAGCGTAAGGCAGGATCAGTTCATTGTTTCGCACCATGCCGCCGCAGGAGTACACCACGTTAGGCACGTATCCCTCGCGCTCTTTTTCGTTGGGCGACAGGATCGGCTCTTCCAGCGTCCCGATGATTTTCGACGGATCGTGCAAGTCGAGCAAATAAACCCCGATCACGTATTTGCGCAGCGGCCCGACGCCGTGGGTCAGCAACAACCAGCCTTCATCGGTTTTGATGGGCGAGCCGCAGTTGCCGATTTGCACCATTTCCCACGGCAGCTCCGGAATGCGGATGACCTCGGCGTCTTCCCACCGAAACACCGAATCCGAGTACATCAGGAACAGGCTTTCGCCGTCCTGCCGGGAAATGGCCGCGTACCTGCCATCGAGCTTCTCGGGAAACAGCGCCATGCCTTTGTTCTGCACCGCTTTTCCGAAAAGAGGATAAATTTCAAACTGCAAAAAGTCACGAGTTTTGAGCATTTTCATGCTGATCTGTTTGCCGTCGTAAGCGGTGTAGGGTGCATAGTACACCACATCGCCGTTGTCATCGCTGAACTGCACAAAGCGCGCATCCTCGATGCCGTTGCGCTCCGACTGCGACACCGGAAAAATAATGCGCTCACTGACCGGCACCTCATTATTATAGGAAAGAACAAAACTTTCCTGCTCCGCACGGTCCAGTTGTTCCAGCATGTCCGGCAGCAGCGCGCGAAGCTCCGGATGCACGCGGGTCTGGTGCTGCAACGCCGTACGCACACTGTCGATGGATGCGGGTTTGCCGTTGGAGTGCAGCACCCGTTCCAGAATCCCTTTCGGCAGCGAGGACGCTTCCAGGGCGGCCCGCAGAAAATCCGGCGCAGGCGTGTGCAACGGTTGCACCTCTCCGGGGAGTAAAAACGGCGTGGGAGTTTCCAGGGAAACTTCGTTCTGCGGACCGAGTACACCGCTGCGGAATTCGATGGATGAAATGTGGCCTTCGCCGGTGGCGCGCAGACTCAGGATAAAACGCTCATGGCCCGCCGGCAAATCACGCTGATCGGGATGCGGCACGATGGACGGGTTGAACAGCGCCGCGGCTTCCACAGAATATTCGTGCGTGAAATACGCCCCGAGGAGCGTTTTTCGCTTTTCGGATAATTTCTTGCCTTTAGGAATGTAATGCGCCACACGCCGGTAGTTTTCCTGCAACACCTGGTGAAATTGATTGTGCCGGTGGGCAAACTCACCGATGACGCGGTCGAGCCACTGCTCCACCGTGTCTTCGGGCAGGCTCAGTACGCGGTCGATAATTTTGCGGATACGCTCTTTGGATGGTGGAATGAACGGCTTCAGAATCACCCGGGTCGCGTCGGCACGAAAATCGATGGGCTTTCGTGTCACCGGAACAAGACTCGGCATGTTCGGTCCTCCTGTCGGTTGACTCACATCAGCACCGGAAGCCTTAATCCTTTGAAAACAAGCTCAAGTTTCCGTTGCCAAAATCCTTTCTATTCGAGGTATCGTAATTCGGGATACCGCTCTTAAAAGAGTGGCAAAGATATAATCTATTTTCATGCAATTCAATGATTTTTTTATCGCCATTCATGAATATTGCGTAACGGGTGTGACACCCTGATGTAAAAAATGGATGGTCTTTTGGGCAGTAAAGCAGGGAAGGGAAGCGAAAACCAAAAGAGGCGCCCGAGAGCGCCTCTTTCAGGGAAGCATGATTGGTGGGGAATTTAGCTTTCTGCTTTGCTTGTGGATATCCCGAACGGGATATACAAAGGACACCATCCGATGAGTCCGGTCAACAGCGGAACCAGTCCGATGGCGCCGAGCCAACTTTTAAAATAAAATCCCGCTGCGATGATCACGATTCCAACCAGAATGCGGAATTTTTTGTCAAAACCGCCGACATTCGTTTTCATTGTCAATCCCTCCGATTTGAAGAGTTTGGGGAACATCAATTTTCTGTTCGTATATTACACAATTCCGGCAAGAGTTTCTGTGACTTTGTCACATTAATTGCATTTTTTGATAAAATTATTTGATCATGAATTTGATTGACCGGGATGGGGAAAGCCGAGGGACGCTTTATCAACCGTTTGGATCAAAATGCTTGTTCCATGGGCTTATGAAAAATAATTTCATCCGAAACAGCCATTCAAATTTGGTTCATCATTTTATCGCTCAGAGCGTCCAATACAGATGACGGCGGTCGAAACAACGGAGCGTACAAACCGGGAATGAAAAGGAGCCTTTATGAATCGCATGAGATGGGTTTTAGCGCTGATGGGTTTTGGGGGATTCATTTTATCGTTTCAGGGAATCGTTGCGCAGGAAAAAACGGCAATCCATGCCCAGCGTGCCAAGCAATTGGTTATCACCGACGCCATGATGGTGGATGGCGTCGCCACCCCGGCGGAAGGCCCGGTGGATATCATCATCCGCGGCAACCGCATCGAACGGATTGCCCGCGCTCGGACCAATGCCGAACACCGGCTGAAGGCCGACGCCATCATCCCGGCGAAGGGCAAATACGTGCTGCCGGGCTTCATCAATCTGCATGCGCATTTGATGGATTCGCGCGCCGGGCAGGACATGCCGTTTCAGTATCAGTACAACCTGTGGCTCGGTTGCGGCATCACGACCATCCGCGATGTGGGCAGCGATCCGAACAAAGCCGTGGTGCAGCGCGAAAAAAGCGCGAAAAACGAGATCATCGCCCCGCGGATGTTTTTGTACATGTGGTTTGCATCCAAACCGGATGAGGCGTCCATCCGCAAACGGATTCGGGAACTGAAAAAGCTGGGCGCGGACGGCCTCAAGTTTCACCAGCTCGATCGCGAAACGTTTCTCATTGCCGCGGATGAAGCCCGCAAACAGGGATTGCGCATCGCACACCATGTCGGCGTGGAGGACGCCAACGCATGGGACGATATCCGCGCCGGCACCACCTCCATCGAGCACTGGTACGGCGTCCCCGATGCCGCCCTGGATGGCGTGCAGCATTTTCCACCGGATTTCAACTATGCCAACGAGCTGGACCGCTTCCGCTATGCCGGCCGGCTGTGGCGCGAGGTGAACCGCAAAAAGCTGCGCCAGGTGCTGCAGGCCATGGTGGACGCCGGGGTGGCGTGGGATCCCACCTTTGCCATTTATGAAGCCTGCCGCGATCTGCAGCGCGCCATCACCAAACCGTGGTTCAAAGACTACCTGCATCCGGCGCTGGCGGCTTTTTTTACGCCGGATCCGAACTACCACGGCTCCTTTTTCTTCGGCTGGACCAATACGGATGAGGTGTACTGGAAAGAAAATTACCGCATCTGGATGCGCGCGGTGCGGGAATTTGCGCGCATGGGCGGGACGGTGGGCACCGGCGAGGATGCCGGCTTTATTTATGAGATGTTCGGTTTCGGCTATTTGCGCGAACTGGAATTGCACGAGGAAGCCGGATTCCAGCCGCTGGAAGTGATCCAGCACGCCACGCACAACGGCGCCAAAATTCTGGGAAAAGAAAAAGAGCTGGGCCGCATCAAGCCGGGCTACCTTGCCGATCTGGTGGTTGTGAACGGTAACCCGCTGGAAAATCTGCACATCCTGTATCCCAGAGGCATCAATCCGGTTCTTGATCAGCAGCTCGGCGACCGCGGCGGCATCGAATGGACCATCAAAGATGGCATTCCGTATCATGCGCCCACTCTGCTGAAAGAAGTGCGTGAGATGGTGAAAAAAGCCCGTGAGGCGAAAAAGAAATCCTGAGCGGGGTTCAATCCACTCAGGAGAGGCCTGCCGGGTTGAGGCCGGCAGAGGATCGGTAGAAAAAGCGGAACGGCAGAATCGCCGCTCGAAGATATGAATCGTTTTAAATTGTAACTCGGTGAGGTTTGAAAATGATGAGTAAACGCTGGAGTCTCGGACTGGCCGGCGGGCTGCTGTGGTTGGCACTGGCGCCGGCGCTGCTCCTGGCCGGCACCCGGCCGGATGCGCGCGTCAAAGCCCGCCTGCTGATTGAAAAAGTGCGTATGGAACACGGCATCCCGGGGCTGGCGGTGGCCGTGGTGAAAAACGATTCCATCATCTGGCAGGAAGGCTTTGGCTACGCCGATGTGGAAAACGGCTCGCCGGTGCGGCCGGAATCGGTGTTCCGCATCGCGTCCATTTCCAAACCCATCGCAGCCGTGGCGGTGATGCAGCTCGTGGAGCAGGGCAAAGTCAAGCTGGACGATCCGATTCAAAAGTACGTGCCCAGTTTTCCCCAAAAGCGCTGGAAGGTGACCCTGCGGCATTTGATGACCCATACCGCCGGCATCCGGCATTACCGTCCCGGCGAATTTGAGATGAAGCGTTCGTTTGACAATTTGGCGGAGGCCATCCGGATTTTCAAGGACGATACCCTGCTGTTTCAACCCGGAACGCAATTTAGATACAGCACGTATGGCTATAACTTACTCGCCGGGGTGGTGGAAACGGCGACCGGCATGTCGTTTGAAGCGTATTTGCAGAAGTACGTCTGGGGCCCGGCTGGAATGAACCACACCTATCTCGAACATCCGCGTGAGATTGTGCCGCTGCGGGTGCGGCAATACGTGCTGGTCAACGGCGACTCGCTCACCAACGCGCCATACGCGGACCTGTCCATCAAGTGGGCCGGCGGCGGCATGATCTCCACGGTCGGCGATCTGGCGCGGTTCCATATTGCCCTGGACCGGGAAATCCTGCTGAAAAAGCGCACGCAGAATATCATGTACGCGCCCACTATATTGCCGGATGGCAAAAACACGCGCTACGGTCTGGGCTGGCGCATCTGGGAGAAGGTCAAAGGCCACCGGTGGATCGGGCATACGGGCGGCGCCACCGGCGGCACCACGATTCTCATCCGCATTCCGGAAAAAGGTTTTGCCGTGGTCATCTTTGCCAACCTGCAACGGGCCGGCATCCGTCAACTGGCGTTTGATGTGGCGGAGTTGTTTTTATAAAACCGGCTCCCCGCTCCGTCGTAACGCAGAAACCAGTAGCCTTTGGCAGCGGAAAAGCCGAAAAGAGCCGAAACGCACGAAAGGGTTGGAGCAGCAGGATTTACCGCAATTCTGGAGACGGTACCCATCCGCTTGGGCTGTCCAAAAACAGAAGCATTGCCCCAGGATCGCCATACCCGCGGAAGAGGGCATCCGGGAAAAACCATCCTTTATGGATTTCCGCTTTCGCGGGAATGACGCTGAATGGAGATTTTGGGATGTCCCCCAAACCATCCAGCCCGGGCACCCCGCCGCGACTATTGTACCCGAGCGTTCTTCAGCCCGGGAAGGGCTACCCCTTTGGATGACGGAATGCCTTTTATAGATGGAAAAACGGTGTATTTACCGGAGCTGAAAAAATTGAGCTGTGCCCAACATTGGAAGCGTCCCCATGCATGATGATTGTCAAAGGTAGGAGGCGGGCCATGGGGGAAAATCGGTGCTGGTTCGCCGGGCCATCCGTTCGCAACGGGTCGAAACCGGCCGTCGGACATCAATTTCATTGCCCGCCGGACGCTGACCGCCGTGATTGAGGAGGAAGATGGCCGACATGCGTTCGCGATCGGAGCCGGCCTCAATCATCAAGAGGCATTCGCCGCCTTTCGCGCGCCGTCAGAGCAAAAAGACCGCAGGATTACAGCCGTTCTCGAATCAACGAAACAACTTTACCGATAATGGTCCATTCTTCAGTCAGGGGAATGAGTTCGTACAGTTCGTTTTCCGGTTTGAGATATTTCTGGCTGCCCTGAATCAGAAGGCGCTTGACCGTGGCTTCTTCGCCGGACAGCGCCACCACAATGTCGCCGTTTTCAGCATAGGGGGTCGATCTCACGATAACCAGATCGCCGTCAAGAATGCCTGCATCGATCATGCTGTCCCCTTTGACACGCAGCGCGAAGTAATCGCCGCCGTTCTGGGTGAGATAGTTGGGAACCGGCACATAGCGTTCGATATTTTCTTCCGCCAGAATGGGGGAACCGGCTGCAACGGATCCCACCAGCGGTACACTGTGAATCCCGGAGCTGTCAAGAAACCCCAGGCTTTCCAGAATCGTGATGCCACGGGCGCCCCCGGCCGCACGACGAATATAGCCTTTCTTTTCCAGTGCCTCCAGATGCTTGAAAATCGCGTTTTTGGATTTTACGCCCAGCTCATCCGCCAGTTCTTGCATCGTGGGCGGGAATCCCATTTCTTTCACCTTGTCGGCGATCAGTTTGAGGATTTGCTTTTGCTTTTCTGTGAGTTTTTTCATACCTTCACAGGCTCCTAACGAATGGTTAAATTTGTGAGACTCTGTTCACTTCGTAAAATAGTTTTTGGTGAACGGAAAGTCAAGGCAAATTTGCACAAAATACCAAAAAACAGGCCTCATTGAACTGCGCTTTTAGCAGGCCGTTCAATTTGGCTGCGAATGAACTGGACTTCCCGTGGGGCCGATCACGAAAATCAATAGGAGAACGCAAGAACGTTGCCATGAAACGTTTGCCTTCTGCCATGCGGGCCGGCTTATACACCCTGGCGGCGAGTTTTTTGTGGGGGACTTCATTTGTTGCGGTCAAAATCGGCCTGGCCGACCTGGATCCGCTCTGGTTTCTGTTTGTTCGCATCCTGGTTGCATCACTATTGCTGCTGCCGTTTTTCATGCGGCGATGGTACTGGCGCGAATATTTGGGTTCGCCGGCGGTGTGGCTCATCGGATTTGCCTGTGCGATGGGGTATGTGCTGCAATACATCGGCATGGTGGAAACGAGCGCCAGCGCCGCCGCCTTTCTGATCAATATGGGCATTATTTTCGTGGCGCTGTTTTCGTGGATGTGGCTCAATGAACCGTTTGATTGGCTGAAGATTGTGGGCATCGTGTTGGCCGTGGCGGGGGCGGTGATGTTGAGCGGCGGCATGCAGTGGAAATCGTTTGCCGCCGGGAAATTGCGCGGCAATATTTTGGTGCTGGCTGCGGGCTTATTTTGGGCGGCTTACACCGTCGGCAACAAGTGGATTTTGCATCGCCCCGGGATCCGTGTGGTTCCCCTGACGGCGCTGGTGCTGTTTGTGGCGGCGATCTGGATTTTGCCCATGGCGATTCTGTGGGGCGAATGGCCCGCGGATATCAACCGGAACCATCTGGTAGTAACCGGATACATGATTCTGTTCTGTACGGCCGCTCCTTTTGTGTTGTGGACCCAGGGCTTGCGCGGGGTGCAACCCACGGTCTCGGCGGCCATCCTGTTAATGGAACCGGTCTTTGCGGCCGTGTTATCGTACTTTATATTGCAGGAGCGGCTGAGTTTCATTGAATGGGTGGGAGCGGGCGTCATCTTCATAGCCATTCTATTGGTCTCTTTGAGCGAAAGCATCTTAAGAAGATTGAGGGGGCACACCCAGCTGTCTGAAGTCGGTTCAATCATCGCAACGAAATCGGAAGATCAAAATGCCTTCCCGGGATGACGATCGCACGAGCAGGCGCGGCCGGCCATCAGGCGGTGGACCGCGGGTAAAAAATAATTGACATTAAGTCGAAAAATTTGTAGAATTTGGTTAATAATTTCCATGGCAGAATGGGAGGTCGCTATGATGAAACGCGCCTGGGTACTTTTATTGCTGATCGCTATAATGAGTTTGCCCGCCTCGAGCTTTGGTCAATTCAAAAGCCAGCAAAAAGGCAAAGTGAATTTTGCCTCGCTGTTGAGCAGCGGGCAGGGCTCACAAAGTTTGTTTGGCATTTTAGGCCTGGATCCCAGTCGGTTTCATATGAGCCAGAGCTATACCCTTGCCGTGATGTCCATGGGGGGAAAGAGCTACAGTCAGGGCATTTACCTGAATCGCATGAGCTATCAATTTGAAAGCCCGGTCACCCTGAATCTGGAATGGGGCGTGATGAATTCACCGCTGGCTTCGGTGGGCTTAAACAGCCCGTTCAAGAATGGCTTTTTCCTCTCCGGCGCCAGCCTGGAATATAAGCCGAGTGAAAATTTCCAGATCGGTATTCAATATTCCAACTATCCACTGTATTCACGTCCTTATTCCAGCCGTTCGCTGTTTTGGGACCGTGACCGGCAACGGTAAGGGACAGCAGGAGCGGCTGCCGTTCCGGCGCTTTAGCCAACTTTCCGGAATGCAGGGGGAAACATTTCAAATTCAATCACCTGTGGAGGATCAGGGAGGAGCGCGTGAAACGACGTAGGCAGAACATGGGACGACGTTCGGCGGCGAGTTCATCAGGAAAATCCAGACGACGGAAAAAGAAAGGAGCCAACAATCTCCGACAAACTCTGTACGGCGTCGGGCTGTGGGCTCTGGGTATTTTCAATGCCCTTCTGATCGCCTCTTTCATCCACAAGCATATTTCCACTGGCAATGAAGAACGGCTCCGTTTGGAAGAGCCCGTTCCATCGACGAGCAAGATGACGTTTGCGGTTACCCTGGAAGTCCTTAACGGCTGTGGAGCCCGGGGAATCGCCAAACGTTTTGCGGATTATCTGCAGGCGGCCGGTTATAAACCGGTCAATGTGGGGAATTTCGATAATTTCGATATGCCCAACACCATGATTTTAGACCGGAAGTCCCGTAACCGCTCCAACGGGCTGAAAGTCGCGGAGCTCCTCGGCGTTTCTCCCGATTATGTCCGGTATGTGACCGAACGCAACAGCAAGGCGGATGTGACCATTATTATTGGTCAGGATTATAAAAATCTCGATTTTCTGCGATCGAAAAAGTGAATGATACAGCGACAGAGTTCGAAGAGTCCCGGCGCCAAACCTTTGATGAGCGGATCGCACAATGGATTTACAATGTCATTATCCTCCCATTTCTCCTTCTTTCCTTTTACACTTTCAGTCTTTTCCATGATAAAATCCGCAGAGGCATCCGCGGCCGGCGGAATTGGCCGCATCAACTTGAAAATGCTCTTGGTGCTTCCGGGAAATCCGCCCCGACGGTGCTGATTCATGCTGCTTCCATGGGGGAATATGAGCAGGCACGGCCGGTCATCCGGGAAATTCGCCGAATTCTTCCCCATATCCGCATTGTGGCGAGTGTATTTTCGCCGTCTGCGTTTGAGCACATTCAAAATCGGAATGAGGTTGATGCTCTCACCTATCTGCCGATCGATACACGCCGGCAAATGCGCCGCTTTTTGCGAATGTTGAATCCCGCTGCGCTTTTAATCGTCCGATATGAATTGTGGCCCAATTTCATCTGGGAAGCCGCCCGGCGCGGGACGTTCATCGCACTCATTGATGCATCGGTGCAGGCCGGTTCATTACGGGCGAAATGGCCGGTGAACCGGTTTTACCGTGCCCTGTTCCGGAGGGTGCATCAGGTTTTAGCGATTTCCGAAGAGGCGGCCCGCCGCCTGCGCCGCCTGGTCGATGATCCGGCCAAAGTTCGGGTGGCCGGAGATACCCGGTTTGACCAGGTGGTGTATCGCGCGCGGGAAAAAACGCCGGCAGAGCTTTTGCCGCAGGATATTCTGGCATGCGGACCGTTCTGGGTGGCGGGAAGTACCTGGCCTGAAGATGACGCCGTGGTGATTCCCGCCTTTGCGGATGTCCGCCAATCGTACAATTTGCGGCTGGTGCTGGTGCCTCACGAGCCCTCGGCATCGCATCTGCAAGCCGCAGAGGCCCTGTGCCGTAAGCATGGCCTGAGAAGCCTTCGGCTGTCGCGTTATCCGCATGCAAAAACCGATTCGTGGGAGGTGTTGATCGTGGACCGGATTGGTATTCTTGCCAATCTTTATGCCATGGGCCAGGTGGCCTTTGTCGGCGGGAGCTTTGGGCCGGGGGTGCACAGCGTCATTGAACCGGCGGCTCATGGCCTGCCGGTGCTGTTCGGCCCGCGGATGCAGAACAGTCCGGAGGCCGCGGAGATGATTCACGAGGGCTGCGGGTTCGTGATCAGGAGCCGTTCCGAGTGTGTCCAAAAACTGCGTTCCTGGTTCGAGCATCCGGAAA
>WFVT01000143.1 GCA_015491485.1 Candidatus Zhuqueibacterota bacterium
AGGCTACAAACATATCACCGCTGCGCGGTTTGTTATGATCCTGCATGGTCTCTGACTGTGTGTTGGTCCGAATCCTTTACCATGAAAACACCTTGGGAGATGGAGTTCAATCGAGTCAATGAATTGCAGTTTTGGAAAGCCACTGATTTCAAAGAAAGGAACGGATGAATATGAGCCACGGATCAGCGCGGATGGAACACGGATCAGCAAGATATCCGTTTTATCCGATATCCGTGACCTTCTGTGTCATCTGTTTTATCTGTATTCGCTTTTTCCGCCAAATTCCGCTTGCAATTGTGTTACACTTTTGTTAGCATTTTGTCTATCGTCGGCTGATGATCCGCAGGGTGAAGCATAGCGCAGCGGCCAGGTCGCCGACGTTCCCATCGATATCCATCGGCCTGGATGGTAAACAGGACGAAATGCATTTATTGCCGGAGCCCGGACCATGAAATATTTTGCTGATTTGCACATCCATTCCTATTTTTCCCGCGCCACCAGCAAGCAGCTCAACCTGGAACATCTATCGAAGTGGGCGCAGCTCAAAGGGGTTCAGATTGTCGGCACCGGCGATTTCGTGCACCCGGGCTGGATGGAAGAGCTGAAAGAAAAATTGGAGCCCGCCGAAGACGGTTTGTTTAAACTGAAAGACGAATATGCCCGCGCCACACAGGTCGAGGTGCCGGCCGCCTGTGAGGGGCCGGTACGGTTCATGCTGACCTGCGAAATCTCCAATATTTACAAGAAAATGGATCGCGTGCGCAAAATCCACAATGTGGTGTTTGCGCCCAATTTCGAAGTGGCCGAGACCATCCAGGCGCGGCTGGACGCCATTGGCAATATCCGCTCCGACGGTCGGCCGATTCTGGGGCTGGATTCGCGCGACCTGCTGGAAATCACCCTCGAAGCCGGTCCGCTGGCGTTTCTGGTGCCGGCGCACATCTGGACGCCGTGGTTTTCGGCGCTGGGCTCCAAAGGCGGCTTCGACCGTATCGAAGATTGTTTCGGCGATCTGACCTCGCACATTTTTGCCGTGGAGACCGGGCTGTCGTCCGACCCGCCCATGAACTGGCGGCTCAAGCAGCTCGATCCTTTCGTGCTGGTCTCCAACTCCGATGCGCATTCGCCGCAAAAACTGGCACGCGAAGCCACGATGTTCGACACCGAGTTCAGCTATGCAGGCCTGTACCGCGCGCTGTCCGATCCCGACGATCGAGGGCTTCTGGGCACGATCGAGTTCTTCCCCGAGGAGGGCAAATACCATTACGATGGCCACCGTAAGTGTGGTGTGCGGCTGCACCCGCGCGAAACCATGGCCAATCAGGGGCTGTGCCCGAAATGCGGCAAGCCGGTCACGGTGGGCGTGATGGCGCGCGTAGAAGAGCTGGCCGACCGCCCCGAGGGCGAAAAGCCGCCGCGCTGGCGTCCCTATTACAGCCTGGTGCCGCTGCCGGAAGTCATCGCCGAGGCCAAAAACGTGGGCGCCGGCAGCAAGACCGTGCAGAGCCTGTTTATGCAGATGCTGTCGAAACTGGGCAACGAGCTGTACATTCTCATGGATGCGCCGCTGGAAGAGATTTCGCAGGTGGCCGGCAGCGTCATCGCCGAGGGCATCCGCCGCATGCGCGAGGGCGAGGTGTACATCGCGGCGGGATACGACGGCGAGTACGGCGTGGTACGCATTTTTGACGATGCCGAGCGCGCCGACATCCACAAGCAGTTTACCTTTTTTGCGGAAGACGAGACCGAAGCGGTGCGCCGGCAACCGGAAACACCGGCGCGCCCGGAACCGGAACCGAAAACGGAGCAAACATCGCCGAATCAGGAGCCGGCGCCGCCGGAGTCTGAGATCGTCGGCACGGATATCGAGGTCGAGGCGGCAAGAATGCCAGCGGAGGGCGAGACGTACTTACCCCCGGAATCGCGGCCCCTGCAAGCGGCGGATATCCAGATCGGGATGCAACTGCCCGAGGACTTGAATTCGGCGCAATGGCGTGCGGTAACCCACACCGGCGGCCACCTGCTGATTATCGCCGGCCCCGGTACCGGCAAAACGCACACCTTGACCTACCGCATTGCCCATGTGGTGCAGTGTTTCGCTCCCGGCGACGATATTCTGGCGATCACATTCACCAATCGTGCCGCAGAAGAAATGCATGACCGCTTGTTTAAACGATTGGGCGAGGAGTGCCGGGGCATCACGGTGGGCACGTTTCACAGTTTCTGCCTGCAACTGCTGCGGCGGTTCATCAAACAAACCGAATTACCGGCCGAGGTCCGGCTGGCAAGCCCGGATGATATTGAAACATTGAGTGCGCGCCTCTGGCCCGATCTTTCCGGTACCGAGCGGCGCAACCGGCTGGATGAAATCAGTCGCTGGAAAGCCGCCGGACAGCTTGACGGTGCGCCCGAAACCGTGCAGCAGTACAACCAGATGCTGCGGCAGCACGGCCTGCTGGACTTCGATGATTTGTTGCTGGAAACCGTGCGATTGTTGCAGCAAAATGAGCCGGTACGGCGGGAAGTCCAGCAGCATTACCGGTATATTTTCGTGGATGAATATCAGGATATCAACGCGGCGCAGCATGCGCTGCTGAAGCTGCTGGTGGGAGACGGCGTGCAGCTCACGGCCATCGGTGATCCCAACCAGGCCATTTATGGCTTTCGCGGTTCGGATGTGCGATTTTTCTTGCAATTCGAACAGGATTTTCCCGGCGCCAAGGTGTTGCATCTGTCGGAGAATTACCGTTCCGCCGGTCATTTGTTAAGTGCCTCGTCGCAGGTGATTCAAAAAGAATCGCTTCCCGGTGTCCCGTCTCTCACGGCTAAAATGTACATGGAAGGCCAACTGGTGATTTACGAAGCGCCGACCGAAAAAGCCGAGGCGGAATATATCGTCCACCAAATCGAAAAGCTGGTGGGCGGTACCAGCATGTTTTCGCAGGATTCGGGACGGGTGGAGAGCGAGGAAGAGGCGCAGCGCAGTTTCGGCGACATCGCCGTGCTCTACCGCCTCAACCAGCAGCGCAGCCATCTCGAAGAGGCGCTGTCGCGGCACGGGATTCCCTACCGCGTTTCCGGGGACCGGCCGCTGATTGCCCGGGATGGCGTGCGTGAGATTTTGACCCTGGTGCAACTGGCACACGGGCAGTCGGTTTCCCCGCGGGATGCAGTACAATTGCTGCAATTCAGCGCGGACCATGTCGGGCTGAAGACCGCGGAGCGGCTGCAGGAGATTTTGGAGCGGGAAGCGGATACCGGCGTGAATTGGGATGCAATCAGGCATCTGCTCGCCTCGGGTAACGATTTATCCGCACCGGCGAAGGCGGGCATCGCCCGGTTTATCGCGGAAAGCGACGAATTTCAGCAAAAATTGCACTCTGCAGGCCTGATGGCGGCACTGCAGCATTTGTATCTCCTGGAGTCCTGGCGCAAGGCGCTGTCCAGCCGGGATGAACGCCACGACGCCTGGCAGCGGCTGGTGCGTATTTCCCGGATGTTTTCGGCCCTGCCCGATTTTCTCGATTATATTTTGCTGCAAAAAGAAACCGATGCCGGGGATGAGCCGGTTGAACGCGTGGCACTCATGACGCTGCATGCGGCCAAAGGACTGGAATTCCCGGTGGTGTTCATTGTTGGTTGCGAGGAAAAGCTGCTGCCGCTGAATCTGGAAAACATGCAGAGCGATCCCGCGGAAGAGCGGCGGCTGTTTTACGTGGGCATGACGCGGGCGAAGGAGCAGCTCTTTCTGGTGCGCAGCAAGAAACGGTCGCTTTTCGGCAAGAGCTACAAAACCTCACCATCGCGGTTTTTGCGGGATATACAGGAAGAACTCAAACAGTACGAAAAAACGCGGCTGCCCGTGCGCAAAAAGAAGCCGGCGCCGGCGTCGAATCAATTGGAGCTGTTTTGATGTTTGGCTGAAACGAGAGGTCCCCATTCCAAGAACCTGGCGCCTGCGAGGTGCCAGGTGCCAGGTGCTTCAGCCTCCAGTGAAGCCGGAATGATCCGTAATGGCAAAGACGGCATCGTGGCGCGAAAAGGCAGTCCCTGAGCGCCAAGCTGCCGGTATTCATCCAACACCGAATTCCCTGCAAACTCATCGAATGGCATGGCTGCCATCCCACCGAAAATCAGCGTGCTCCTGCCGGTGTACAATGCCCGACCCTGGATTGCCCGAGCCGTGAACAGCATCCTGCACCAGACGTTTCAGGATTTTGAGCTCATCCTCGTGGATGACGGTTCCACCGACGGCTCGGCCGATATCGCTGAAACGTTGACCGCCCCGCGCGTTCGGCTGTTCCGGAGACCGCACGCCGGTCTGGTCGCCGCGCTCAATTTCGGCCTGCAGCAGGCCCGGGGCGAATGGATCGCGCGCATGGATGCTGACGACGAATCCCTGCCGCAGCGCCTCGAAAAGCAGTGGGGGTTTGCGCAGCAGCATCCGCATCTCGGGGGAATCGGCTGCCTGGTGGACATGCAACCGCAAGATCGCCTCACAGACGGCATGCGCCGCTACATCGACTGGCTCAATGCCGTGCGCAGCGAAGCCGAGATCGACCGCAACCGGCTCATCGAGATGCCGCTGGCGCATCCGACCCTGATGCTGCGCCGTGCGGATCTGCTGGCCGCGGGCGGTTATCGGGAGGGGGATTTCCCCGAAGATTATGAACTGTTTTTGCGGCTGTGGGAGCGCGGCGTGCGCATGGCGAAAGTGCCGGATGTGCTGTACCGTTGGTACGATCATTCCGGGCGGCTGTCGCGGCGCTCACAGCGCTACCGGGCCGAGGCGTTTTTACGGCTCAAAGTCGAGCACGCCGTCCGCACCCTATTGGCCGGTCGGCGGTTGCGACTGTGGGGCGGGGGACCGGAGAGCCGGCGCTGGTTGAAGCTGCTCCGCGAACACGGATTCGAGCCGGAAACATTAATCGATGTGGATGCCCGGAAAATCGGCAAGCAATGGGCGGGGGTGCCGGTTGTGCACTATACGCAGGTTCGCCGCGACGGTTCGCTGATGCTTGTTTGTGTCGGGCGACCGGACACCCGCGAGAAAATCCGGCAGTATTTACAAACAAACGGCTTTCATGAAGGAACGGATTTTGTGTGCGTTTCATAATCTCCCGCCGGATGATGCTGAAATATTGAAGATGAAGGGATTTGCGCGGATTGACCGTCCAATAGCAAACCCATATTCCAAAACGGCGCCCTCCGTTTTGGAAAAGCATCACGAATAAAATGGCTTTCTATCTGTTTCTTCGGAATATAGGTTGATTTCACGTAACAAGCAGGGGATAAGAAAATTGGATCAGAAAAAATGATGGTAAGTGCTTTTTTTGTTGGAAATTTTATCGGGATTTTATAATATAGAGCGTTCTGGTTTTGCGGTGTGGTGCTTTTGCTTCGAATTGGCTATTCAGGATAGGATGCGTGAGGCGTTGTGCGAAGTCAGAAACCAGGATCATGACCTTTTCCCTTTACTTACATAGCGGCGTCAAACCCCGTGAGACGATCCGCTGTATCGCTCCAGTTCCGCTGACCGCCCGTATTCCCATTCCGCCTTGCTGCCAGCAGGGCCGTCCTTTCCCCCAACAGATCAAAATTTTCCACCGTGTGCGTTTCATCTTCAGGAAAGCCTGTGCAGAAATGACCATGCGCTGCAAAAATACCGTGCTCCGTGCGAAATTAACCTTGATAAAAGAAATCGCTGCCTCCGTTTATCGCAGCGATTTTTTAATTTCTAATCAACGATCCAATTAACAATGGAGGTGGCCATGTCCGAGCAAAAGGCACAATACAATCCCTGGCAGGCTGCGTTGGAAACATTCGATGCAGCGTCAGAGTTGCTGGACCTGGACGAAAACATCCGCGAGCGCATCCGGTATCCGGAACGGGAGCTGACCTTCAATTTTCCGGTGAAAATGCGGGATGGCCGAATCAAAATGTTTACGGGATACCGTGTTCAACACAATACTGCACGCGGACCGGCGAAAGGCGGTATCCGCTACCATCCGGATGTGACCCTGGATGAGGTTCGGGCATTGGCGAGTTGGATGACCTGGAAATGTGCCGTTGTGGGCATTCCGTTCGGTGGTGGTAAAGGTGGTGTGGTTTGCAATCCCAAGGAAATGGAACCTTCTGAGCTTGAGGGCCTGACCCGGCGCTTCGCCACGGAGCTGGCGCCGTTCATTGGACCGGAAAGGGATATCCCGGCACCGGATGTGTACACCAATCCGCAGGTGATGGCCTGGATTATGGATACATACAGCATGATGCGGGGTTATACCGTGACCGGAATCGTGACCGGCAAGCCCACATCCATCGGCGGCTCACTGGGACGGTTTGAAGCCACCGGTCGCGGCTGTGTGTACACCATTGCCGAAGCGGCAAAACATTTGAACATCAACCTGAACGGTTCCCGCGCCGTCATTCAGGGCTACGGCAATGCCGGTTCGGTCGCCGCTACCTTGTTGCATGAGGATCACGGCATGAAAATTATTGCCGTGTCCGATTCACGCGGCGCCATCTACAATGCCAACGGACTTTCGCCGCGCGCCGTGTTGGAGCACAAGCAAAAAACCGGCACGGTTGCCGGTTATCCGGAGGCCGATGCGATTTCCAATGAGGAACTGCTGGCGCTGGAGTGCGAGGTGCTGGTTCCGGCGGCGCTGGAGAATGTGATCACGGAAAAGAACGCCGCATCCATCAAAGCCCGGATCGTTGCCGAAGCGGCCAACGGTCCAACCACTCCGGGGGCCGATCCGATTCTGGATGATAACGGCGTGTTTGTGATTCCGGATATTCTGGCCAATGCCGGAGGCGTGACGGTCTCGTATTTCGAGTGGGTTCAGGATAATTACAGCTTTTTCTGGAAAGAACATGATATCAATCAAAACCTGCTCGATGTGATGGTGCGCAGTTTCAATGACGTGCTGGAAACCAGCAAGAAGTACAATGTGAACATGCGCCGCGGTGCGTATGCACTTGCCGTGGATCGTGTGGCTGAAGCCATCCGGGTACGCGGCATTTATCCGTAATGAGGAGGATCACGGCCCGCTCGGAATGACCGATTTCGAGCGGGCTTTTTTTATGTGCTGACGGAAACCGTGCCCGGGATTAGTAAGCGGTTCCATGCTTCATGATCGGCTGTTCGCCGTCTGATTCACGGATTGCTGAGGATTGGATACACGAAATTGAAACACGGAGAACACCTATGGATCGAGAAGAACTTAAAGAAAAACATTTTGCTACGATTTGTGTGCATGGTTCCGGCGGGCCCGATCCGGTGACGCGGGCCATCAATACGCCGATTTACCAATCTTCAACGTTTGCGTTTCTCAATGCGAAAGAAGGCGCCCAACTGTTTGCCGGTGAAAAGGAAGGCTATATTTACACCCGGCTTGGCAATCCGACTCAAGCGGCACTTGAGCGGGAGATGGCATTTTTAGAGGGCGGGGAAAAGGCGCTTGCGCTGTCTTCAGGCATGGCAGCCGCCGTAACCGCGATCCTCGCGCTGGTGAAAACCGGCGAAAGTATTGTGGCCAGTAATACGCTTTACGGAGGAACGCACAAGCTGTTTCGCGAACTCATGCCGCGATTGGGAATCGAGGTTATTGAAGTCGATGCCACCGATCCCGCGAACATAGATAAAGCCATGCGTAAAGATACCCGCCTGGTGTATCTGGAAACGCCGGCAAATCCAACCCTGACCATCGTCGATATCGCGGCTTGTTCTGAAGTGGCCCACCGGCACGGTGCGAAAGTGATTGTGGATAACACGTTTGCGACTCCGTATTTCCAGCGGCCGCTGGAGCTGGGTGCCGATATCGTACTGCACAGCGCCACCAAATACATCGGCGGCCATGGCGACACCATCGGCGGTATTCTCATCGGCGATGCTGAATTTATCGATGTCGCCCGCGGAGAAATCCTGCGCGATCTTGGCGGGTGCATCAGTCCGTTTAACGCCTGGTTGTTGCTACGCGGCTTGAAAACCCTACCCGTACGGATGGAGCGTCATGCGTTCAATGCCATGCGCATCGCCAAATACCTTGCCTTTCACCCGAAGGTACAGCGCGTATGGTATCCGGGACTGACCACCCATCCGCAGCATGAACTGGCCAAAAAGCAGATGTCCGGTTTTGGGGGAATGATCACTTTTGAAGTTAAAGGCGGGCGCGAGGCGGCCGTCAAACTGCTCGATAGCGTTAAATTGATCACCCTTGCCGTGAGTCTGGGGGATGTGGATACGCTGATCGAGCATCCGGCCAGTATGACCCATTCCACGTACAGCCCGGAGGAGCTGGCAGAATGCGGGATTACCGAAGGCATGATCCGGCTTTCGGTGGGCATCGAGCATGTCAACGATTTGATCGACGATCTTTCACAGGCGTTGCGGCAGATTTAACGGCGTTTATTGGGTCGCCACGCCCTGAAGCTTTGATGCAGATGCGGGCGTTGTGGTAAAACCGATATCCGGCAGAGAATACCACACGCCATCTTCATGCGCCCACGCCGATGCAAAGGCAGGTCGGCTGAAAAATCTTGCAAGAACATCCCCCTTTTGATAGATTCGCGCTGGTGAGGTTGATCGTTCTATTTGGATCCGATTAAAAACGTAAAGAGAGACGCATATTCCATGAAACGGTTTTGGCAATTTCTCGGCGTATTCCTGGTGGTTTTGGTGATCGTTCTCATCGCCAACACCCTGCGTTTTACCCGTTTGCAACCAGAAGTCACGCCGGCCGCCGATGTGGCGCTGGATGAAGCGGCATTGGTGCGCCATCTATCCGGTGGACTCGCGATCCAGACGGTTTCTTATCAAGACAGCGCCCGTTTCGATTCCACGGCTTTTAACCGGTTCCATCGTTATCTGGAAACGGTGTATCCGGAAATTTTTGACCGGCTGGAATCCGAGCGGGTGAATGATTATAGCCTATTGCTGAAATGGCAGGGAAAACAGAGCGAGTTGAAGCCTGTTTTGTTGATGGCCCACATGGATGTCGTGCCGGTGGATCCGCGAACCCGGTCGCAGTGGCAGCAACCGCCCTTTTCCGGCGCGGTGGCAGACGGTTTCATTTGGGGACGCGGAGCGATTGATGATAAAGCCAGTTTATTCGGTATCCTGGATGCGGTTCAATTTTTGTTGAACCAGGGGTTTCAACCCGAGCGCACGATCTACCTCGCATTCGGGCACGATGAAGAATTGGGCGGAAATCGGGGGGCGAGGCGAATTGCTGAACGATTGGCCCGACGTGGGATAAAGTTTGACTGGGTGCTTGATGAAGGCGGTGCGCGGACGGGCGGCTTGATGCCCGGCGTTCAATCGGATGTGGCGATGGTGGGAGTCGCAGAAAAAGGCTATGTCAGCGTGGAACTTCTCGTGGAAGGCACAGGCGGACATTCATCCATGCCGCCGTTGGAAACACCGGTCGGCATATTGTGTAAAGCCATCGCGGCGCTGGAGGAACATCAAATGCCGGCGGAGCTGATGCCACCGGTGAATCAGATGTTTCGATATTTGGGCCCCGAGATGCCTTTCGGAATGAAACTGGTGATGGCCAATTTATGGCTGTTTCAAGGACTGCTGACCACCCAGTTGTCGCAATCGCCCACCACCAACGCCTTGATTCGAACAACCACCGCCCCGACGATGCTCGAAGGCAGCATCAAAGATAATGTCCTTCCTGCCCGCGCCCGTGGGGTTGTCAATTTCCGCATCCGGCCGGGTGACAGTGTCGAAAGCGTGATTCAACATATCCGGAAAACGGTTCAGGATGATCGCGTCAACATCCGCGTTCTCGGGACGGGGCGGAACCCATCGCCGGTATCGGATGTTCGGGCGCCCCAGTTTCAGTGGCTGGTTCGAGTGATTCGCGAAGTTTTTCCGGGAACGCTGGTGGCCCCTTCGTTGGTGGTCGGCGGAACTGACGCCAAACATTTCACGGAATTGAGTCCGAATGTGTACCGCTTCATTCCGGTGAAACTCACTCCGGATGATCTGCACCGATTTCATGGCATCAATGAACGCATCTCGATTCAAAATTACATCGATATGGTTAAATTTTATGTGCATTTGCTGAGAAAAGCCGCTTGAAGATGGAAGCCGGGAAAGCATCGGAAGGAGCCGACAAACGGGGCCCCATTTCGAAAGGGGAAAGGGTTGCATAAAAAACGGGGCTCTTTTTTGTGCCGCTCCCGGCAGAATGAAAACCTCGCAGGCTCTGGTTTGCCAGCAGCCCGCCGGTGCGGGTGCGGCTATTTCTCTTCGGTTCATTTTGGCCTCGCCCATCTCACCGTTTCTGATCCTCCGGAGCTGATCACCTCGCGGTAGCGAAAAGCCATCCATCCTACCCTCGGCATAGGATGAGGATTCTTTTTTCCAAAAATTGATTTGCAAATTTGTAGGGGAATGATTTTATTTATCAACTGTGCATACCGCAATGGTTTCCGATCGGATGCCTTCGAGTGATAAGCCGTGAATGGCTTAATCCTGTTTGCACTTCATACTACCGCAATGGATGCTTGATCTCTTTTCGGTCTCAAAAAAATGAATTCGGGAAGGAAATGATCCATGGGAGTGTTGTTCATTTCTGAGCGGATCAATCTGATTTGAACGAGGACAGGCTATGGATAAAAAGGAAAATTTGAAAAGGATTCTGGAGTCCCCGACCTACCGGAAGGCTTATGAGGATATCGATTTCATGAAGCGCAGTGAGCTGCGGCCGGTACGCTTGCAATTGGAGCTGCTGAAGCCGGAAATGATCATGAACGAGCAAAAGATTCGCTCGACCATTGTGGTGTTTGGCAGCGCACGGGTGTTGCCGCGTGACGAAGCTGAAGCGAATTTAAAAGCCGTTCAGGCTGAGTTGGCGAAAAATCCGGATGATCATGCCTTGCAGCGGAAGCTGGCACGTGCCAAACAGCTCGTGCGTCAGGCGGAGTATTACGAGGCGGCGCGTGAATTCAGCCGGATCGTATCCACCAGTTGTCAGATCAACGGCGATTGCGACTATGTCATCGTCACCGGCGGCGGGCCGGGGATCATGGAAGCCGCCAACCGGGGCGCATTTGAAGTGGGCGCCAAAAGTATCGGATTAAACATTACCTTGCCGCATGAACAGGAACCCAATCCATACATCACCCCTGAACTCTGCTTTCAATTTCATTATTTTGCCCTGCGCAAGATGCACTTTGTGATGCGGGCACGCGCACTGATGATTTTTCCGGGGGGATACGGGACATTGGACGAGTTGTTTGAAACGTTGACCCTGATACAAACGCAAAAAAAGAGTCCCATTCCGGTCTTGCTTTACGACAAATCCTATTGGTCTCAGCTCATCAATTTTGAATTCCTGGCGGAACAGGGCATGATCTCCTGGGAAGACCTGGAAATTTTTCAGTATGTGGAAAGCCCGCAAGAAGCATGGGATATTATCGTTCGGTTTTACGAACGCCTCAACGGCGAGAAGGCCCGGCAAACGGAATGAAGGGCGGTGTTCCTGCTCTCTCTTGCTGATTTGCCGGATCGTGCAGTCTGGTCGGCCGGTTGTTCGTTTGAGGGACTCCTTACCGATTCTTTGGCTGCGCCTGCGATAACGGGACGGAAACGGGCTATGGTGAAAGCAAAACCACCGCCGTTCCAAATGGCGCCGAAAGGGAAAATCAATTCGCCTGGCATTGCAGTGAAAAACGGGAAATCCGACCGGTGAATAATCTGGTGTTTTTCAGAGCATTGGCGGTTTGAATTCATTCGCATCCCGACACCGGATGGCCCGTTGAAACGGCGGGGCATCCATCTCAGGGATGTTTTTCCCCGACGCCGATTTTTTTGTCCCCACTTCCGGCGATCAAAAAGCGAAACTGGTTCTGTGCATTTGGTCAATTTTTATTGCGAAAGAAAAACTCCGCTATTAATATTACCA
>WFVT01000144.1 GCA_015491485.1 Candidatus Zhuqueibacterota bacterium
AAAAAAAACGGCGTTTCCCCGGGTGAGGGGAAACGCCGCAACAAGGACAATTTTGCCAATGATTGGAAGGGGGCAATGATTTTTACGGAAGCAGAATCATGCGCCGCGTTAACATCCGATCGCCGAAGCGAAGCCGGTAAAAATAGATGCCGCCCGCTAAACGGCGTCCCCGCCGATCGCGACCATCCCATCGAACGGTGTGAGTTCCGGCGCGTTGCATGCCGCGGACCAGCGTACGCACATGCCGTCCCATCAGGTCGTACACCGAAAGCTCCACATCGCCGGCAGCGGAAAGTTCGAATGAAATGACTGTATAGGGATTGAAAGGATTGGGTGTATTTTGAAATAAGGTGAATCGGCCGGGCAGTGCAGCGGAGGATTCTTCCGCAATACCGGTAGGCCTGTTCACACCGGTCGCCACAGCCATATCCATGGAATTGTGCGGCTCGGCTTTGAATTCCAGAAAGTTGGGGAACGGGTCACCGGCCTCACCGGGTGCCACAAAACTGAACCGGATGCGACCCGGTCCATCGATCGGGTCGTGGTAAAACAGCATCCGGATGCCCATAAATTCAACGGCGCCCACCAGGGTCAGCCAGTGTCCGCCTCCGCCGCGCCAGGAGATGCCGACCTCGACCGCTTTTCTGTTTTCGAGCTGTTCAAAAATCCAGGAGAACGATGGCTGGTTGCCTCTTTGCACGGCTCTCGAATTGGCGTGGTTGACATCGTTCAACGCGTCATCCTGAAATTCCACCGACAGGGGAAGATTGTAGTCCCGGATGAACTGCAGCCGACCTTTGATCGCATTGAGGTCGGAAGTCCCCAAATTGGGATGGGTTTGCATGTAGGCGTTGGTTTTGAGCAAATCCCGGATTTCATCCGCTTCGTTCATACGCTCGGGGAGATTGAGCCGATACGTTTCATTCAGCCATTGAAATCCGTTTCCAGCAGCCGTCGGTGCACACTCATTCGGTCCCTGCACTTCGTCAGGCATGCCGGACAGAAACACGCTTCGAACCAGCGGTCGGGTGGGATCAAATGCATCGGCAACGTCCTCCGGAGGACCGTCGATTTGCGGCGGGTTTCCATTATCCCGTCCGCCCCAATCTTCGGGACGGTACTCCACTATGCCAACTGTCGGCGAAACCGGGACGCCGACGGAAATCGGAATGAGCGGACCAACCACAAGCCCCGAATCGGTAACCACGTAAACGATATCCCCGCCTTTGTACCGGTTGATGTTGAACCGGGTCATATACGTACCGGCAGGTAAATCGGGATGAATTGGAAAGTTTTGGAGAAGCCAGTTGTTTCCGGGGGGCTGGTTGGGATCGAAAACATTCAAGTACCGGATTGCCGAATCCTGTGCATGGGAAACAAGGTCAAAGCTGATCTCACCCCATCCGGAAGAATCATTCCCGAACCAGTTGATGGTGTTTATTTTGAAGTTATCGATCGTCTGTGCCTGTGAGGAAAGGGGCATCAAAAGCCAACCTATCAACAGAAAAGCCATGCCCGTGAACGGCCGTCGGATTGTTGCGAGCGTCATAGAACTACCCCTTGAGTTTTATGAGAATGAGTGAAAAAGCAATGAATCTTTTTTAATGTATATCGGCAGAAAAATGACGCCTGCCTGGTTTTTTATCATGGTTCGAAATTCAACGTATTGTTGGAATCATGGAGGCGATCATCGGGAATGGAATAATTGGAGAGAAAGGCGAAAGCCGATCTTGTAATTCGAACGCAGGCGGCACAGGAATATCGCCTTTCCTTGCCTGTGCCGACCCGCAAAATCCGTCATATATCGTCTGTGAGGCCCCTGCGTTCGGATTTACGGTGGATAGGGGACGCTGCACCGTTTGTTTTACCGGAGCAACACCATCCGCCGGACCTGCGTGATGCCGGAAGCAGAGAGACGGTAAAGATAAATGCCCGATGCCACCGGTTGCCCGGTCTCATCCTGGCCGGCCCAGATAACAGCATGGTCTCCGGCTCTTTGAAATTCGCGCACCAGCGTGCGGATACGCCGGCCCTGAAGGCTGTAAATCGACAGTTGCACGAAAGCCATGCCGCGCACCGCAGCCGGGAGGGTGTACCGAATCG
>WFVT01000145.1 GCA_015491485.1 Candidatus Zhuqueibacterota bacterium
TTATATCACCATCCTATGCCAATTTCCGGAAGAGATTCAGAGTAATCGGATGCAAAAGCAGACCTCATGTAAATGTGTACCTGCAGGGACACAGGGCTGTCCCAATCTTACCAGCTCTTTTCCCATCCTCAGGATATAGCGATATTTTTATCTACTAGTTTTTTATACAGTTGCAGCATTCACCGTAAGCCCTGGCATACAGGTTGATACGATCCAGAGCAAACGGGTTGCAGAAACACGGTTTCAACGATCTCAAGGAGGCATCATCATGAAAAACATCCGAATCCTTTTGCTGGCGGCGCTTATATTTTTGCTCAAGCCGGATACCGGGATGCCGCACACCCGCATTTATGTGAAGATTGCTCCTCCCAAGCCCAGGCATGCAGCGGTACTTCATGTTAAGAAACCTCATAAACACGCTGTCTGGATCCCGGGCCACTGGAAGTGGAACGGACATCGCTATGTTTGGGTGAAGGGACGCTGGGTACGAGGCAGGAAAGGATATGTCTACGTGCCCGGACACTGGTCCCGCAATCACCACGGATGGTATTGGGTGCCCGGCCACTGGAAACGCATCTAAAAGGATGGAGATGCCTTCCAAAAAAGGGGATCGTCCCCGCGCGGCGATCCCCGCTCTCTTTTTCTTCTTACCTTTGCAAAATTCTCCTGCCGGCTTTCTTGAATTCAAGAAAATCAAAAGGTAACACACATTTTGTAGCAACATTCTTAACATTAAGATTTTCCTAAATTGAGCGATTCAGTTTGGAATCAAAAAATAACCCTCTTTTTGTGGGGGTGGTTTGAGATTTCGCCTACAGGTAGCGTAGCAGAACGAGTGAATGATCGTTTTTCTTTTGTGAATTCCCGTTTCCGGGAGATGGATTTATCATAAGCGACAGGTCTGGGCGCACCACTCCCTCGTAACGGCGCATTTTGGGTCTTCGAAATTGAATCTACAGGCAGATGCAATTCTAAGTGCGCATACAAAGCACTGGTTCGAGTTGGCCAAGCCATTGCCACAATTCCCGGATGCGCAAGCTCTCCCAAATGGCCTGAGTAACTTTCAAAATGATTCGACGGCCTCGTCGCACAATTTTCACCGCAAAATCAATGACCGTGCGGCGAAAGGTGTGAGGATAACAACAAGGGGACACAATGCCTTCGGGCATGTCCTGTTTGTAGGCTTCATAGAGAAAGTGGCTGATCACCAGAAAGTAGTAATAGGCCCGGTTCATGGCCATACGCTTAAATGGGAATTGCTCTTTGGTTGCAAACTCGCTCAAGGCTCGGTGAGTCAGTTCATCCTTACCCCGATGATGCGACATTTGGATGATGGTTTCGGCCTGCACATACGTTTCGCCACCGGCTTCAATCAGCTTGTTGGTCAGCTCCTTATCGAGACCAATATTGGTGTAAATCACCTGATCGGATTTTGCAAAGTCGAACAGCATCTGGCCATCTTCTTCGGTTTCCAGGCGAGTAAAAATACACCGTCGAAACTTTGACCAGCTTTTCAAGCGATTGCCAAATTCAACGTAGCACCAGGTCTGTCGATTGTTGGATAACCTACTGAAGTCTTTAAGGTTATGCGCCTTGACATAATCTTTGATATCACCGTATAATTTCCCAACACAGATGTAAAAGATGCCCAGTTCTTCTTCGAAAACTTTGAAGGTGTCCTGGTCCAAGAAAGCACTGTCGCTGGTCACGATGATGGGCACCTCCTGGGAGTATTTCTTGCGGATGTGTCGCACCAGGCGCCTCATCACTTTTACAAAATCCTCCCCATGATTGGAATGCTTGCTGCCGGAGCGGAAAATCGCATCCACAATATAGGAGTTCCAAATGATGTGTAAAGGATGATAGCCTCTTTTGTCCCGATAGGTCGGCTCCACGCCCTCTCGCTTCTGGGCATCGTTATTATCGAATACCTTGGAGTCGGCAAAAAGGACAATGACGTTGGGCTTTTCAACCTTCAGGCGCCACATGAACAGGTACAAAAGAAGCCTTCGATAAACCGGGTTGGTGAGAACCATAAGCTTCTGGAAAAAGCGCTTCATCTGATGTGAGCTGGCCAGTCGGCCCGGGGAAGTTTCCAGAAGCGCGGCATAAGCCGGGTCATTTTTCCGGCGATCAAAGCTCACCATCCCCATGTCGCTACCGTCTACAAAATATGCCAATATCTGCTTAACGAACTCCCTGATCCTAAGCCCTTTGCCCGACCGGTTGAGAAAACCAAAGCGCTTTTCAATGAGGCTGTAAAAACCAATGCTTTCTACAAACCGCAAAAAGAAAAACAGTCCGCCACGACCTGAAATGGTATCATTTGTGATGTCGACTGCCGAAATTTTTCCTTGCGCCGAATGCAATTTTTTTGCCATATTCCTTGCACCTTTTGGGTGTTTGCTGAGTGTCTATTATTGTGATTAACTAACATAATATAACACAATAGCTTAAACACCCAAAAGGTTTTTTTATTTAAAAGCAAATCGCTCAGATTAGGATCAAAATGATTCAAAATCGATCATTTTTTTATTGTTTTTTCAGCGATGTTGATTTATATTTTCACTGTTTTAATAATAAAACAAATGACTAAAACGATGACCTTGCGATGAATTTTCAAACCTACGTTCGACGCTTCATTTTGGGACTACCGATCGTTTGGATCGCAACCGCGTTTCCCGCCGCTGCTCAAGTATTTATGACGCAAACTGAGGCATTACAAAAAGCTTTCGCCGATGCCGACACGGTACTTCGCAAGACCGTCTTCTTGAGCCGCGATGAAAAACAGACGCTGGAAAAGAAAGCCCGCGCGCCTTTTGCTTCTCGGGTGATTACGTATTACGTGGGCATGAAAGCCGGAAAAATCACCGGATATGCGTTCTTCGAAAAACAGACGGTACGCACCAAACCAACAATTATGATGGTTCTGATCTCTCCGGAAGGGAAAGTAAAGATGACAGAGGTGCTGGCGTTTTATGAGCCCCTCGATTACATCCCTTCCCCCAAATGGTTCCGCCAATATGACAACCAGTCGCTGACTCGGGACTTATGGCCCGGCCGCGGTGTCGATGCGATCACCGGCGCGACGTTGAGCGTGCGCGCTTTTACACTCATGGTCCGACGAGCCCTCGCCCTGTTTGAACATATCAACGGAGAACCGGCACAATGAAATACATGCAGAACGGGAAATTCTATGCCAATCCGCTCATGCGTCTGACTCTGATTTTTACGTTGGTCTTCCTCGCCGGGTTTTGGTTGACCACAGCCATCATGTATTTTTCAAAAATGAACCTGACGCCGACGTCTGTAATTGATTATTACCGTGGCAATGAAGACCTTTACACGCTTCCGCGGACGTTTGGCTCCATGCTTGAAGTCACGCACGGGCATTTGCCGGTCATGGCCATGGTGGCGTTGTTGCTGACTCACCTGTTTATTTTTACCCCGTTTGCCAAATGGGTAAAAGCAACCCTGATTATCGCCTTTTTCGGATCGGCCTTGCTGAGTGAAGCCTCGAGCTGGTTGGTTCGCTATGTCCATCCCGATTTTGCCTACTTGAAAATTGCCAGCTTTATTGCGCTGGAAGCCTCCATGGCGCTGGTGATTTTGGCCTTGTGGCGGTTGATGTATTATAACCCCAAATCAGCCCGGCAGAGCCGCAGGCAGGCCGGTCGGCCCAAAACATCGGCCTCGCGTGTGACAGCGCTGGAGGAAGAGGCCAGCAACTGAGCCTGGCGCTAATGCCCCGGCGCATCGCTCTCCGTTACGGCGGCTTTCCATCCGTATGTTTCATAGCGCCAGGTCAGCTCATCGCCGCGGACTTCAATAACCGCAAAACCTTCTGGATGCCCCATACGCGGTCCCTTCCACCAATTGCCGCATACCGCCCCCGAGGTGATGTATTGCACGCCGTTGTATTCCAATTTTTCCCGTATGTGCAGATGCCCCTGGAGTACCGCGCGGACATTATAAGGCTCAATTAACTCCCAGACTTTTTTCGCATTGACGATAGCCACGCCGGGCGGGATCGGTGTCCGACGGGCATCGACGATTTGCCAGAACAGGGTGATGAGTGGGATGTGCGTAACAATCACGATGGGGCGATCTTTACCGGTTTCCTGAAGATCGGCTTTCAGCCATTCGAACTGTTCGTAATCAATCAATCCACGATAGCTGCGATCCGAAGTGATGTCGATAGAATCGAGCAGGATGAAGTGCCATCGTCCGTAATCAAACGAACGGTAAGTCCGGCCCTCCCCAAGATAATCCATAAACATGCGTTTCCCATACTCCGGATCGCTTTTGCGGACGCCGCTTTTGGGACTAATGCCAAATACATCATGGTTGCCGATGACATGATACGTTTGGGGTTTTAAATGAGCCAGCTCATCGCGGTATAACCTGTAGAGGAAGTCGGCGCGCCGACGATCGGTCTCGAATACATCGAAAACGATGTCTCCGCCATGAATAGCAAAGGCCGCTCCAATTTGATTCATCTTTTCCACCGCTTTTCGCATGCCCAGATGCCCGTTTAACTCGGTTTGTACATGCGTATCCGTGAAATGAATAAACGAAAAATGCTCTCCTTCTGCGGTTGAGGCTGGCAGCGTTCGGAGAGCACCGGACAATCGTCCGGGAAGCGTGAGTATCGTTCCGGCACCAACCATTCCGAGGCCGGCCTGCTTAAGAAAATCGCGGCGGTTTATGGTTTTCATCATTGGACCTCCTGCATTGATGGTTTTCGCAAAAATAAAACTCCGCCCATCGAAAGAAAAATAGAAAATGACCAAAAATGGGAAAATCGGATGGGCGGCCATCTCCGGCGGCCCGGGGCAAACGGGCGCATTCCTGAACGGCTTTGGTTCCCTATCGTTTAATTTCCTGAACCAGACTTCAACGGCAAAAATGGTTTCCGGAGATTGAAAGATACCTGGATGGAAGCGTTCGAACCGGCGATCAGCGCTCTGTCAAAGAGGCAGAATTGAAAAGCCTTTCAGGTGAGCTGACAGAAAATTGTGTCATTATTTCTCACCCGGAATCCACGATATCTACGGGAAATACAATGTAACAAATTGAAAAACAAGGAAATAAAAACGATGACTCGTATGTGGCATAATAGTTGCTGTCATCCCGTTGGACAATAGAATTGATGAAGAAAGAGGGAGAACCATGATGACGGTGTTTGGTCATACTAACGGCGGTTGGAATGATTCGTCATGGTGGAATTCCTCTGCAGAATTTTTTAAACGCGAGAAAGTGGAGCCTTTCGAGGATCCATACGTTCACCGAAAAATGGAAGGGTCGTCATGGACGCCAAAAGCGGACGTTTTTGAAGACGATGAGGGATATACCATCGTTATGGAAATCCCGGGTTTCGACAGGGATTGGGTTAAAATTACCATTAGTGAGCAGGTTTTAAAAGTTTCGGGTCAGCGAATTGAGGAAGCGCACGAGGACATCGCGATTCATCAGCGGGAATCGCACCTCGGGGCGTTTGAACGGGCGTTTCAATTGCCCGATGATGTTGATGAAAACAAAGTCAATGCGGAATTGGAAGATGGCATTTTAACGATCCGGCTTCCAAAGCTGGATACTCGGAAACCGCGCAAAATTGATGTGCGATAAGCGAGTCAAGCGGCGACCTGACCCCATTAACCGAATAAACTTCAGGAGTTGAAATGAGCGAAATCATCAAAAACGACAACACGCAAGTGCCTGACAATATTGATTTCGATATTCCCCAGGTGTTGCCCCTTCTGCCGTTACGCAACACCGTGATTTTTCCGCATCAGATCATGCCGCTGCAGATCGGCCGAGAAAAGTCGCTTCGTGTGATTGATGAGGCGCAAAACGGCAACAAACTGATTATGCTGGTGGCGCAAAAGGAAGCTGAGGTGGACGATCCGCAGCCGGATGATCTGTATCGGTGGGGCACCATCGCAACCATCATCAAATCGTTTAAAGTGCCCGATGGCACACTCACGGTGATGGTGCAGGGAGTGAAACGGGCACGGATTCTGGATTATACCCAGACCGATCCGTTCTTCAAAGTGATGGTGCAGGCGGCGCAGGAAGAGCCGGTCGAAGGGCTGGATATCGATGCCATGACCGTGAATCTGCGCGGTCTTTTCCAGAAGGCGGCGGAGCTGGCGCCGTATCTTTCATCTGAACACACCATGCTGGTGATGAACACCGAGGAACCGGGCCGGCTGGCGGATGTGATCGCCGCCAATTTGAATATTCCCACAGAAGAAAAACAGGAAGTGCTTGAAATCGTCGATGTTCGTAAACGGTTGGAGCGCGTTACCGTGCTGCTCACCAAAGAGTTGCAAATTTTGGAGCTGAGCAGCAAAATCCAGAGCCAGGTGCAGGGAGAGATTTCCAAAAGCCAGCGCGAATATTACCTGCGCGAACAGTTGAAAGCCATCAAAAAAGAGCTGGGTGAGGATGAAGACGAGCGCACGGCGGAAATCAAAGAACTGCGCAAGAAGATCGAAGAAGCCGGCTTGCCCGAGGATGTGAAAAAGGTGGCGGAGAAAGAATTGGACCGGCTGTCGCGTATCCCACCGGCGGCGGCGGAATACACGGTCTCGCGCACCTATCTGGATTGGCTCATCGAGCTGCCGTGGAGTAAATCCACGGAAGATAATCTGGATGTGAAACGGGCACAGCAGGTTTTGGACGAAGATCACTACAACCTGGAAAAAGTCAAAAAACGCATTCTGGAATATCTGGCGGTACGTCAGCTCAAAGCCGATATGAAGGGGCCCATTCTATGCTTTGTGGGCCCGCCGGGCGTGGGAAAAACCTCGTTGGGGAAATCCATTGCGCGCGCCATGGGGCGTAAATTCGTGCGCATTTCTCTGGGAGGCGTGCACGATGAAGCGGAAATTCGTGGGCACCGGCGCACCTATATTGGCGCGCTGCCCGGCCGGATCATTCAAGGATTGAAAAAAGCCGGCAGCAATAATCCGGTGTTCATGCTGGATGAGATCGACAAGGTCGGACAGGACTTCCGCGGCGACCCCAGTTCGGCATTGCTCGAGGTGCTGGATCCGGAGCAGAATTCCAGCTTTTCCGATCATTACCTCGAAGTCCCGTTCGATCTGTCCAAGGTCATGTTCATCGCCACCGCGAATATTGCGGAAACCATCCAGCCGGCTTTGCGAGACCGGATGGAAATCATCGAGATTCCGGGATACACGGCTGAGGATAAACTCCACATCGCCAAGGAGCATTTGATTCCCAAACAGCTCAAAGAACACGGCATGACCGAAGAGCAACTTCGGTTTGAAGATGCTGCTATCATGAAAATCATCGAAAGCTATACCCGGGAAGCGGGCGTGCGGAATCTAGAACGCGAAATCGCCAATATTTGCCGTGGCGTGGCAAAAGAAATCGTGGAAGGTGAAATCACCTCCAAAGTGATTACGCCGGAGGATTTGCGCAAATATCTTGGTGTAGAAAAATTTTACCACGATGCCAAGGAACGAGTGTCGCGCACCGGCGTCAGTACCGGTCTTGCCTGGACGCCCACCGGCGGCGATATTCTGTTCGTCGAAGCCACGATGATGCCGGGCAAAGGGCAACTTATTTTGACCGGTCAGTTGGGCGATGTGATGAAAGAATCCGCCCAGGCCGCGCTGTCCTACATTCGTGCCAATGCGCAGCAATATGGGATTGATCCGGGCGTGTTCGAGAAGCATGATATTCATGTCCATGTTCCGGCCGGAGCCATTCCGAAAGACGGCCCCAGCGCCGGGGTGACGATCTTCACCGCTCTACTTTCGTTGCTGACCGGCCGACGGGTGGCAAACGATGTCGCCATGACCGGCGAGATCACTCTCCGGGGGCTGGTGTTGCCCGTGGGCGGCATCAAAGAAAAAGTGCTGGCGGCAAAACGAGCAGGGATCAACAAGGTGATTCTGCCGGAGAAAAATAGAAAAGATCTGGACGATGTCCCCGAATACATCCGTAACAGCATGGAGTTCAAATTCGTGCGGGAAATGGATGAAGTGATCCCGCTGACGTTGTTGCCGGAAGATGAAGAAACGGCGAAAAAGACCACACGCCAAAAGCGAGCCGATTCTGGCCGGAATGGCAAACCCGAAAAGCAGGAAGCGGAGGTGACGGAAACCGTGGAGGCCGAAGCCGAGGAAGTCTGATTTCCTGTTGTACGAGTCGCTTTTACCACCAACACCAGGCCGGTACGCTGGGCGATCCAGCGGCCGGCTTTTTTTATGGGCGGTTTTTTCGACAAGCTTCTGAATGTAGGCAGGTTGATGCTGCCGGCACACCTGTTTTAAACGCCCCGAAAAGACATCCGTGGTAAGCCGTGCAAATCCGCTTTGCTCCGTGTTCCATTGCCAATCGGCGGAATACGGCGAATTTTTTATGCGCTCGCTATGGCGCTGAGCGCACAGAGCATGTTCGTTACTCGATATGGTGATGCAGCTGCCTCACCGCCGTTTCCGAATCCGGGCCGCAATGATTTTGAATCGGCCGCCGATGCATGGTAGCACATGCTCCCTCCCGCGCCTGTTCTATCGTTTCCCCAATCAGCGGCAAAAAGAGGCACGTTTCCAAAGAAAAACACACAAATCTCTGCCACGTCATTGAGACAAAATCAGGGCCTGTCAGTATTGGCGTGCGGCAAATTTCGGGACCTTCAGCAATGGTGAAGAAAATCTTGCTGTTTCGGTAATTTTTCTATAAAATGGGTCTCGGAAAAATGGGATATCCAATGAATATATGGAATTTCTTTGATCAGATGCCGGGCCTCCCGCGAGCTGCGCTGATAGGGTTGTTCGTGCTGTGGGCCGGCTTATTGTATGGTGGATTTTTCTTGGGTACTTATCGTCCGGACACGTTGCACCGGATCCCCCGATGGGCAAGATTGAGCGCATCGTTTGTCCTGGTCCTGGTAGCCTGGCTTTTGATGTTGACATGGCAGAGCCCGTACCGGATGCATTATGCCCGGTGGTTGGCGCTTGGCATGACCTTCGGCTTCATCGGCGATCTCTTCATGGCCAAACTTTTGATCCGATCTGCTCTTTATTTGCCGTTCGGCATGGGAGCCTTTGCCGTGGGACATTTATGCTATCTTGCCGGAATGATGCAGGCATTGCGAGCCGTCGATCTGCCCATTTGGACGGGACGATTCGTGGGAGTAACAGCAACATGGCTCATGATTGGGCTGATCGGCTGGTACATTACGGTGTACCGGGGGCAGTCCGCCGGCGGAATGCTCTATGCCGCGCTGGGCTATGGCTTGTTGCTATGCGCCACGGCCGCGTTCGCCATGAATCTAAGTTTGCAAACAACCGCGTTTATTGGACTTTTTGTGGGGACATTGCTGTTTCTGATGAGTGATCTGGTGTTGTCAATGCGACTGTTTACCGGCGCCCGATGGTCGCATCTGGGGGATGTGGTTTGGTTGCTTTACAGCACCGGTCAGATGCTGATCGTGACCAGTTCTCTATTTTTCCCGGAATCCTTGAATGGCTCTTGAAACCAGCAGAGATAGCAAGGAGAT
>WFVT01000146.1 GCA_015491485.1 Candidatus Zhuqueibacterota bacterium
CGCAGGTTCCCTCCGGACTGATAGAGCGCACCTGCCGCTTGTGTTCCTTGATCCAGTCCACCACCTTGTGAGTCGCCGGGCGCAGGTTTTCCGGATTGGCGTGGCAGGTCTGGCAGGCCGGCGGCGCGGCACTGCCGTTGTGGCAATCGATGCACATCATCATGCTCGGCAGCGTGGCCGTGGTCGGCGCTTCGGATTCTTCCAGCCCTTTGTGGCAGGTCTCGCAGCTCATTTCACGAGCAATGTGGATTTTGTGATTGAAGGTAATGGTGCGAACCGGCTGATCAAAGGTTTCGATTTCTTCTTCCTCGCCATGGCAGGTGGCGCATTCCTCCTCGTCTTCCACATCGTGGCATTCGGAGCAATCGTCCATGGTGGGCAGCAGAAAATCCTCGGCCGATTGGCTCGTCTCCGCATTCGGATGGCAGGTGGCGCATTCGGCTTCAACCTCAACAATATGCAATTGATGGGAAAAGCGACTGACTTTTGCCCATTGTGCCACCGGGTCCTTCCAGGACTGCCCCTCCTGCGCCGGCGCCCCGGTACTCAACACCAGCATAGCGGCGCTCGCCAGACCTACCCGAAGCAGACGTTGATTGATCTTCATAATCCCGCCCGATTATAGTTCGTTTTCCGCTGATTTTGAAGACAGAGCGTTGAAAAACCAGTATTGAAAACGCAACAGAAGGCGCGTATCCAGATCATAAAATTTGTTGCGGAGAATTTGTAGCTGGGAATCCAGGCTCCATGGATGCGCCGGTCGGTAAAGCAATCCCAGGGCGGCCGAAAGCAAGGGGGTGCGCTTTGCGTCACGGTCGAGGCGATAAGACGCCCAGGAGAGCTGCACGTTGGGCAACAACCGGTTTCGCGAGTAGGCCCGATAAAAATACGCGTTAAGACCGTCCAGCTCACCGGCATAGCCGCTCCGATGCACATAATTAAAGCTGCCCCAGGCCGTATTGGCACCCACGGAAAGGCGCAACGAGCGGTCATCCGTGTACAGAATGAGCGCCCCATTGCCCTGAAGCTGAAACTGCGGATGCACCTGGTAATAGAATCCGGCTTCGATCTCGTGGTTTTCCTCGGTGTTGAACACGGAAAAAATCGAATTCCAGGGCAATCGCGGTGAACGGTACGTATAGGCCGCATTCAGCGACAGCCGGTCCGACGTCCGGGTTTGCAGCGCCACCTCGCCGCGGGTGATGCGCTGCCCGTAGATGTCAAAGTCCATGCGGCTGTACAGACTTGTGCCCGTCCGAAATTGCCACGTGCCGTCGAAGGCGGCCATTTGAAAAGCGCGTGTTGTCGGCTGGATGAACTGGGTGAACACATTGCCGATGGAGTCGGCGCGCAGGGTGTTGTAGCCGGGGCGGGTCTGCTGCTTGGTGAAATAGCTCAGGCTGAAATACAAATTGGAAACCGGCCGTATGCGTATCTGACCGCCGGCAAGGTAGTTGCTTTTGGCGTCGGAGATGATTTTCATTTGCTGTGATGCCGGCATCAGCGTGCCGGCAAAGGCCTTGATGCGTATCAGCCGGCCGAAACGGACGGTGAATTGCGCTCCGTCGATGGTGCCCACAGCCACCCCGCTGAACACCGGCTGACGTCCCAGTTTGAGTTCGGCGCGTCTGGCGAAGGTTTGCCATTGCAGGTAAAAATTGTACATGCGGATGCGCGGGTCGTCGGTCAGCGGACTGGCAAAATCATGATCCAACTGGCCGAAGGCGCGGAACAGCAGATGGCGGTTGCGAAAATCGAGCTGGAATCCCTGGTAGCCGCGTGCCTGCAGGCTGGATTGCCCCACGGTGTCACTGCGTTCATAGGTAAAAAAGCTGGTAAAAATGCGGCCGGAAAAGCTCTGCGCCGTCAGCAAAGAGGGCCATACCATTCCGATCCACAAAAGCCAGGCGATTCGGTTGTTCGTCCTCATGAGACCGCCTTTCCCGTTTAATGCCTGATGGAGGTTCAACAAAATTATGCGACTGCATGGTTAAAAAGCGACAGCACCCGTTTGAGGATTGAATTTGTCGATTTTTCCGTGATCATCAATTTTCATTTATGCTTCTTCTTCCACAGAGGCGCGCAGATTGCGGCGGTTATCTCCGGTGATACACGGTCTCCGTTTCAGCATGCTTTATAAGCACGGGATACCGTGTGTTTTATCAGCCACAGATGCCTGCGGCTGAACCCCGTATGCTTGCAGTTTAAAAAATGTATGTTCAATGATGCGGTGGTGTTGCTACGGCACAACGAATCAGGGGCATTGCCGGTGGTGATAAAAGGAAGTGTCTTTATCTGCTTGCTTATGAAAGCAAACGCCACAGCAAAGCGGCGCTGCGGCGTTGATGAGGAGAGTTCCGTTCTTGCACAGCGCGCGACTAATCCGTGCTGCTTTCATCCGCCGCTTCATATTTGCTGGCGCATTTGGTAAACACGTTGGTGGCGTAAAATATATTATCCGGCTGATATTTGCCTTCAATCAATACCTCAGCCCCTTCTTTAAACGTGTCAGGCAGGACGCCGTTGTAAACCACGGACAGCCGTTCGCCTTCTTCCTCGATGACAAAGCGGACCTCTATTTTATCGATGGCTTTTTCGATACTTCCCGGCACGACGATTCCGCTGACCCGAAATCCCTGCCCAAAAGCATCTTCCCCTTTGAGTTTGAGTTCCTTCACGGTGGAATAGTAAACCATGGTTTCCTCATTGAAGCCGCTGGAAATCAGATACAGCATGGCGAGAATGACCAGAGAAAAGGCCCCAAAAATGCGAACGTTCCGTTTCATAGCCCGAACCTCGTTATTGATGGACAAAGATTTTCCAAATCCGAGATTTCAGGGCTATGCTGTACAAATTTAATGCCATCGGCAAGGAATATGCGAAGAAGCGTTCTGCTGCCATCGTCAAACAGGGGGATTCGCATTCATGGGGTAATCCCATTAAAAACAAGGTGTCATAAGCCGGCATGCATTGAATCGAAAGCGTCGCTTTGGACAGATGGTTTGCCGGGGTGTGGCCGGTTTCAAAATATAAGAAATTTCAGCAGACATTCTTAAATTTGGGAAAACGAGGTTGCCAAAGAGCGGATATGGGAGAGAAGCGTCACCGAAGTCAAACCGCTTTTTTCATCGAATGTGTTCAGAAACGACGTTAAGGTTTCAGCCCGGCTTTGCCAGCGTTAAAATTTTATCATTGGGCAACGGCCTATGTAAAGCAAAAACGTTGTTTAATTGCCCAGGTCCAATTCCTGAAATTGTGTTTTTTTATCCACTTCGCGGATTTTAAAATAAAGCCCAATGGCTAAAATAATAATGAAAATGGTGGAAATGGCAAGTCCTTTACGCCGGAATTGCAACTCTTCGAGGGCGGCGATGCCCATGGCATAGGCTTCCATGGCTTTTTTCATGCCTTCTTTTGACAGCTTTTCCAGCTCTTCGACTGAGAGCTTGTGGATGATAGTTCTCGATTTGATGAGAAATTGACGGGCGTCCGAAATGCTGAATTTGGCATCGACCACCTCCATCCCGGCCGTCTCCGCTACCTTCACAAGACTGTCGGCGCGGAAAATGGCGGTTTTCAATGAATCGATATCGACATACATTTTCGCTGCCACTTCGTAAGCCTTTTCGCCTTCATCGTGGCATTCCAGGCAAATGCTTTCCGGCCCAACCCCCAGCATTTCGTCCTTCGGGTGTTCGATGCCGTGATTACCGTGGCAGGTTTCGCATTCCGGCAAATCCTCTTCGGCAAAGGCGTCTTTGTGCGGACTTTCTTGAAACATCTCGCTGTTGTTGACATGGCACTGACCGCAGACATACACCACCGAAGGCACCGCCGGCGGTGCTGCACCGTGATTGCCGTGGCAATCGTTACAAGCGGGAGCGGCGGTGTCGCCACGCTTGAGGAGGGCCTGACCGTGCACGCTCTTTTCGTATTCCTCCACCTGATCCGTGGGGATGTCGTAGTCGGCCATATATTCTTCGTCGGCATGGCAGCGGGCGCAGGTTTGGGGGACGTTGGTGGCATAAACAGGCGAGCGGGAATCATTGGCTTTCAGAATCCCGTGAGTGCCGTGACAATCCACACAGGTGGCGACTTTTTCATCGCCGCCAGCCAGCCGCTTGCCGTGAATACTGGTTTTGTACCGGTCGAGCTGATCGGTGGGCAGGCGCGGATTGTACTGCCGCATGTATTCAGGATCGCTGTGGCAGCGGCCGCAGAACTGGGGAATCTCGGTGCGATCCGGTACACCAATGTATCCTTTGGTCGGATCCATGGCTGCATCAGGATCGCCGTCCAGACCGGCTGTGGGATCGCCGCCGTGGCAATCCGCGCACGACAGGCCGTTTTTGGTGTGAATATCGTTTTCCATCGCCTTCACCGGTTCGGCGAGTTCCTCCTCTTCTTCCAGATGGCAGCTTACACAGCTATTGCGCGGTTCCTGTGACACCGGATTTTGTGATTGACTACGAATCGGATTGGCAACGCCGAGGAGCATCGCCGGTACGATCATCATCAAAAATGGATGTTTCCAGCGCATGGTAGTCCCTTTACTTATTGGTGTGATCCCACTCGTTTTCGTTTTTGCAATTGCGTTTCTCTGCGGCGCGTGTAAAAGATCGACAGTAATAGAGCAAGCGCCCCCAAAAGCAGAAACGCCAGAACCCGGTACATCCCTTGCAATTGCCCGAAATCGATAAACATCAAATAAAACAGCGTGATGATTAGATTCACAACGGACATCCATCGATATTTGACCATACGGAACATCAAGCTCAGCCCAAAATAAAGTGCACTGACCCCGATCCATGACAGGGTAACCAGGTGTGCCGGCAAAGCCCCGTACAGTGAGAGGGGGAGCAGCAAAAAGCCGAGGGCGAGATAGACATTTTCCAGTGCTTCCGTGCGCAGGCCCAGGGCATGTTTTTTGAGATGAAGCAAATGGGCAGTCGTAAAGGTCACCGTCACCAGGCTCAGGTTGACCATGTTCACTTGTTTGTAGGTGGCCCAGTAGGCAAAAAGAATGACCAGGAAGATAAAGGTGTTCAAAAGCGCCAGCAGGCGTGACCGGAGCCACAGCGCATAAAACAGTACGATCAGGCTTTGTAAAGCCAGCCAGGCGTAGCTCTGCGGCAACCGGCTCAGTCCGGCGATGGCAATGCTGAGTGCAATGAATCCGAAGCAGGCATTTAACGAAGCCACCCATTTGTGTCCCGTGAGGGCATATTGGAGGCTCGCCAGCGCCAGAAAAAACAGACTGACCATGAGTGCTGCAAGCCCCCATTCCGGCTGAAAATAGGTGAGGACGTTGATGGTAACAAGCAGCGAAAATCCCGACGCCGATAACAGCGTGCCGGCGATCAGTGCGCCCTCTTTGAGGTGTTTTTTTTGTCGCCAGAACACCGGCAGGTTGAAGATCAGAGTGTAAATCACCAGAGCGATCCAGTTGCCGTTGGGATGCGGCGTTGCCTGCGGGGGATTGCCGGCAAGTGGATTGTTCAGCAGCCAGGTCAAATGCATAAAATATGTCAGCAAAAGGATGCCAAAGAACAGCCGCACCCATCCCCGGCGCAGAAGCAACGTGAGCGCCGTCGCGGCCATGGCCACGGCTAAGCCGAAATAGAAAAGCGGCACATCACTGATGGAGACGGCGACAAATCCTTGAAGGATGGCCAGAAACATGAAAAATTCGGATTTACGCCGCAGAGAAACATAAAATTGGGCTGCCGCTACCAGCGTCAGAAGAGCAATGGCAACGGCACGGCTCTCAATCAGCGGCTCGTCGGTGAAAAAGTGCAGCCGGAAAGTGGCATAGAAAAAGATGAGATAGGCCATGGTTTCCAGGATCAAATACAGGCTGGGCACCGAGCGTTGAAGCGTTTTGCGGAAAAACAGTACCGCTCCCGAAAGCAGATAACCGAACAGAATCGCCACGTAGGTGAATCCCAGTCGGTAAACGTAGCTGATCATCAGAATGAGACCGCACAGGAGCATGAACCCGCCGATCCAGGTCATGCCCACGGCTCCCACGCGCATTTCAAGTTCGGAACTATCCTGCACCGCGGAAATGTCACTTTCGTGCGCCGCCGGGAGTTCCAGGCGGTGATCATCGGAGCCCAGTCCCAGGTGCTGTTCAATCAATGCCAGTCGCGCTTCCAGCATATCCATACGTTGATGCAGCGCATCGATGTCGAGCTTTTCGGCCTGTTTGGATGGCATGGAAAACTCCGCCTTGCGGATGATAACGTTGTCAATGCACGGTTATGTTTATATGGCGCTGTTACATGTACGCCAAACCCGTCATGAATAAAATATATCCGATGGCAATCAGGCCGAAGATGGTCACCCAGCGGTTGAGTTCACCGCGGCTGGATGCCTTATCGATGAACGGAACAAAGATGACCAGAATGCCGATGAGTCCGAATCCGAGAATGCCGATGAGTTCGCCCTCGATAAATCCGATTTTGGCAGGCAGGATTTTCAGGGTCTGGAACATAAAAAGAAAATACCACTCCGGCCGGATGCCCATCGGCGTTGGCGCAAAGGGATCGGCCTTTTTGCCCAGCTCCCATGGAAAGAGCGCGGCAATGGCCGCCAGACACCCCAGTGCGATCGTCCAGCCCAGAAGATCGCGCAACAAGAAATTGGGGAAGAAGGGCATCAGCTTGATCTTTTTTTGCGTTTTTTCAACGGAAATGGGAATGCTCATCCCCTGCAACTGCACCGCGAACAGGTGAAAACCCAGCAAAAGAATGAACGTTGCCGGTAGAATGGCGACATGAATCGCAAAAAAGCGGTTTAGCGTGGCGCCGGTGACGTCTTCACCGCCGCGCAGCAACTTCATGATGGTATGCCCGATCAGCGGAATATCGCGGACAATTTCCGTGCCCACCTTGGTGGCAAAATACGCCAGTTCGTTCCAGGGCAGCAAATAGCCGGAAAAGCCAAACCCCATAGCCAGGAAAAGCATCAAAACCCCGGAGACCCAGGTGAGTTCGCGGGGTTTTCGGTAGGCGCGAAGAAAAAACACGCTAAAGAGATGAATAAAGGCCGCCGCGATCATCAGATTGGCGGACCAGCTATGGATGGAACGAATTAACCAGCCGAACCGGACTTTGGTCATCAGAAACTGTACGCTTTCGAAAGCGGTTTCGGCAGTCGGTTTATAATAAAACAGCAGGAGCATTCCGGTAATCACCTGCACGATAAAAAAGAACAGTGTCATTCCGCCGAGATAATACCAGATGGTATGCCGGTGCATGGGCACCGTTTTATGCTGCATGAAATCCAGAATTCCCTGGACTTTGTATCGCTCCAACAGCCAGTTCGTGATCCGGCCGGAAGCTTCTTTGGAGTCTCTACTGCCCGGACGATGGATTTGGGTCGTTTGTTCTCGTTCCACCATGTCGCCCTCTCTGAATCAGGTTTTAGCTTAACTTTTTCGAAACCACGATTTCTTCGCCGCGGATATCCACTTCATAGGCTTCCAGTGGCCGCGGTGGCGGCCCGGCAATGTTTTTGCCGGTCAAATCATAGTGGCCGTTATGGCAGGCGCACCAGATGTGTTTTAAATCCGGGCGGTATTGCACGGTGCAGTCCAGATGAGTACAAATGGCGCTGAAAGCCCGGTATTCACCTTGCTCGGTAAGAATCAAAATGCCGGGCTTGGAGCCGAATCGAAAGATTTTACCCGAATTCGGTTTCAGTTCCCCAACCCGTCCTGCGACGACCGAAGTTGCGGTTTCCTGTTTCACTTTGGGTGGAATGAGATAATTCAGAATCGGAAAAATCACCGATCCGAAAGTGGTGAGAAGGCCTCCCCCTAAAAAGAAATTTACCAGACGGCGGCGTAATTTTTGGCTTTGAGACAGCCCTGTTTCAGCCGTGGTCCCCGACGACATTTTCCCTTGTGCGTCCATGTTTTGCACCTCGCCAAAAAGTTCGTGCGACCAATTTGCTGTCTTCCAACACGCATGTTTTTCGAACAGAGAACACCATACCTGCTTTTAAGGAATGATTTTATCCGCAAAACATCGAGAGAAGAATGACTCTCATTCGAGTTTTTGAAAGCATGGTGGGCACCTTGAAGGCATGAACACGTTTGGACGCTGTTGATTTTTGGCAGTGGTTCCGGGATGGACAGCAACCGGTAACGGGTATGCAACATGCTTCTGCCCATTTTTGCTCCTGCCTTAAACGTAACGCATATACGGTACGGCATTACCATCACTCTGCGCCGGAGGAAACCAACAGCAAGGCACTCAGAACCGAATGCTCTTCAGGGCATGCACCAGACTCCGGATGCACCCTGCGTTCCGGCTTTTTCTGCTGCCCTAGGTGCATAGCCGCAACAGCTTCGGCAACAGGGCCGGTTGGAAAAGCCGTTTTGTTGGCCTCAATGGGTTTTGCTGCACGTCAAATACTGTGTTGGGCGCAATCCATGGTCATCGTTACAACAGAAGCAGGCGAAGCATGTTCAGAAGGGCGCAGAATTGTCGTGACCGGTTGCATCAAAGGAGAGTGACTTGCTGGATAACGATCACGAAAAATCGAATGGACAAGAGATATGAAAAATAACGGAATCTGAGTTACAGCATTCAGGCTATTGCCGTTCCCCGCCATAGCTGGTTGTACTCACCGGCGATAGCCTTTAAAAAACCTGTTGTCTGCCATCAGCTTTGATAACGATGCTTCAATATAAAAAAAATAAAAAAAATTGCAAGCCCCAAAATACGAACACGGAATAAATCATCATGAATTTGCTTGGGGGAATTTTCAGGGGTGTTGCTCCCGATGGGCAAAAATTGCTTGACAGTCTATGAACGTTTTATAAATTGTTTTTACAAAAGTTATATCTTCGGTTGCTGAAGATGTTTAATGGCGGTTATTGCGGACGGTGGCGTGTGCCGGGGGAAGGGGAATCAGAATTTTATTTTCGGTTGATATCTGGATGGGGAGCAGGGGAAACAAACAGTCTGAGGTCAACGCTTGGAAAGGCAATCCATCTGTGAGGGATGTCAACTTTCACCGTGATACGCTTTCGCATGCAATTCGAAAAAATGCAAGCCGGTTGTTGACGACGGGATGCAATGGGTTATGGTAGGGTTGGAAAAGGTGAAATGTACGCGTGTTCATGAATCTGCGCAACGTGTGAGCCGTTCATGTCGGAGACGCCAAAAAGCAGATATTCCAATATGGACCATACAAAACTGACGCATAATGATTTGATCTACTATCTCGCTATGCATATTGATGATCGAAAAGGATGGGAAGAGTTTTATAACCGTTATCATCGGTTTATTACGGCTACGATCATCAAAACGTGTCGCAAAATTGCCTATACCCGGGGACTGAATGAGCTTGAAGATCTGGTGCACAATGTTTATGTCAAGTTGCTGGATAAAAACGGGAAGGCGCTTCGGGATTATAAAGGCCAATATAAGAATACGATTTTTGAATGGCTGCGAGTGATTTCCATCCGAATTGTGCTTCATGATCTCAATCAGGCCTCGGCCCAATCGAGATCGCCGGGGGGAAAACTATTGTCTATTGACCAACCGCAAGCCGGCGGTAATCACGATCGCGCAACGACATGGAAAGAGCTTATTCCCGATGAAATTGACAGCGGGCAACTGCAATTTCAAGAATTGAAAGAGGAAATCGACTATTGCCTGAAAAAGTGTACTGCCGGCTCGCGCAGCCCCGAACGTGACCGGCTGATTTTTCAGCTTTACATTTTTGAAGGCCTGGATATCCCGACGATCAGCCGTTTTCCGGGTATCAATTTGA
>WFVT01000147.1 GCA_015491485.1 Candidatus Zhuqueibacterota bacterium
GCTTTTAAGTTTGCTTCGATCTTCTCTCTCAAAGCATCAAAATTTCAATAAACAGGAACCGAGAAATTCAAACAATTTTTTAAAAATCCACTTGCAAAAAAGGTGGATAATGTTAAATTTTACAAAATGTTGTGAATGAATTCATGCCGGCCTTTGGTTGTCTGCGAACCATACCGAAATCATTGGTGCAATCCAGGCCTGGCAGCAAGGCTGACCGAACAGGGGGGAGAGGGGAGTCGGCATGTATTCACGCTTTTCCTGTTTTTGTTAGCCGTTTTGATGAACCTGTACCGGTGTGTTTTGGGTGCTGACCATGTTCAGCCGAAAATGAGATGTTTTGATGGGGCCAATGAAGCATGTATCTCATGGATAACGAATGAGCGATTAACCAAGGGAGAATGATGGATGGCTAAACAACAGGAACGCAAGATTTTTGACTCGTTTTACAATTCGATCAGTCTTTTTGGCGCCTTTTTGGCCGCCATTACGTTTGCATTGATCCTCTTCCTCTTCCTGGCCGAATGGCTTTCTCCGCGCACCGTTCCCTATTTGGGAATTTTAACCTACATTGTATTGCCTGTTTTTCTTATTCTGGGGCTGATTCTTATTCCCATTGGCATGTGGCGCGAACACCGGCGGCGCGTTCTCGGTCTTGGCAAGCAAGTCCTGCCCCGACTGGACTTGAATAATCCGAAACATCGCCGCGGGGTGATGGTGTTTATGACGGCGACCGGTATCTTTCTGTTTTTTACCGGATTAGGCACGTATCGCGCCTACGAATTTACGGATTCCGTGACGTTCTGCGGTCAAATTTGCCACAAAGTGATGGAGCCGGAATTTGTGGCTTATCAAACCAGCCCACACGCACGAGTGAAGTGTGTGGAGTGTCATGTGGGTCCGGGCGCGACCTGGTATGTGCGTTCCAAACTCTCCGGCGCCTATCAGGTGTATTCTGTGCTGTTCAATAAATTCCCGCGCCCGATCCCGACGCCAATCGAAAACCTGCGTCCCGCGCAGGAAACGTGCGAGCAGTGCCACTGGCCCGCTAAATTTTACGGCGACCGTTTGGTGGATCGGACGCATTACCTCAGCGATGAGGAAAATACACGCTGGAATTATAAAATGGTGTTGAAGATCGGCGGCGGAACCCCGGAAGAGGGATACACCAGCGGCATTCACTGGCATATGAATATCGCCAACAAGATCGAATATGTGGCGCTGGATGAAGAACGGCAGATCATCCCCTGGGTGCGGATGACGGATCAGAATGGCAATGTCAAGGTTTTCAAATCCACCCAGGATGATTTTGATGAAGCCGCCCTGGACACCCTTGAAATTCGCCGCATGGATTGTATCGACTGTCACAATCGGCCTTCACATCAATTTAAATCTCCCCAATTGGCGTTAAACATTTTTCTCGAAACCGGACAAATCGACGCCTCATTGCCGTACATCAAATCGGAAGGCGTGGATATCCTGGACGAAGCCAGTGAGGCTGAAACCTATGAAGAGGCGTTTCAAATCATCGAAGACGGTATATGGAATTTTTACAAAGAAGAATATCCAGAAATTGCAGAGACCAAAGCCGCCGCTATCGATTCGGCAATCGCGGTGATGAAGCGCGTCTATCGGCGCAATTTCTTTCCTTATATGCGCGCCAACTGGAAAGCCTATCCTGAAAACATCGGCCATTTGACCAGTCCCGGTTGTTATCGCTGTCATGATGGAATGCATGAAACGGAAGACGGACAGGTCATCACCAACGAGTGCACCGCCTGCCACCTGATTATCGAACAGGGGGATGGCAAAACGGTGATGGAAAAAAATCTCTATGGATTGGAATTTCGCCATCCGGAAGATATCGATGAAGAATGGCGGGAATCCGGCTGCTATGAGTGCCACGGCCCGGAGGAATAAGAAATAGGCCGGATTTAGCGATCCCAACCATACGGGGCTGTCCAAAAGTAAATATACGCCATGCTGCACGGCCCGAATGATTTTATCGAAAATCAAAAAATTCTGGATTTCCGTAGTATCAGGGTGGGTCTCATGGTATTGGGCAGCCCCGTTTTGTGCTATCTTGCGATAGTGGAGAATGTATAAATAGCTGTTTTTCAAACATATCCGCTTTCACGGATGTAACGATTTCCGGAGCCGTTCTCGAACCGGGGACAGCTCCGGAAACGGGATCTTTGCTTTTGGCCGAATCTTTCCATCACCGATGTGGTTCCGACTTGAGCGGCCATCCTGTGCCATGCCGCTACGAATTCAAGCTCGCCCGTGTATTTCGGATGGATATCAATTTTTAATTTTTTCGTAATTTTGTTGATTAGGCGGCATTCTTTTTTTATTATATTTACCGTACATCTGGGGAAAACAGCATTTCACCTTCCTTTTGTATTAAATCATCCTACCTTCAAACCAACTAAGGAGACCCGTTATGAGAGGAAAGCTTCTGGTCGTTTTGACTGTGTTGCTTTTTCCAGCATTCTTAAGGGCGCAGGAATGCGTGGAATGCCACAAGAAGATTACTCCGCAAATTGTGGCAGATTGGCAGTTAAGCAAACACAGTCAAAATGATGTGGATTGCTCCACCTGTCATGGTGATGAGCACATGTCTGCCGACGATGTGGATAAGGTAGAGATTCCCACACCAGAAACCTGTGCTGATTGTCATGAAGATCAGGTGAATCAGTTCAAAAAGGGCAAACACGCCATGGCCTGGGCGGCCATGAAAGCGATGCCGACGATTCACTGGCAACCCATGGCATTGCGCGAAGGGATGAAAGGCTGTGGCGGTTGTCACAAAATCGGTTTGAAATCGGAAGAGGAAATTAAACAGTTGAAGGCCGACGGTGCGGGTTTTGGGGTGGCTTCATGCGATGCCTGTCATACCCGGCACCTGTTCTCGAAAAAAGAAGCTCAGCAGCCTCAGGCATGCCAGACCTGCCATATGGGCTTTGATCATCCGCAATGGGAGATGTATTCCGCTTCCAAACACGGTGTGCGTTTTCTGTTGAAGCAAAAGGGGCTCTTGCCGGAGTCTGCCGCTGCCCCCACCTGCCAGACATGCCACATGCAAGAGGGCAATCATGAAGTACGAACCGCATGGGGCTTTCTGGCGGTCCGGCTGCCGTTGCCGGAAGATGAGCAGTGGAAAAAAGATCAGATCACCATTCTCCAGGGACTTGGGGTGCTGGACCCGCAGGGCAACCCCACCAAACGTCTCGATGTTGTGAAAGCCGCGGATGTGGCACGACTGGATCAGGCCTCATGGCAGGCCGAGCGGGATAAGATGATCAAGGCCTGCAGTGAGTGTCATTCGGAAAACTTTGCCCGTGCCGAGCTCAAAAAAGGCGATGATATGATACGCGAGGCCGACCGGCTGATGGCCGAAGCCATTCGCATTGTCGCCAAATTGTATGAGGATGGTATCCTGGAAAAGCCGGAAAATTACGCGCATCCATTTCCGGATCTACTCACATTTCATGATGCACCTACTGTCATCGAGCAGAAATTGTTTGTAATGTTTTTGAAGCATCGCATGCGCACCTTTCAGGGAACGTTTCACATGAATCCGGATTATGCTCTGTGGTACGGCTGGAGCGAGATGCGGCAGGATTTGACCGAAATCAAGGAACTGGCGGCATCCCTTCGCAAAGAGCATGCGAAGAAATAATATCGATCTGTCGAAAGAAAACGAATCCCGGCATCGAGCAGGTGCCGGGATTTTTTTATAGCAAAGGCATAGTCAACGGCGATTCCGATCTGCGAATTTCTTCCATAATATATCGCGGTTTATCCAGATGGCTTCTCACACGAGGCGCAATGTACAGTGGCTGAAGCTCTCAGGAAGGTGGGCCACGGAATCCTGATCTTTTCAGGAATCGAGTGGTACCCCTGTTCTATAGGTCCGCATTTTAGCGCTAAGCCACGTCTTTGATTTTCAGTGCCATGTCATCAACCACAGGTAGGGGATGATTTTGGTGAACCTGCAACATATAGTTGCCCCGGTGGCTACAGCTTGCAGGGCATTGGGTTTTGATGGTAAAATAAAGTATCCGTCCGGTGAAGTACAGGTAGATTTTCAGAGCGCGAAACCATGTTTACCTATAAGCTAACGCGGGGTGTCCTCGCCGAAGCGCCACACCCTCGGCCGCAGGCCTCGGGTGAGTTGGGAAATCTATTGCCGGTGGCCTTCGCGTTTGTTGGAAAAATTTGGGATTTTTCGGTCTGTCGGTCTGCATGAGATTGGGAGTAAAGTGGAAACCTTGTGACCGCTTGAAAGCCTTTGCAAGCTGCAAAATCAAGAGTTTCTATGCCCAGGATGCTCTTCACCGGACGGATACAAATGAAAAACATCCGTGAATTTCTGCCTCATCCGTCTCATCCGTGTTCCATCGATACATGTCATGCCTGCGGCGTTTAGT
>WFVT01000148.1 GCA_015491485.1 Candidatus Zhuqueibacterota bacterium
ATACCATACAGATCATTCCCATCCAGAACACCGATACCACCCCGCCTGCACCGCCGCGCAACGTCCGAGCTCGAAAGTTGGGGTTGTTGAAAAACAAGTCGTTTTAACCGTCGCCAAACGGCAAGTTTTGGATCCCCCCGCAAATGGCGTATGAGAAATCTCCCGGCTCGGCAGGATGGAGAGCCCTTCCAATCTTAAAAGCCATTCAAAGCCAAGAAGATTGCCTGATTGAATAGGCTCCTTTTTCAGAATCAAGCCGCTGACAGAGCCGCTTTTTCATTGGCTTTTAATCGCTTTTCAAAGGCTTCCATCGCTGCAATGCGTTCACTGAGCGTCGGGTGCGAATAGTAGTAAAAGCTGTACCACGGATGCGGCGTCAGATTGCTCAAATTGTCCTTGCTCAGCTTCAGGAGCGCGCCAATCAATCCGCGGGCCGTTCCCACCGCCTCGACCGCAAAGCGATCGGCTTCGTATTCGTATTTGCGTGACAGCATGGAGCCGATAGGCGTCAGGAAAAATGTAAAGGGGCTGGAGCAGAATCCCAACAAGATGATGGCGGCATGATAGCTGGGCGCCGAAAAGCCAAAGGCCTGAAAGAATGGTGGATAATGCAACAGCCAGTTTAAAACCCAAAGACCAGCCAGCATGCTCAGCAAGGAAAGGGCCAGCCCTTTTTTAATATGGTGCCTTTTCTCATGCCCGATTTCATGCGCCAGGACAGAGACCACCTGATCCTCGTCCAAACTTTCCACCAGCGTATCAAACAAGACGATGCGTTTCGCTTTGCCCAGACCGGTAAAATAGGCGTTACTGTGTTTGGACCGTTTGCTGCCATCCATGACAAAAATGCCGCTGATATGAAATCGAACCTTCTGCGCCAGTTGTACAATTTTTTCTTTAAGCGAACCTTCCGGAAGCGGTGTGAATTTGTTAAACCACGGAGCGATGACCGTGGGATAGATGAAAACCATTAATAACTGAAAGCCGGCCAGAAAAGCAAAAGCATAAATCCACCAATACGCTCCGGAATGGTCCATGAACCAGAATAACATCCACAGCAACGGCGTCAGGATGATGATACTCAGGATCTGCTGTTTCAGCCCGTCGATGAGAAACAGTTTCCAGGTCATTTTGTTGAAGCCGAAGCGTTCTTCAATGACAAAAATGGAGTAGATCTTGAACGGCAGGTGAAACAGGCCAAAAATGGCCGAAAGCAGAAAAATATAAACGATGCCGTGCAGATAGGGATGAAGTTCCCAGGCACCTAACCATTGATCCAGCCTTCCGAGGCTGCCGCTGAGAATGATGAACAGCAAAAACAGTGAAGAAGCCGTGGACTGAATCAGCCCGAATCGGCTGCGCGTCAGCGTATAGGCCACGGTTTTCCGGTACGTCTCCATGTCTATGATTTCGCGGAAGGCGGGCGGCGGAGAATCGGCATGCGCTTTCACATAGCGCATGTTCAAAAAGCTCAACAGCGTCTCCCAACCATATTCTGTGGCAAACAGAATGAGATATAGAGCCAGAATTTGATCCGCGCTCATGCTACCTCCGTATTTCTTTGAACAACCGGTAAAATAATCATTGCATGATACATGGTTGTCGGTTTTATTAAGCCCGAGTCGTGTTGGCAATGGTGTTGCAAGGAGTCAAAATAAGCATGCCATTGCTGGAAAACAACGTCTTTGTGAATTGATGGTTGGAGCCCAAAATACGATGTCCGATCGAGCTCAAATGGAAAATTCTCCTTCGGCGGCGTCTCTGAAACGATTTATGCGCCTCACCATTCCGAACATCCTGTCCAATGTAACGGTTCCGCTGACCGGTCTGGCCGATACCATTATGCTGGGCCATCTGCCGGATGTCAGTATTCTCGCCGGCGTGGCGCTTGGCGCGGTCATTTTTGATTATGTGTACTGGACGTTTGGCTTTTTGCGCATGGGAACCACCGGATTGACGGCTCAGGCAATGGGCCGTCGCGATACGCATGAAGTGTTCAGCCTTCTTTACCGCGGTCTGTTGATCGGCGGCACCATTGGGCTGGTCATTCTGCTGGTACAGTATCCGCTTATGAAATTGGCGTTTGCCCTTCTCTCCGGTTCACCTGAAGTCGAAGCCGCGGGACAGGCTTATTTCAGCGCCCGTATCTGGGCGGCGCCGGCGACTCTATGCAATTTCGCATTTCTGGGCTGGTATTTGGGACGGGAGGAAAGCCATCAAGCCTTATACATGACCCTTGCCGCCAATCTATCCAATGTCATTTTAAACTATATTTTTCTGTATCAATTTCAACTTGGAGCGTTTGGCGCCGGGTTGGGTACGATGATCAGTCAGTATATTCAACTGCTGATCGCCTTTCTCATTTTTCGCGGCAAACAGCCGCGCCCGCGGCCGTCGCGGCAAAGTCTGCTGGATAGAGCCCGGCTCCATCACATGCTGAAATTAAATATGGATATTTTGATCCGTACGGTATGCCTGATTTCCGCCTTTGCTATTTTCACGAATTTCGGCGCCAAATTGGGGACGGTGATCCTGGCAGCCAATAGTATTTTACTGCGCTTTTTGGATATCGCCGCCTATTTCATTGACGGAGCCGCATTTGCTACCGAGAGTCTGGCCGGGATCTTCTGGGGGGAACGCAACCGGGCGGCGCTGAGAAAATTGCTGCTGCAAGCCCTGGCGTTGGGAGAGCTGTTTGCCCTGGGGTTTATTGCCGTGATCGCCGTCTGGCCGGAACCGGTCTTTCGTGCGATGACGTCCCATGCGGAGGTCATCAGCCTTTTGCAGCAGTATGATCACTGGTTCATGCTGGCGCTGATGTTCGGCGCTGTAGCCTATATTTATGACGGATTTTTCATTGGGCTGACCCGCGGGCGCACGCTTCGGAATGCCATGGTCATCAGTTTTTTGGTTGGTTTTCTCCCCTGGGCGCTGCTGGCGGTTTATCAGAACAACAACCATTGGCTCTGGGCCAGCCTGGTGCTGTTTATGATTTTCCGCGATGTTACCCTGTTTATCCCATCGCGGAAATTGATCCGGCCCTGAATCGAAACACGGCAAAACCCGCGGCTCGATGTTATGGCGCACCGACTTGATCGGATGGCAAGAATCGGTTATTTTGCGCAACGTTAGCTGCCGGCAATCTCCCGATTTCGGCGATGGCGATACAGCGTCTCAGCCCTCAATTTTGTTGCAAGAATGGCGATCGCTATTTCGAATCGCGGGCTTGGGACAAAAGCCGTTGCCAATCCACCGGGGCTGGAGAAGAAAACAGGCTATCGGGGAGTTCACTGAACACGGCGATATCGGCATGTTTGCGCTGGCCGCGATCATCGGACAGCAAAATGCGGCCGTAGCGCTGCCAATGGTTCCACGGTGTGTGAAAAGCAGCGGAATCGTCGCTGGCTTCGGGGAAATAAGCCCACTCCCCCACAAGGCCGGTTTTTTGATCGACATAAACATGATATTTGTTTTGCGGCGTCACTCCGACATTGCTGAAAGTCAGTTGCAGAATGTCCGCCTTCCGGCCGTTTTGCATGGTCCCTTCGCCGAGATATTTCAATGTCACGCCGGTGTCTTTCAATTTATACGGCATGAACATCCAGTAGCTGTCGTTCACCCAGGCTCGGTAACCGTAATCCAGGTATTTTGCCAGACTATCCGGATGCGTGACCTCTTCACCATCGATCCAGACACGGCCCTTTTTGGTGTTGATGTTCATGAGGATCAGCCGGTTGCCTGCCTCGATTCGCACATCGCCGGACCATTTGTCCCATAGATGCCGCCGCCGGCCGAAAAAATTCCAGGTGATGTACCGGGTCTGGTCCCAGGCCTCCCGTCCGCCCATCGCTTCCATGACCCGATCGGCGATTTCAATCGCGCGTGCATCGGAATTCTCCCGATCAAATCCCGGCATGGGGGGATTCTCTGTTTTCTGGCAGGCGGTGAATCCGAAAAACAGCAGAATGGTCCAAACCGGAATGACAAAGATGTATCGTGAATACATAAAACCCTCCTCGCAACGTTCAAAGCGCAATTTAAAATAAAAATGGAAACAATCTGGAAATTTTGCAATAAATTTAATACCATTGCAAAAAAACGGGACCGAATTCGCGAAAGGTGAATCGAGGGAGATTGCAATTTCATGTGGCATATCATGGTCATCGGGCTGGGGGGATTTCTGGGAGCGGTGGCTCGATACGCGGTTTCCGGATGGGTGTATCGGACATGGGGCAGCCATTTCCCTTACGGGACTCTGGCGGTGAATTTACTGGGCTGCCTGGGGCTGGGCGCTGTTTTGGCGCTGACCGAAGAGCGTTTTATGGTGCCTCCGGAATGGCGCGGCTTTTTGGCAATCGGTGTGTTTGGTGCTTTTACCACGTTCTCTACGTTTAGTTACGAGACGCTGATTTTGTTACGCGAGGGGAGTTTTGCGGCTGCGCTGCTCAATATCGGGATCAGCGTTCTGGCCGGTCTTCTGGCCGTGTATTTGGGGGCTCTTGTCGCGAGGCTGATTTAACGGATTGGAGAGGCTTATGAAAATTGAAGGCGAAGGCAAACTGCTGCGTATTTTTATCGGCGAAGCCGACCGCTATGCAGGGAAACCGTTATACCGGGCACTGGTCGAAAAAGCGCGTGAAATGGGCATGGCCGGTGCAACGGTCATCCGCGGGGTGATGGGATTCGGCGCTCACAGCCGGCTGCATTCCGCGCGATTGTTGCGCCTGTCTGAAGATCTGCCGCTGATCATCGAGATCGTGGATAGTGATGAGAACGTAAGGCGCTACGTCGAAGCGATCGATGACATGTTTCAGGACGGGCTCATTACCATCGAAAAAGCGGAAGTGATTCGTTATCGGGCGTCGCTGAAAAAGCCGTGAACATTGTACTCCGCCATCGTGCCGGTGATCAAAAACGGGCTGGATGAAGGCGATTCCGTTGCACCATCATCCCGGATGACCCCATCGTTTGCGCGACGGGAAAGTGACCCATTCCGCCTTTTGGATGATGTCGCCGTGAAGCATGGGCATGATGGAGTTTGGATTCGGGAAAATATCCGTTCACTATTTCATAGGAGGTCGTTGAATTTCAAAGTGAAGGGGTGTTTTATGCGCGGTAAACCGATCGGAATGGTGCTGATTTTTCTGGGGGCTTGGCTGGCGGTGAATCAGCCTGTATCAGGGCAAAAGCCAGGGAAAACGGCTAAAAAGGAGGTTGAAAACATGGTTCTGACCAGTCCAGCTTTCAAAGAAGGTGAAATCATCCCTCGTGATTACACCTGCGAGGGAAAGGATCTATCGCCTCCGTTGCTATGGAAAGGTGTGCCGGAAAGCACCGAAAGTTTTGCGCTGATTTGTGATGATCCGGACGCACCAGGAGGAACATGGGTGCACTGGGTGATTTGGAATATTCCAGCCACAGCCAGCGGCTTGCCGGAAGGGCTTGAGCCGAAAAAAGAGCTGAAAGACGGAACCCGACAGGGAAAAAATGATTTCCGCCGGATTGGCTATGGCGGTCCCTGCCCGCCTCCAGGCCCGGCGCATCGTTACTTTTTTAAATTGTATGCGTTGGATCGCAAACTGGAGTTGCGGGCCGGGGCTACAAAACCGGAACTTCTCAAAGCGATGCAGGGCCATATTCTGGCGGAAGCGCATCTAATGGGAAAATACAAACGATAGCCAACCCGGAACCAGTGGCGGGCACGGGCGCCGGATGATCTCGGAAGTCGCTGAGAAAACCACTTGAACCCGATCATCCGGCGGCTTATATTATTGCCCACATCGGGCGCCGCCGCAGGTGGCGCCGGATCGAAGTCAATCGCAATCGAGCATTCACTGAGAGGATAGATCATGCCAGACAAAGAACAGGTTTTGCAGGCGCTGCGATCGGTCAAATATCCCGGATTTTCCCGCGATATCGTGACATTTGGCCTGGTCAAGGAGGTACGCGCCGACCAAAATTCGGTATTCGTTCGTATCGAATTCGCCAGCCAAACCGGCAATGTCAAAGAGCAACTGGAACCGGAAGTGCGGGAGGCTCTAAAAACCCTGGGCGTGGAGCATATTGAGCTTCAAATCGATGAAAAGACCGTGGGCGCGGCGAAAGCGCAGATGAAGGTGGAACAGGAACAGCAGATCGAGAAGATACTGAATCATGTGAAGTACACGATTGCCGTGGCCAGTGGCAAAGGCGGGGTCGGCAAATCCACAGTGTCGGTAAATCTGGCCTGCGCCCTGCACAAACTGGGTAAAAAAGTCGGCATTCTGGATGCGGATATTTATGGGCCGAACGTTCCCATGATGCTCGGTCTGGAAGGGAAACGGCCGAAGGTGGTGGGCAACCGGGTTCTGCCGCTGGAACGGGACGGCATACAAGTCATGTCGCTGGGATTTTTGGCGCCGTCAGACACGGCGATCATCTGGCGCGGGCCGCTGGTGGGCCGGGCCATCGAACAGATGTTGCGCGATGTGGCCTGGGGAGAACTGGACTTCTTCATTATCGATTTGCCGCCGGGCACGGGCGATGCGCAGCTCACGCTCACACAACGGCTGGAATTGACAGGTGCGGTGATGGTTTCCACGCCCCAATCCGTGGCGCTTTCCGATGCTTTGAAAGGGCTTCGCATGTTTCAGAAGGTGAACGTTCCGGTGCTGGGCATTATCGAAAACATGAGTTCGTTTATCTGTGATGAATGCGGCAAAGAACATGATATTTTCGGTAAAGGTGGTGTAAAAAAAGCGGCGAAAAAAGAGGGCGTGCCGTTTTTGGGGGAAATCCCGTTGACGCCTGAAATGCGCCGGGCTGGCGACAGCGGCAAGCCGGTGGTGCTTCATCGAGCCGATTCACCGGCGACCCGTGCGTTCATGGATATCGCCCGTCAGATTATCGAACAGGTTCCGGCGGAAACCCAGGCTGCGCCGAAACATTTCAAACTTTGAGAGAACACCGCATACTTTCAATAGAGAGAGGCCGTCCAAAAACAAAAGATTGCCCCCCAAAGCATCATGCCCGCGGAACAACCGGGCATCCAGGAGAAACAATCCCTCATGGATTTCCGCTTCCGCGGGAAAGACGTTGAATGGAAGTTTTTGGACGGCCTCTAAGCAAACGCAACATCGATTGCGCATGTTAGGGGCCAGACGAGCTTGCTTGCCCCGGCTTTCAAGCCGGGGACGAGAAGCCGCGAAGAAAGAAATCGGGCTTTAGCCCGAAGCAATCATTGCATGAAGCCTGCTATTAGCGGGATCCGCTGTTCTATTCAGAACCAGCACCGACTCCTTAATTTTGGAGTCGAGCAAGCTCGATTAATTAGCCCTTGATTGAGTAGCTTAATTGAGTAGCCCCGACTTTCAAGTCGGGATTCCGGAGCAAAAGCAAAAGCGGGCTTTAGCCCAAAGCCAGAATGGGCTGAAGCTCGATTCCGGAGGCTAAAAATCAATTCCAATCACTCAGGAATAGCCAAAACACAGGCTAATTCAGCCTTTGGTGCTGAAACCAAATCGGTTGTTCGCCGCAGAAATAGCCCCGGCTTTCAAGCCGGGGACGAGAAGCCACGAAGAAAAAAACGGGCTTTAGCCCGAAACGATCATGGGCTGAAGCCCGCTATTTTGGTAGGCCGCTGCTTTTTCTCTTTTATTTCTTTCCCTTTTCTTTCTTTCCAACGATAAGATTCCACTCCGGCATCAGCCAAACACAGATTAATTCAGCCTTTGGTGCCGAAGCTAAATCGGTTGTGTGCCGCTGAAATAGCCCCGGCTTTCAAGCCGTGGACGACGAGAAGCCACGAAGAAAAAAACGGGCTTTAGCCCGAAGCTGTCA
>WFVT01000149.1 GCA_015491485.1 Candidatus Zhuqueibacterota bacterium
CAGTAATTGATTGATGAGCTGCTGGAGTCGCCGCGCATGCCGCATGGCCATATCCAATTTCTTCGTTTGCTGTTGATCACCGATTTCGGTGCGGAGACTTTCGATTTGGCCGTGGATTAAAGTCAGGGGCGTGCGGAATTCGTGGGAGACATTGGCGAAAAAGTTGGAGCGCATCTGATCCAGCTCTTTGAGTGTCTTTGCTTCAAACTGATTCATTTTTAGCTGATCTTTAAGCCGAATCCGGTTGAGTTCGTAATGCCGGATGCTGTAAAGCAGCAAGCCTGCGAACAAAACGTACAGCCCGTAAGCCCACCAGGTCCGGTACCACGGAGGCAACACAGTGAACGCAAAAACAGCCTCACGGCTGTCGTGTCCATACACATTACGCGCGCGTACCCGGAACACATAGTCGCCCTCGGGCAAATTGGTGTAGTCTTTCTTCGCCTCTGTGCTCCACCGCGACCAACCGCGATCGAAGCCTTCAAGGAAATACTGAAAGCGGTTGGCCTCAGGGCTGTCGTAACTGATTGCGGTGCATTCAAAGCGCAGGGCATTGTCGCGATAGGCGATAGCAGGAATGGTCAATCCTTTTTGGGGAAGCGTTCCGCCAAAAATGGTCGAGTCGCTGTTGATCGTGGTTACACGGCGAATGAGTGCGGGAAACAGATGGGGCGTGGTTTGCTTTGCCGGAGGAGCATAGCGGTACAAAATGTCATCGCCGCCGAACCAGATGGTGCCATCGTCGTCGCGGTAAAATGACCAGATCAAGCCGCTTTGCGTTTTGACGAAAGGATTCCGGAGCCAGTGGTAAGCATCGGGGCCGTCGCGCAAAGCCACCCGCATGATGCGTCCGTTAAACTCATTCCAGGTGCGGCCCCTTTCGCCGTTGATGAGAAAACTCAAATACAAATACCCGTCTTTAAAAGAAAACCAGTAGGTTGTGTCCGGTACAAATTGGTCCTTTTTCTCATCGAACCGGTACATTTGCGAAGAAGCGTAAGCCAAAAAATCGGAGCCGGAGCTCACCAGAAAAATTTCCTGTCCGGCCGGTAATCCCGCCGACGGACCATAGTATTTCAGGACGGGATTTTGAAATTGTTCGTCTGAAAATTGCACACGGATGATGACATCGCTTCGCGTTTCCAGCCAAAGCTCTGTGGGACTCATTTCAATGAGATTGTAAACGCGGCGTCCGGTATTCGCGATCTCGCCCCGGTGGCTCCAGGTGTCGCCGGTGCGTTCCAAAATCGCCACACCGTCGATCAACCCGGCGAATGCCCGATTGGCATGATAGCGTGACCGGGCCATTGCCAGGGCAAACAATTTTTTGTTCTGCAGAGGCGGGATGAGCCGACCCCGGTCTTTTTTGATCTGATACACTCCGTCTTCCGTGGCCGCCAACAACCATTGATCGACGGAAAGCAAACTCCAGCATGAAGCCTTGATGCCCGAAACCGCCTTGAACCTTGAGGCAGGCGCATGAAACTCATGCGGAGTATCCGTTTTCACGCGCTCTGATGGAGATGCCAGGTAGAGAACGCCCTGGCTGCTGGATGCGTATAGCGTTCCCTGATGTCGCACGAGGGAGCCGATGCTGCCGATCAGGCCGGCCTGTTCATTGAAAAAGGACAGCGGCGAACCGTACTCCACCCGCGCGATGCCGGTTTGCAAACCCAGCCACATCCCTCCATCACGGTCGATATGGATGTTCTTGACATCCGTACTCAGAAGCCCCGCCCGTTTGTCAATCTGAGATAGAAAGTTGCCGGCTTGATCGATGAGGATCACCCCTGATTTCAGCGTGGCGATGGCATAATTGCCTTCGGGCAGCTTCGCCACATGGAAGATGCGGCTTTCTTGTAAAAAATCATTGACTTCGGTTTGAAAAGGCTTGAGAGAACGGCCGTCGTAGAGATACAGGCCGCTGGTGTGTGTCGCGATGAGAATGGCGTGGGCATCCGGAGAGTGTGGATTTCGGCCCTCCGAAACCGTCGTGATCGCATAAACCAGTTTGTCTTTAAAAAAGGCTCCGTTTTGAAGAAGGTGTAATGAATCATTGTGCAGTTTGAAGAGACCGGTGTCTTTGAGCAAAAGATAAACGACGTCGTCGGCAATAAATCCCCGCAGAAAGGGGGCCGGCGCAGGCCAGACCTGCAACCGGTTATCCGCCCAGCGGAATAGTTTTTTCTGTGAGACGAAATACACTCCGGAATCTGTCGCGAGGATATCCCGGATTCGGTCAAAATCATGGTCCGAGGGTTTTAATCGGGAGGCCAGCGAAACGGATCGTAAAGTGCCGCTGGAATCCGCCGTCAAATAGCCGAAATCGCTCCGGGCGCCGAAATAAACCGTTCCGTCCTTTCCGAGTGCCAGCGACCGAATGGAACCCCGATTCGGAGCCGGTATGATCCGCCAGGTCTGTCCATCATACTGCAGTATTCCGGAGCCATTGGCGGAGTACACCATCCCCAGGGTATCTTGAATAATTTGCCAGTTTTGTGCCATCCCACCCGTGATCTGCGGATGAAAATTTTGAATGAAAGGAAGACCGGCTTCCGGATGGGAAGGCGGCTGTCCAATCACCAAACCGTTGGTGAACAGGAACAGCCATATCGAAATAAAAGCCGTTTTGATCATCAGCGAATCTATAATAGACACCCCCATGCCCTGAATCAAAAAGGGGGTGAAGGACTTAAGCATGTTCTATCGTATATTCAGAGTGGGAGGATAGGGCGCTCTCACGACAGGAATAAACGGTAGGATCATGCTTGATTGCAAACCGTTTAATTTTTCAAATATAGAATAAAAAACATTAACAATCTACATAAAAACTCGGAAAGTGTCAATATTTACTTGTTTGCATCGCCTGTTTTCATGCAGAAACGTTTGGGTGGCTGAAGACACGGAAATCATTGGATTTCATCGTGAGTTTTTTTATTTTTGCAAAACCCGAATTTTTTTACAGGGATGATGAATCCCGGATGACTGTGAAAATTGAACCGCGGAGATCGCCGCGATCGCGGAGTTTTGGGGATTTGATGTTGAGACGCTTTGGAAAACGGATCCTCAATATGAATAAAGTGCAAAAGTGTATTGATGGCGCGTCCATTTCAGCATTGAGCCTGACCGACCGGTATCGTCATCGCGAGCGTTCGCCGAATGACGGACGCGTGGCGATCTCTCGGCTATTCTTAAAATAGCTTGCATCATCACGGAGTTTACCCCGCAACAGTTGCGAGGCTTTTCGCAATGACAGAGTTCTTTTGTTGGACCCTTTCAGGGTTCATGAGGGAGGTCTTCCCTTTTTCCCGGTGTTTACTTTGCGACCCCGGGCTGAGTTGTTAAACGCCTGCGGCGTTTTTTGAGGAGGATCCGGCTGCATGCGCATGGCTCGGCAGGCCTTTTTGCCGGTTTGCCTCAATTCCGGGGACTGCACACATTCGGTACCGCAACGCGGCAAAACAATACAGCCCGGGGCATCGCCCCGGGCCCATAGCACAAGAGATTCTCTCAGCCCTGAAAGGGCTGCACAATCTTGTGGCGAGGATGCCTTTCATGGATGCATGAAAGGTGAATGTGCCAGAGACAACGGATCATCTATTTGTTTTCGCACGTCCATGTGCAACTCAGCAAATACCATCACGAGCGTTCAATAGCCATTGCTTTTGCTCAGCTTGATAAGGATCATGTCCGTCATCGCGAGCGTTTGCCGAAGGGCGAATGCGCGGCGATTCGCCGGCTATTCTTGCAATAGATTGTTGGTTGCGAGCTTTGCCAAAATAAAACTGAGCCTGGGCCATAACCGCATTTTAATATATGGATGTTGCCCAAAATGCCCTACCCGCAAGGTGCGGCAACCATGAATCATCAATTCAGAGAATCTTAAACCAATGGAGGTCCGGAACCCGGAAACCCGGCCTTTCTTTGTTTCCTTTGTACAGGAAAGAAAGTCCTTTCCCGGCTTCCGGGGCCGGTGAAACACAGCCATGTCATTGGTCACGCAACTGATCTGTGTAAGCTGTAACCGCCGGTTTTCTCCCCGGGACATCGATTACACCTGTCCGGACTGCGGGCCGGTTCGCGGCACCCTGGAAGTGGAGTATGATTACGATGCGGTGCGCCGGGAACTGTCGCGGGAAAAGCTGGCGCGCAACCGGAACGCCACGCACTGGCGCTACCGGCCGCTGCTGCCGGTGGAGCGTCCCGAATTCATCCAGCCGCTGGCCGTCGGCTGGACGCCCCTGTACCGCAATGATGCCTTCCGGGATCGGCTCGGCATCGGCGCGGTGTGGATCAAAGACGACAGCCGTAATCCTACGGCCTCGCTGAAAGACCGCGCCAGTTCGGTGGGCGTGGTCAGGGCGCTGGAAAAGGGCGCCGCGGCCATGACCGCCGCTTCCACCGGCAATGCCGCGTCGTCCCTGTCCGCCTTTACCGCCCTGGCCGGTTTGCCGACCTACATTTTCGTGCCCGAACATGCGCCGCGCGCCAAACTGGTGCAGTTGCTGCTGTTCGGTGCCCATGTCATCAAAGTCCGCGGTACCTACGACGACGCCTTTGACCTGTGCTGGCAGGCGGCGGAGAAGTGGGGTTGGTACAACCGCAGCACGGCCATCAATCCGTATCTGGGCGAGGGCAAAAAGACGGCGGCGCTGGAGATTTGCGAGCAGCTCGACTGGCAGGTACCGGATTGGGTATTCGTGCCCGTGGGCGATGGCTGCATTTTTCAGGGGATGTGGAAGGGCTTTAAAGATGCGCACCGGTTGGGATGGATCGAGCGGCTGCCGAAGATGATCGGGGTGCAGGCGGAGGGCAGCGCGGCGCTGGCGGATGCGTGGGAACGCGGCGCGGATACGGCCGGACCGATCGAAGCCAGCACGTTTGCCGACAGCATTTCGGTGGGGCTGCCGCGGGATCAGGTGAAAGCGCTGAAGGCGGCGCGGGAGTCCGGCGGCGGCTTCGTGCGAGTCTCTGACGCCGAAATCGCTGAGGCGCTGGCGCTTTTGGCTCGACACGCCGGCATCATGGCGGAGCCGGCCGGCGCAGCCGGACTGGCCGGGTTGCGCAAAATGGCGCAGCAGGGCCGGTTGGGGGCAAACGACACGGCGGTGGTCATGGTCACCGGCCACGGACTGAAGGACATCGACGGCGTGCAAAAGGCCATGCAACGTGAGGCGATCGTGGTGGAGAAGGCGCTGGAGGATGTGGAGGAAAAGTTGAAGGCAATCCAACGGGGATGACGGTGATGATACGGATGGTTGTTGGGGAACGAACCGTGAAGGACCTAAAAGCATGGAGCCAAATCCGAATTTTAAAGAGCGCGAAAGCTGGAAAATAGAAAATTGAGATGAACTGTGTGATGAGAGTTTGAAGGTAAAAAATCTACTTTTTATGTTGTCGAAAAGAGGGAGCAAGTAAGAAAATTGAAATGACCACCATGAAAATGTTCACCGTGTTTTCCGCGATCTCGGTGGTTTGAAATCAATAACCGCGGAGAGCGCAGGGAGCGCAGAGAATGGAATTCTTGAATCGGACAGCAAATACCGTTGGCAGATCGCCAAATGTTTAAAAGACGTCGGATAGTATTTCATAATGAACGATTCGGCCCGAGAATCGTATGGCATACTGACCAATATGGCCTGATTATGATAGAATCGCAATGCACCTTTTGCAGCTTCGGGGGCGGATGGGATATCCGCTGATGGGCAGTAAACGATCCATTGTAAAATCAGCGAATCCGGGAGCAAGATGATTTGAAATGCTCCCATTTTTTTATTATTTTAAAAAATTAGCCTGCATTGACGCGTTCCCGGTGGTTAGAAATACCGAAGCGTATTGGGTTTTTAAACGCCTTACGGCGTTACTACGAACTTGGCCTGACGGCGTTGCTACGAGCTGGCAAATTTGCTAATAATTGTGATGCTTTCGGCGGATGGGTATTTATTGATGAGAATTTAAAAAACGCCGAAGGCGTTGAACAACACAGCCCGGGGTCGCAATGCGCACCCCGGGACAATGGAGGCACCAAGATTGTGAACCCTGAAAGGTTTCCACAGAAAAAGGCTGGAAGCGATGAGAATGCGGAATGTTTCAGGCATGAGTGCGGTCTGGTTCTGGACATGGATGAGATTAGGCGGGCTCGGTGGCCGTAGCATTTGGGACGTGGCCGTATTCAGGCCTTTTAGGGTTTTGGGGAAAGATGGGGATTTGGTTTCCGGTGTGTTGGCGTGGGCTGGGTTTTTGAACGCCTTACGGCGTTACTACAAACTGGAAAATTGTGA
>WFVT01000150.1 GCA_015491485.1 Candidatus Zhuqueibacterota bacterium
TCTCTTTACAGCGTGCGCCAAGCTTTCTGAAGGCATCGGGCGAAAGGCGAGATTGATATTCCTGCGCCAGCTCGTAGAAAAATGCATCGTTTGGAAAAATGAGGGTATGGCCCACGTCAAAAATCACCGCTTTTGCCCTGATGGGCGTTGCATGGGAGGATACGGTCATGGAATTCATCAACAATTTAGAGGGTTCGTTCTGATAAATCAAATCGATTAGCTGAAAGGAATGTAAAAAATTTTCCCCCTGCTTTCAACGGCTTATGGCCCGACTTCTTCCTTTTGCAGCACACCCTGCAAAGGATTGTCGAGATCAAAACCGAAAAGCCGCGGATTTTCTCCAATGACCGCTGCTGAAAAAATATAAAAAACATAATCGCGGGTTTCGCGGGGTAGTTTGTATTTTTTCATCAGCTTCCAGAAATTGCGCTCCCTTGGATTTTCCGGCAATTTATTGATCAACCGACGTACTTTGGTTTCTCCCCAATTGTAGGAAGCCATAACCAGCAGCCCGGATGCCTGAGCTTCGGTGGTATATAGGAATTTCAAATACTTTGCCGCGGCGCGGGTGGATTTGCGCACATCATGCCGTTCATCTTTCGGGTCTGGCCGGCGTACCTCAACCAACGGGCCCAATTTCAGCCCAAAATATACAGCCGTGGTGGGGATGAATTGCCACATGCCCTTGGCAATGCCGTAGCGCGTCCGCGGTCCGCACCGAAATGGATCGAAATCACTTTCCTGCATGGCCAAGTACATAAACTGCGGCGGCAAATGATGCTTCAACATGGTTTTGGCGATAAAGCTGACGTAACCGCTTTCCAGTGCACGTGTGATGGCTTTCCGATATCGAGGGGTTGTCCGCCATTTATTGATATAGGCTTTCACTTGCTGCACAAAATCTTTGGGCGCGTTCAATTCGCATTCACCAAACATGCGCGCCATACGCAGAATAATGCGTTCGTCTTCAGGCATGGATTCATCACCGAACCCCAATTCACGCAGATAGGCGTCATACTGTTTTTCCAATCTCTCGAATTGCGTCCATAAGCGCTTATTTTCTTCAATCAGCGATGAATCGCCGGTGGCTTCGATGATTTTTTCCGCCCGCGAAATTTGCAGCTCGATGTCCTTCATTTGATAAAAAATATCCTCAGCCAGTCCGTGCAGCCGGTTGATTCGTTCCTGTTGATGGTAAAAAAAGGCGCCCCCGAAAATAACAAGCACAGTCATGGCGACAGCCGCGTTGCGCAAACGCTTGCGGTATTTTTGATCCAGACGGTGAAACCACCGGCTCACCACCTTACGCTGGTAAGGTTTTTCAGCCGCTGCCCGGGCCGCCGCCGCCATCAAATTCGAGCGCGCGGCACGCATGTCGCGCAACGTCATGGAAAGGAACGCCTCTCCCCCCTTCTGGCCGTTCTCTATCAGCCGGATACCGGGGCCCATTAATTCGCCTAAAAAAATAATCGACTGAGGGGGCAATTGAACCGTGCCTTTGACTCTGCGGTCGTTGATCCACACCCGGCTTCCTTCCTGTACTTCCAGCACCCACTGTCCCCGATCGCGTCTTAACGTGCAATGGTGCGGCTGAATGCCTTCGCCGGGAATACAAATATCATTCTTCCGCGAAGAACCGATACGGATTACATCCTTATCCAGCCTGGAGGGCAACTCATCATGATTGCACAAAAAATACTCCAATTGCACACCCGCAGCCGGGGCGGTTTGTACGGCATTGGAATCGCGTTGTCCGTTATTTTGACGCATACCGAGAGTCCTACCTTCATTGGCTATTGGTTTACCGATATTTGCCTTCCGGCAAGTTGTTCATCGCTGGGAAGAATCTAATCATTGAATCGGCAATTTGGGAGTCAAGGATGAGTTTGAATTTGAAGCTTGGTGAGGAAGCAAAATGGAAATAAAAAAGAAAAATGCGCAGCACAGAGGGGAACCACCGCCATTATCGTTTGCAACACCGTCTCCAGTCTCGTTTCCATTGCGGCCCGAATCCATCGTTATCCACAGTCGTCCCGGTTCCGTCTCCGAATTCACCCTCATTGTCGTCCTTCACCGCACCCGAACACGATCCATGTGCTGCGCCATTTTTCTGCGTTTGCTGTTAATCACATCGGACATATTTTAAAAAGCTTTAAAACAGGCACGCTAATGTCTGGAAGAAGGTAGAATGCGATCTCCGGCTTTGCAAGATAGGACCGGACTGAAAAAATGAGAGGGCTGTAAACGGCTTTCGGTTGGATGCCATGAGACAGGAAAAGAGGCTATGTCGAAAAATTCACTTTCGAATACCTATAATTTATAAAATCCTATCCAGTTTCGTGGGGGCTGAATTCGAGGCATGACGGTTTACTGTTCGTCGGCGAGCTGTAATTTGCGGGCAAACGTCAAGAATGCGGTGTGCGCCACCATGCGCAGATTGGGGCGGACGCTCAATCCCTCCACATTCCACTCGCGCAACAGGGTCTCGAAAGTTTGAAGGTGAGTGAAGCATTTGAGGCGGCGTAACGTATCTACGGTTTCTTTGACTTGCAAAACCGTCGGAGAATACGAACATACGATCGCCCCCGGACGCAAATGCTCCGCCGCCCGTTCGATAGCACGCCAGGGTTCGGGAACATCCAGAATGAGCCGATCGACGTTGTCATCGATGAATTCCTCGTAAATATCGAGCTGACGGATGGTATGGTTCTTTTTCTCGCCGAGAAAATTGTAAAGATTACGCGTGGCATTGCGGATGAAATCGCCGCGCACTTCATAGCTGATGACTTTTCCTCGCGGTCCCACCGCGCGCAGCAGGGCGGCGGTCATGGCGCCGGAACCCAGGCCGCATTCCACAACCGTAGCGCCGGGATAGATATCCGCCCAGATCAAAATCATGCCAATGTCTTTCGGATAAATCACTTGCGCTCCGCGGGGCATAAGCCGGGTGTGTTCCCCCAGGGTTGGCCGGAAAATGCGGTAAGGCGTTCCGCGTTGCGATTGCAGCACAAAACCTTCCTGTCGGCCGATAATCGCATTGTGCTGCAATAAATCACCGCGAATGTTGGTTACCTTATCTTTTTCGAGTATGGCATAATATTCGCGATCTTTTCGATCTAAAATTAGAACCGGCTCTCCTTTTGCAAAAGGCTTCCCGTAACGGTTCATGCCGTCTCTGTCTCCTCCTCCTTAAACCACCGGAATTCCTTCACCTCCGCGGCTTCAATGGCTTCTTTCACCAGCGTATCGTGATCCAGTTGAGCATCCAGTTCGCGAACTCGCTTCAGGTTGGCGCGAGTTTCCGGATTACCGGGTACAAACAGAGAGCAACAGTCCTCGTATGGCGCAGTGGAAATCTCATAAGTGCCGATCTCCCGTGCTTTCTCGATAATCTCGATTTTATCATCGCCGGCGAGGGGGCGCAAGATCGGCAGGCTTGCGACTTCATTGATGGCGCGCATGTTGGGCAAGGTCTGTGATGCCACTTGAGCCACGTTTTCGCCGGTCACCAGCGCCAATGCTTTGTGACGCAGCGCTACGGCTTCCGCCATGCGTAACATGGCCCGCCGGTACATGATCACGCGATACGGCGCAGGCACCACACTGGTAATGCGCTGCTGATACTCCAAAAACGGAATGAGATACAGCCGGGAATGATACTGGTACTGATTTAAAATTTCCACAATCCGTTCCACGTTGTCTTTGGAGGCTACACTGGTATAGGGAACGCTGTGAAAATGAACAAAAATGATCTGAATACCGCGCTTCATGATTTTAAATGAAGCCACCGGCGAATCGATTCCCGACGACAACAAACTGACCGCTTTTCCCCCGGTTCCTACCGGCAGTCCTCCGGCGCCGGACAGCTTTTCCGTGAAAATCGCTGCCTGATTATCAAATATTTCGATATGGATTGTAAGTTCGGGGTCAGTCAGATCCACTCTTGCGCCGGTAGCGGCTTGCACCGCAGCGCCGATCACGCGGTTCACTTCCATTGAATTCATGGGAAAGGATTTTTGTGAGCGGCGCGTATCCACTTTGAAACTTGTGAACCGGCGATCGCCGAGATGCTCCAGCACGCGGCGTTGGATGGCTTCGATACGCTGTTCGGCAAGCGAAATCGGGGCAAAATAGGCAATTCCGAACACCCGCTGTAAAGCTTCAAGAATTGCCGGCCGGTTTGCATTGGGATTTAACGAGACGATCATGCGGCCGCGCAGACGCATGACGCTGTGAATGCCATACGGCCGCAATGCCGTGGCGATATTGCGTTTTAACCGTTTTTCAAATAGATCTCGATTGCCGCCTTTAAGAGCAACTTCGTGGTAATGAACAATGATTTGATCGTAATCGACCATTTTCACCTGATTTTTGGGGTTCCGACGCTCCGGATTCGCGCCGCTTGCTCTCGCCGGTTATTGCCCCGCCGGAAAGGGAATCCATCATTGCGGACAACAAACGCAGACACAAGGAGAAATTCCTGCTCGTTCCTGAACCTTGCAACGGGTCTGCGCATTCAAACAGCGGTTATCTTCGATAAAACATCGCTTTCCGATTACCGCACCTGCCTGCGATGCCGGGGCATCGTAATATCATGCGGCAGGGATCAGAACACCAGTTTCACGCCACCCTGCCAGTGCATTCCATCCAAATTGAGCCGTTCCCGCCCGATACGCGTTTTGATCAAGTCCACTTCCTGCGGCTCGTATTCGCCCATGAAATAGGAGAGTTCTGAATAGAGCTTCACCGGTTTCATCAGCCGGTATTCGAATCCAAAGAACGGATGCAGTGCATACGTATTCCCCTGACTGCCGGCGAAATAATCGGTGGCATCGGGGCTGATGAATTCGTTATCGATTTTCAGCGTGGTTCGAAAAACGCCGACATCCGTGCCAAAGTAGAAACGGCTTTTATTCTCAGGCGGACTCATATAAAATAGAAAACCGATCAAGATCGGCTCAATGGTAAGATTCATGACCGAATTTTTGGTCTCGCCGTTCTCCATCGAGCTCCAGGAATACTGCCGTTTCCAAAAGGAATAAGAAAGCCGCAGATGCAGTTTTTCGGTCATGGAAAAGTCGAAACTGGCACCGAATGTCCGATTAGTCCCCGAACGGGCACTTTGCGCCCCCTGTGCTTCAGCCTCGCTCAGAATGTCGTCCACCACATCCAGCTTGGGTGAATAAGTGCCCAAATTGCCGCCTATGGAAACAGACACTTGAGCTGAGACCGGTGAAACCATCATCAAAAAGAGCGCGAATATTGCAACGAGGCGCATGGCTTTACCCTCCGGCCCATATACTGGCTTTTTACCTGATTGAAGGAACATTCCATATTAAGGACATTTTCTAATATACACTTTTTCCGCTGATTCGCAATCACTCTTTCAGGATCACGCATCGCCGATGCTCAAATGGAACTGGTTTGCTGCCCATGTATGAAACACTTTCTGCAGCCGCCGGGGGCCGGTTTTTCCATAACAAAAACAGTCTCACAAATTCAACTGCATTCCGACACTAAAAACCGCTCCATTGAGGCTCACCGTTCCCTGTTCCGACTCACCTGTAACCGAATCTCTGCTGATTACGGCAAAATTGCTGAATTTGTATCCGGCCTCCAGAAAAAGATAAAGTGGGTCGAAAGTACGAATCTGCAATCCCGCAAACGGGAATGTCATGAAATCGCTGCCGGTGCCGGCACTTGAACTCAATGCCGGCGGTTCATCAATGACGCTCAATAGAACGGTAACCACATTGCGAACCAGGACCATGCCTGCAGCGCCCCCGATATATGGCCGGAAAAGCGCCCGTTCGGAGGTGAAAAAATACTGCGCACCCAGCAAAACCGGTAAAAGCTGCACTTGATTGGTAATTTGAATTTCGCCTCCGACATCTGTTGCCGTGCCGCGAGCCTGATCGCGCCACAAGCCCAGACTGACCCGCCACGAAAATTTAGGCGAAACGCGGTAAGCAATGTAGCCGCTGACGATGATTCCGCCGTTGGTATTTTCGATGGCGGCGCCGTTTGCACGAGCCGCATCGAATCCGGAATCGATCCGATCCAGCGAAGCCCGGTAATAGCCAACCGATCCGCCGATCGAAATCCCCTCCTGCGCGTGAACATCGGCGGCAAGCATGCCGACGGCGATGATTCCCAAACAAACCATGGTTTTCATGATGAACCTCCAGAGTGTATAAATGAACCCGGCGGCGCTTGCGGTCCGCTCCCCAGCTTTCCGGCCGCGGTCGATGCCGGCATCGGATATCCGCTCGTTATCAACGCTATTGATTTTGGCGATTTGGGCCGGGCAGCGTTGAAAATGATTGCCGGTAAGGCGATAGTGCTTGCAGAAAGGTGCTGTCAACCACGGCGCCGAGTTGCAAGGCGCGGTCGGCATGCCGGGCTGCGCGCTGAAATTCATTTCGGGCAAAATAAACAATCGCCAAATTCAGGTGGGTTTCCGGCCGATTGGGGTCTAAAGCCAGAGCGCGCTTGAGCAACACCAGACTCTGATTATTCCGCCCTATTTCAGACAGCAAAACCGCCAGATTGTTGTAAGCCTGGATGAATCCGGGGTGCCATTGCAATGCTTTCTGATAAAAGGCGATCGCTTCACCGGAACGGCCGCGTTGCCGCAGTTGATTGGCGCGGTTAAAATACACCGCAGCCAGGTTTTGCTGTGCCTTTTGAAAATTGGGTCGGATCTGAAGACTTCGCAAATAAGCCGCCTCCGCCTCTTCCAGGTCGCCCATTTGAAAATAGGCGTTTCCCATGTTGTACCAGGCCCTGCTGTAATCCGGTTTGATCGTCACCGCTTGCCGGTAAGCCTCCACAGCGGCGGCATAATCCTGCTTCTGCATATACCAATTTCCAAGCCCGTAATAGGTGAATACCGACTCCGGCGACCGGCGGCGCATGGTCTCCCAGAATGACGCCGGATTGGCAAACGCCTGAGCGTAAGTCCACGTTTGTACAACAAATCCCAGGACAAGGCCTGTGATGAGCACACGGCCCGCAGGGTTCGGTATCGGCGCCTTCCGCCATTGAATCTGCGTCAATACGAGCCATAAGCCGGGCAGCGCCACGTAAGCCCGTGGTTCCAGGAAATTTACCTCTTCAGCGCCCTGAACAAACGTCGGCAGCAGCCAAAGAATAAACCAACCGGCGCCAAACCAGGCAAGCCGTTTCTCGCGAAAGCCCCAATAACCGGGCATAATGAGCAACAAGACCGCTGCAATCAACCAAATAAGGTTCATGTCCCGGCTGATCGGATACGGCGAAAGATACAACGGCACCACAGCTTTGACGGCATACATGCTGAGTCCCACCAATATTTCAAAGGGACCGGCTACCGCCACGTTTTTCAACGTGGCTGCGCCGCCGAAAACTTGCATACGGAACATCCACCACACCGAACCCGCAATCAGCCAGCCGGCAAGCGACCAGCCGAACAGCCTCGGTGCCGGTGCATTCGCGATCGTGATCCATGCCAGAACGGCAACAAGAGGAAGCGCAACCGCGGTTTCTTTGATAAACAGCGCCGCAAGAAACAAAAGTAAGTGGCCGTAGAAATATACATTTTTACGTGATTTCAGCCAACGCAACCAAAACGCAATGCTGGAAAAGCCCGCAATGCCCAGCAACACATCATTACGGCCGGGAAGCCAGGCGACCGCCTGCGTATTCAGCGGATGCACGGCGAAAATCAGCGTTATCATCAAAGCCGGACTCCGCTCTTTGAACAGACCGGTCAGCATGAAAAATAACATCCACACGGCAACCAGATGCCAGAAGAGATTGGACAGGTGATATCCCATTGGCTGTCCGCCGCTGAATTGCGCATCGAGCCAAAAAGAGAACATGAGCAGAGGCCGGTAAAACGGCGTCTGGTCGGGGTTCAGCAACGTCGGTTCGGTAAAAAATCGGAGCGGCGAGAAATCGGTTTGCCATTGTTCCAGCCGATTGACGATCAACGCATCATCATCATAACCGGTAAAGTCGAATGTTATCGTTGGAGCAAAGGCAATGAGTCCGGCAATCCATAGAATACCGACTGCCCGCCAGCCGGTTGTCAGGCGCGATAAGCGTTCTCCCCATTCCCGGGACCTCCCGCGGACCGGCTGCCGGCTGGCTCGACGTTTGTCGCTCTTTTTTCGGGCCATCCCGCCGCTCCTCAGCTTTTGATCGCGTCGCGCAGGATTTGTACCGGATGCAAAGCCCGCCGTCCGGCGCCATGCTCAATTTGGCTCCGGCAACTGAATCCCGGGGCTGCAATGAGCGCCCGCTCCGATGCAGAGCGGATGCGTGGCAACAGCCGCCGCTCGCCGATGGCCATGGAAATTTCATAATGCTCTTTTTCATAGCCGAACGAACCTGCCATACCACAGCATCCCGAATCGATTTCTTCGACGCCTTCTGTGGAGACCAGATTTAACAATCGCTGCGTGGCGGCGGTGCCAACCAGCGCTTTTTGGTGGCAATGACCGTGCAGTATGACCGGTCTCGGCTCCGCAAGGATCGACAGACGCACTTCACCGGATTCCAGCCTGGGCATCAGGAACTCTTCCAACAAAAAACTGTTTTGACTGACTGTATTCACAGCATTTTGATCAGGCAGAAGATAGCGGTATTCATCTCGCAAAGTCAGTAAACAGCTCGGTTCAAGGCCAACGATAGGGATCCCCTGCTCAGCGAATGCCATCAAGGTGCGTACGGTTTCCTGGGCTGCCGCCCGGGCTTCATCGACCAGGCCTTTTGAAATCATGGTCCGTCCGCAGCATTCATGCCCTGAGAGCACCACCCGGTACCCGGCGGCTTCCAGAACCTGGACCGCCGCGATTAGCACATCCGGTTCATGATAGGTATTGAAGCAGTCATGAAAAAGGACAACCGTTTGCGGAGCGGTGGATTGCGAAGCCGTCCGTCGCCGATCGAACCATTCGAGAAAGTCCTGCCCGGCAAACCGGGGCAGGCTCCGTTCCCGGGTCAATCCGATCACTTTTTCGAGAAAATGCCGCATCAGCGGATGGCTTGCGCCGAAGTTGGCCAGCGCTTTGAAGCGCCTCGCCCGCTTTTGCCAGACATGAAAATTCCCGAGCAACCTGGCGCGCAGCGGCACGCCATGCTTTTCGTAATAATGCGCCAGAAATTCAAATTTGATTTTGGCCATGTCCACCGAAGAAGGGCATTCGGCTTTGCAGCCCTTGCACTCGATACACAGATCCAGCACCTGATACATCCGCGGACTGGTAAACTCTTCGGGCGGAAGCCAGCCGGAAAGTGCGGCCCGCAGCGCGTTGGCGCGACCGCGGGTACTGTGCATTTCATCCCGGGTGGCCATGAAACTCGGGCACATGGTCCCGGTGGTCCGCTTGCGGCAAATCCCGGCGCCGTTGCACATTTCCACAGCACGGGCAAATCCCTGATCCTCGCTGAAATCCAGGTGTTCTTTCAACGGAATGGTGGAATAACCGGGACCATAGCGTAAATTGTCCGTCATGGGCTGTGCATCGACAATGATGCCGGGGTTCAAGATGCCTTTCGGATCGAAAATCTGTTTGACCTGTTTGAAGAGTGCGTACATCTCGCGGCCAAAAAACTGCTCGTTCAGCCAGCTCCGGGAACGGCCGTCCCCGTGTTCACTGGATAAAGCGCCGCCATACTGGCCAAGCAACTCAACCGCAAACTGACTGATTTTCGGCAGTTTGGCCACATCCGCCGCATCTTTTGCGTTAATCACGGGGCGGATGTGAATGCAGCCGGCGCTGGCATGGGCGTAATAGGTCACCTGATTTCCGAGATCATGGCAAAATTTCTCAATTTGAGTGACATAATCGGCGAGATGTTCCACCGGTACCGCTGCATCTTCTATAAACGGAAGGGGTTTGTGATCGCCTTTCATGCCCATGATCAGGCCAAGCCCGACCTTGCGAACCGCCCACACATTGGCCTGGTGCTCGGGTTGGATCACCGGAATGATTGCCGTCCCGACGCGCTGCTTCTGCAAATGGCGTTGCAGCCGCTCCACTTTTGCCGCCGCTTCTTGCGGTGTATCGCCGTAAAACTCGGTAATCAGCACACAGTACGGATCACCGCTGATAAACGTTTGAATCAACCTCGCATATTCAGGGATATTTCGGCTTAGCCGCAAGGCAAGCTGGTCCAGCAACTCGACTGCTGATGGCTCGGTTTCTAGAATCACGGGCGTGGCAGCGAGCGCATCATAAAGTGCATCAAACTGGACAATGGCGAGAGCGGTGTGTTTGGGCCTGGGGACAAGGTTTAATTTTGCTTCGGTGATGACGGCAAGCGTTCCCTCCGAACCCGAAATGATTTGGGCCAGATTAAAGCGCGGATCCCGCGGATATCGAAACGGCGGCCCTTCCACAAATCGGTCAAGATTATACCCCCCACAGCGCCGCCAGTGCTTTGGTGTATGCTCACGAATCACGTTCTCATTTTCTTGAATGATTCTATCGAATTCACGATAAATGGTGTTTTCAAAAGATCCGCCCGCCTTTTTCTGCGCGAGTTCCGCAGCTCCTACCGGCCCGAAGGTGGCCTCCGAACCATCACTCAGAATCACATTAACTTCCAACAAATGATCCGCTGTCATCCCGTAAAGAATGGAATGACTGCCGGTGGAATTGTTGGCGACGATCCCTCCTATCGCCGACCGGTTGCTGCTGGCGGGATCCGGACCGAATTGTAAGCCGTATTTCGCCAGTTCGATATTCAGCTCATCCAGCACGCGGCCCGGTTGCACTCGAACCCATCGCTCTTCCGGCTGAATTTCGATGATGCGATCCAGATGCCGCGTGAAATCGATCACCAGTGCTTCATTGACGGCTTGCCCGGCAAGACTGGTGCCGGCGGTGCGCGGCAAAATCGGTACACCGAATTGCGATGCCAGGGTGACCGCCGCCTGCACATCTTCAACCGACCGGGGGATGAGCACACCCAGCGGCATCACCTGATAAATACTGGCATCGGTACTATACAGCACCCGGCTGTAACGGTCGGTGCGCACCTCGCCATCAATCCGCTTTTTCAGCTCGGCGAAAAAGTCGTCCAGCTTCTCTTTCGAATAACGGAACGGCTCGAATTTACCACTCACCCCAATCTCCTGCTATGCTTTCAGATGTTGAAGAGCTTCTTTCAATGCATGAAGTAACAACGCCACATTTTCTTTGCGACTGTTGTAGCCCATGAGTCCGATGCGCCATACCTTGCCTGCCAACTGCCCGAGGCCCCCGGCAATTTCAATATTAAATTCGGAAAGCAGAAATTGTGCAACTTTTTTTCCATCCACCCCTTCCGGGATACGGACGGTGGTCAGCGATGGGAGCCTCAGACTTTCCGGCACGTGGCACTGCAAGCCAAGCGCTTCCAGTCCCTCCCACAATCTTTCAGCATTTTCCTGGTGGCGCTGCCAGCGCGCCTGCAAGCCTTCCTCGGCCACCAGCCGAAGCGCTTCACGGAAGGCATAATTCATGCTTATCGGAGCGGTATGATGATAAGTGCGTTCACTTCCCCAGTACCGGCTGACCAGAGTCAAATCCAGATACCAGTTGGCCACTTTTTGTTTGCGGCGGTGCAATTTATCGGCCGCCCGCTCGTTGAACGTCAGCGGCGCGATGCCCGGCGGACAGCTCAAGCATTTTTGGCTGCCGCTATACGCCGCGTCGATGCCCCATGCATCGATAAACAGCGGAACACCGCCGAGGCTGGTCACCGTATCCACCAACAGCAAACAATCGTGTTTGCGGCAAAGCTCGGCGATGCCCTCCAGAGGCTGTCTTGCACCGGTGGAGGTTTCAGCATGCACCAGCGCCAGAATCGCCGGTTTTTCTTGTTCGATGGCCTGTTTTAATTCTTGTAGAGTAAACACCTCACCCCAGGGCTTTTCCAGTCGTTTTACCTTTGCGCCGTATCGTCCGGCCATATCGACCAGGCGTTCTCCGAAATAGCCGTTCACTCCCACCAAAACAACATCTCCCGGCTCTACGAGATTGGCAAGGGTCGCTTCCATGGCGGCGCTGCCGGTACCGCTGACCGGGATGGTCAGGGGATTGCGGGTCTGCCAGGCATAACGCAATAGATCCTGAATTTCATTCATAAGATGAATAAATTGCGGATCCAGATGGCCGACCAACGGCATGGCCAAGGCTTGTAACACCCGGGGATGCGCATTGGACGGACCGGGCCCCAAAAGGAGTCTCGGAGGCGGATTCAACGGCTGGGTTTGAATGTGGTATTTTGGATCAATCGGCGGAAGGGATTCCATCATGACATTTCCTCATTTGAACGAAACCGGTTTTGATGAAATGCGGTATGACGTGCTTTTCAAACGCATTTTGGGGGACCGTCCAAAAAATCTCCATTCAGCGCCATTCCCGCGAAGAAAGCGGGAATTCTTAAAGGATGGTTTCTCCAGGATGCCCGCATCCGCGGTCATGACGGTTTTGAGGGACTTCTTCGGTTTTTGGACAGCCCCTCTGGAATGCATACGATTTACTGTTTACAAAACCGGTGAGTGATGTTTTTTTGCAACCACTTTTGCTTTTCAGTTTACCAATTTTCACGTCCCCTGTCAAGCCAATTTTGATCGATACAATGACGTCGTTGGGCCGATCCATAGGCGGTGAATGGAAGATAGCGGGGATCCGCACGAGTTGAAAAAACCAATTGGCACATATCAGCCTGTCACGCCCGGATTTTAATCGAGCTGACACTAAAAATCCGTTCAAATGCAAAAAAAAGCTTTGACTCCTGCTGAGAATTCATTACATTCTTGACCATTTAGTCATGAGATGACCCGTCAGTCACACAATGACCAGAGAGTCGAGATTATGAATATTCCCACGGATTTACCTCGCAAAGAACGTGAAAAATGGCAGCGCCGCCAGGCGATCCTGGATGCGGCCAGCCGGATTTTTGCCCAGAAGGGATTCGAGCGTGCCACCCTGGACGAGATTGCCGAAGCGGCGGAGTTCGGCAAAGGAACCATCTACAACTACTTTTCCAGCAAAGAAGAGCTTTTTTTCACCCTGCTCGAGGAAGGACGCCGGTATTTTCAGGATATGATTCAGCAGGCGCTGGCGACGGCAAAAACAGGCAAGGAAAAAATCGAGCGATACATCGATGTATGTTTTGCGTTTTTCCGGAGCCATGAAAACCATTTTAAAATTTTTTCCATCGAAGTGCATCAGCCAATGAATCACTTTTATGGAGATATCCAGCAACGGCTGCAGGCGAATATCGAAGAAAGTGTTCAGTTCCTGGCAAACATTCTACAGGAGGCCATGCGTTCCGGTGAAATTATCGAAACTGATCCCAGACGGCTGGCGCGTACCCTGTTCGGGTTGATTTACAGCCAGGTTTGCGAAGTAATTATGTGCGACGACCAAAATTTTGAAGCATCTGCCGGATTGGTGAAACAAGTTTTCCTTCACGGCGTACTTCGAGGATGATGTCCATGCCGATGGCGATGCATTTGCTTTCGGCCGATGAGCTTATCAACCGATTGAGCCGCAACTGGGCTGCTGCAAAAATCCGTAGGAACAAAACGGTTTGAGATCAACTCAAAACGACTGTATCCTTCGCCTGTTGCACGGACGCCCTGCACGAAATGTTTTCGGGCCTCCGGCAGAAACATTTGGGCATAATCCCGGTTGGATTCGATGATTCTGGCCCTCTTCGGAGATAGCAACCGATTTTTAAGGAGACGATCGACGTGATACAAGTAATCCGATGGCGCAACCGATTTTGGACTGGATGGTTCATTTTCCTTTTCACTGTCTGGGGATTGCCGCTAAGCGCTACCGCCCAGCAGGCATTATCCCTTAAACAGGCCATTGCGCGGGCTCTGGAACGCAACGAAGATGTCCTCATGGCAAAAACCGACTATGAAGCCGCACGCGCAAAAGTTCGGGAAGCGGTTGCCGACGCGCTGCCCAACATTTCCGCTGATGCGCTTTACATCCGCAACATTCAGCGTCCGGTATTCTTTTTCCCCAATCCGCTTACCGGGGAACAGACCGCGTTTCGGGTGGGAAATATCAATGTGTTCTCGGCAACGATCAATTTGCAGCAGCCGCTATATCAGGCCGGAAAAATCGGCCGCGCATTGAAAGTGGCGCGACTGTTTCGCCAATTCAGTGAGGAAGGGTTCCGGGCGACCCGTGACAATATCATTTTAGCCACCATCGACGCGTATTTTCAGGTGCTGCTGGCGAAAAAACTGGTGGATGTCAACCGTCAGACCTATGAACAGGCACTGGAGCATCTACGGAACGCCCGCTTGCTCTACCAACAGGGGCAGGTCTCGGAATTCGATACCTTGCGCGCGTTTGTGGAAACGGTGAATCTTCAGCCTCTCGTTCTCAGCGCGGAAAATCGCTACCAGATCGCGTTGAACAATTTAACCGATATTATCGATTTTCCTCAGGATCAAGCATTTCTACTGACCGATTCCTTGCACTATCAACCGGAACCGCTGCCCACACTGGAAGAGGCAGTGGCTATTGCCATGCAGCGGCGACCGGAACTCAATCAATTTGCACTGGAAGCGGAAATGCGGAAGCAAAATATCGGTATTGTGCGGGCGAATATTTTGCCCAAACTGTATTTGAACAGCTCCTGGCAAACTCAGGCGCAAAGTGACCGGTTTGATCCCGGCCCGCAAGGATTTAAAAACAGCCTCAGCGCTTCCATCCAGCTCTCTCTACCGATTTTCGATGGCATGCGCACGTATGCCCAAATCGACCAGGCGCGAGCCGAATACCGCAAAGCGGTGTACAATTTGGAGAAGCTGAAGGAACAAATCCGGTTACAAATCAAGTCGTTATTGTTCAGTCTCCGTGAAGCGGAAAAAAGTATTGAAGCGCAGCAGCAGAATATGGTTCAGGCGCGCCGCGCGGTGGAGCTGGCCAATCTCCGGTACCGTGAAGGGCAGTCCACTTATCTGGATCTTGGCGATGCGCGGGTCGCACTGAACCAGGCGCAGTCCAATTTTTACCAGTTTGTTTATGAACACCATGTGCTCAAAGCGCAGCTATTTCGCGCCATGGGCATATTATCGCAAAAATTCGATCTCAGTCAGTCATCGGGGATAAATTAGTTCACCGTGGAGAGTGCTATGAAAAAAACGATGCTGTGGAGTTTCGGGGCAGCGTTGCTGCTGGGCGCAGCAAGCATGACCATGACCGGTTGTGGGGATGAAACCGGGGCGTCTGACCTGGAGTCCTTTACCATTGGCGACAGACAAGAAAAACCGACCAACGTCGAAGTCATGGTAATCCAGCCGGCTGAATTTGTGGAATACATTGAAGTGCCCGGTACCGTGGAAGCGGACATCGCTACAACCGTTTCTGCAGAAGAAGCCGGGAAGGTGGTTCGCATTCCTTACCGCAAGGGCGAAAGGGTCAAAAAAGGCGATGTCATCATCGAGCTTGACAGTGAAGTGTTGCGGAAAACCTACGAAGAAGCTCGCGCTGCTTTTGAATCGGCCCGAATTCGCTTTGAGCGGCAAAAAAACTTGTATGCTCAGAAGGCCATTGCCGAACAGCAATATCTGGACAGCAAATACGCCTTTGAACGGGCGGAAGCGGCCATGCGCGCTTTGAAAGCACGCCTGGATAAAATCGCCATCCGCAGCCCGATATCCGGTATTCTGGACAATCGGTATGTAGATATTGGTGAATTCGTCTCCCCGGGCATGCGTGTGGCTGAGGTGATCAAAATCGATTATGTTCGCGTTGTTGCCGGTGTACCGGAACGCTATGTAACGGACATCCGGATGGATTCGCCGGTGATCACCCGGATCGATATTCTGGGCGACCGGACGTATCCGGGAACCATCACCTTTATCGGTTCCACCATCGATCCACAGAGCCGCACCTTTCCGGTGGAGGTGCGCCTCCGCAACCGGGATGGCTTGATCAAACCGAATATGCTTGCCCGGCTGCATATTGTGCGAGAACAATTTTCCAATGGCATTGTCGTGCCGCGCGATGTGCTGATTGAGACCGAATCCGGCAAACAGGTTTTTGTTGCAGACAACGGCCGCGCCCGGGCCAAAAGTGTGGATATCGTAGCCAGCTCCGGCAATGAAGTGCTTATTCGGGGCGAAGTGACATTCGGCGACCGGCTGATCGTCCGGGGCCACCGGGAACTGGTGGATGGCGAGCCGATTGCCATACGAAATGAACTGAAACCAGAATGATATCCGTTTCCGTTGCTGAGGATCAAAGATGAAATTAACACGATTTTCGTTACTTCATAGACCGGTCATTTTTATCTTAATGGCCATTCTCGTCATCCTCGGATGGCGCTCTTATATCAGCCTGCCCCGCGAGGCCTCCCCCAGCATTACCATTCC
>WFVT01000151.1 GCA_015491485.1 Candidatus Zhuqueibacterota bacterium
TGAGTTTGCTTAGAACGCTTCGAGGGATACGGTAAAGAAATTTCCACTCAATGTCAAGTTGAACCGGTTTGATGATCCCCCGCATTGAGGTTTTCCCGAAGGCGTTATGGAAGAGGCTGATTTTGATGATCCTGAAAAATGCTGCCGGCGGATTATTGCCAGATCGCCTGCCATTGTTGCCAGCCAAGATAAGCAAACAGCGCGAGAGTGAGGGAAAGCAAAATATTCGTCCACCACCGGTTGCGAAGGGCGTGTACCCAATCTGCCCGGTTGTTGAGAATAAGCAGGGTGGCTGCCAAAAACGGCATGAACAAAGCGCCCAGTATGGAATAAAGGACGATCATGGCCACCGGTCGGCCAAACATCAGGACCAGCATGGGGGGAAAGGCCAGATAAAGCAGGTACCAGCGATAGGCACGTGAATCGGTACGGACCCGCGCCGGAATGCGCCCGCGGTAAGCCTGCAGGAAATCGGCAAAAAGATAGGGCACCCCCTGCCAGACGCCGAGCATCGAGCTGAACACCGCGCCCCAGAATCCCACCAAAAACACCCATTTGCCCGTCGGGCCCAGCACTTCGGCCAGCCGATCGGCCAGCGCCAGCACCATGGCGGTGCCGGTGGCGACTTCGGGATTGACGCCGGCGGCAATGATCATCACAGCCACGCCGAAAATGCCGGTAAGCGCGTATGCGGTAATCAAATCCGCGCGTACAAGCGTGTGATGCTCCGCGCCGAGCCAGTTTTTTTCGCGAATCCAGTAGCCATAGCTGAGCAGGGTAACGCTGCCACCGACGCCGCCGATCACGCCAAAAATGAATTTGGTGGAGCCGGATGGGAGCGACGGCAGCACCAGGCCTTGCAGCACGCCATCCACTTCGGGCGCAATCAGCGCCGCACACAGAATGATGGCGACAAACATAAGGCCGATGAAAAACTTCATCATGGCTTCAAAATAGCGGTAGCGGCCCCAATACACCAGGGCAGCGGCAATCAATGAATGCACCATCCCCCATATTGCCACGGAGCCGACGCCAAACAAGCTGTATCCTGCGAGACCGCAGGCGGAGATCAGCGCACCGGCGACGAAAAAGCTCCAGAGCACGAGGTAAATGAGAAAGTATGCCGAGATGGCGCGGTGCAGTTTTTGGGTCCAGCCCTCCAGCAGGGTGGTTTGCGTGGCCAGTTGCCAGCGGGCGATGCCTTCATTGACCGTGTATTTCAAAACGGCGCCGACGACGGCCGCCCAGAGCACCGCCGTGCCGAATTTGGCTCCGGCGACAGATGCCGCCACCAGGTCTCCGGCGCCGACGCCGGTGGCGGCCACCGCAATGCCCGGGCCGAGGGTGTGCCATAACCATCTCAGCCGTGAGGTGGGAGAAGAGCCATTCATGAGCGCTGCGCAAGAAATTCCCGGATTCGTTGTTCGATCTGGTCGCGTATGCGTCGAAATTCTTGCAAGATAGCTTCATCCGATCCCTGTGCTGCTGCGGGGTCTTCGAAACTCCAGTGCAGTTGTTCGCGCGTGGCCGGAAAATAAGGACAGGTTTCCCTGGCATGATCACAAACCGTGATGACGATATCGAAATCCTGACCCATGAAACGGTCGATATGATCGGAAGTATGCTGCGAGATGTCGATGCCGCGCTCGGCCATGGCGCGGATGGCGAACGGATTGACGCGAGTGGCGACCGTGCCGGCACTGTACACCTCAAACCGATCGCCGGCGAGGTGGCGCAGCAGGCCTTCGGCCATCTGGCTGCGCGCGGAGTTGTGGGTGCACACAAACAAAACGCGTTGTTTCTCGGCCATGGATGCTTACTCCTCTTTGGTTTCCGGAGCCGGTGAAAATCCAAATTGCCGTCCCGGCTCATTGCCGTGCAGTTTGATTTCACCGAATTCGTTTTCGTATTTTTCGATATTTTCCTGCAGCGCTAACAAAAATGATTTAGCGTGCTGGGGCGTCATAATAATGCGGGCGTACACTTTGCCGCGCGGCACGCCCGGCAAAAGCCGCGTGAAATCGATCACAAATTCAGCCGGGGAGTGAGAAATCAGCGCCAGATTGGAGTAGATGCCTTCCGATTCCTTCTCACCCAGCTCGATGTTGATCTGCTGTGTTTGTGGCGGTTGCTGCTGCATGGTGGTACTCCTCTATGCGTTTCATCGTTCACGAGGATTTTGTTCATTTGGCAAAGTGCTTCCGCATAAAACGGACACGTGCTGCAATGGGCAGCGCTAAAATCTTTAAAATATAAAATAAGCCACGGATTGGCGCGGATCAAACGCGGATGTTGGTTTCGCTTGCATGGGTAGCGATTTCAGCATGCACGGCTACTGATCGAGTCCCGGCTTTCTCGCCCCCTTCCCCGGGAGGGGACGAGCAATGCTTAAAAAAACATCCCTCTGTCCGTGCTGTTTCCAGCTTTTGCGAGGTCAATGAAAAGGCCGGAGCGGCATTTTAAATGCTCGTTCCGAAATCGCCATAAAATAACAAATTTCTGAAAAAGTCCAACGAGAAAACACCCTATCGGCATCGCAAGGACCTTTTGGGAGACTGACGCAGAAGTCGCCGAGCCGGGAGAACCATCGTCATCGACGTGAGCTAACTATTAGAAAACCTGTAAAATAAAATGAGTTGACATTCAACCATTTTTCTGCTAAATTCTGTGATCATGAGTGAACAAAAAGGCCAAAAGCTGTTTTTGATCGACGGTTCGGCGCTGGCTTATCGCTCCTATTTTGCCTTTATTCAAAATCCGCTGATCAACTCACGCGGAGAAAACACCAGCGCGATCTACGGATTCATCCGCACGCTGTTCAAGATTTTTGACGAGGAAAAGCCGGACTATATCGCGGTTGTTTTCGATACATCGGAGCCGACCTTCCGCCACAAAGCCTACAAAGCATACAAGGCCACGCGCGAAAAAATGCCGGACGAAATGTCCGAGCAACTGCCGATTCTGCGACAGGTCATCGAGGCGCTGCGCATTCCGATCATCGAGGTGCCCGGTTATGAAGCCGATGATATTCTGGCGACGCTGGCCCTGAAAGCCAAAGAACGCGGGCTGCAGGTGTTTCTGGTCACCAGCGACAAAGACCTGATGCAGCTCGTGGATTCCGATATTAAGATTTACAATCTCCGCCGGCGCATCGATGAGGCGGAAATCCTGGGGCCGCCGGAAGTGGAAGAAAAAATGGGCGTGCCGCCGGAGCAAATCCGGGATTTTCTGGCCCTGGTGGGCGATTCCAGCGACAATATCCCGGGCGTGCCCAAAGTCGGCAAAAAGACGGCGCAAAGCCTGCTGCGCGAATACCGCTCGCTGGACAATCTGCTCGATCACCTCGATGAAGTGGCTTCCAACAGCGTGCGCGAAAGTTTGCGCCAGAACACCGACCAGGCGCGCGTCTCGCAGCAACTGGTCACGCTGGATACGAATGTGCCCATCGATCTGGATCTCGACCAATTGCGCCTCAAGGAGCCGGATCAGCAGAAGACCCTGGAGTTGTTCACCCGGCTCGAATTCGCCTCGCTCATGGACCGCATCGCCGGCGAAACCAAAATCGATACCACCCATTACCACACGGTGCGCGATGAGCCACAGTTGCGGGCGCTCGTTGACAAGTTGGAGCAGGCGGGGCATTTCACATTCGATCTGGAAACAACCTCGCAGAATCCCATGATGGCGGAAATCGTGGGATTTTCTTTTAGCTGCAAGGAGGGCGAGGCGTTTTATGTGCCGGTCAGCGCGCCGCCCGAGGGGGCCGATCCGTATGCGCATTTGACCATGCAGCCGAAACAGGGCGGGGAAATCGACCTGCGCGAGGCGCTGGGCCCGATTTTGAGCGATGAAAGTCTGGCCAAAAATGCGCAAAACGCCAAGTACGATATCCTGGTGCTGTCGCAGTACGGCATCCGGGTGCGCGGACTGCGCTTCGACACCATGCTGGCGTCGTATCTGCTGAATCCGACCGGCCGGCAGCACAACCTGGATTTGCTGGCGCTGGAGCATTTGAACATCAAAAAGATTCCCACGTCGGAGCTGATCGGCAAGGGCAAGAAGCAGATCAGCATGCGGGATGTGCCGCTCAATCTGGTGGCGCGCTATGCCTGCGAAGACGCCGACGTGACCGAGCGGCTGCGCCGGCTGTTCGAGCCGCGGCTGAAAGAGGCGGGCCTTTGGGAGCTGTTTCAGGAAGTCGAAATCCCACTGATCCCGGTGCTGGTGCACATGGAAGAAACCGGCGTGGCGTTGGACCGGCCGTATCTGGAAGCCATGTCGCGCGACATGGAGCAGCAGCTCCGGGCGCTGGAAGAAACCATTTATGAAATGGCCGGCGAACGGTTCAATATCAATTCCACGCAGCAACTGGCGAGAATTTTATTTGAAAAGCTGAAACTACCGACCGGCCGGCGCACCAAAACCGGCTACAGCACCGATGCGGCGGTTTTGGAGAAGCTGGCGAAAGATTACGAGCTGCCGCGCAAATTGCTGGAATATCGGGAAATCAGCAAGTTGAAAAGCACTTATGTAGATGCGCTGCCGAGGCTGATCAATCCGCGCACCGGTCGCGTGCACACGTCGTACAACCAGACGGTGGCGGCGACGGGACGGCTGTCGTCCAGCGATCCGAATTTGCAGAACATCCCCATCCGCACCGAAATCGGGCGGCAGATTCGGCGTGCGTTTATTCCCGGCAAGCCCGGCTGGAAAATCCTCGACGCCGACTATTCGCAGATCGAGCTGCGCATCATGGCGCATTTGAGCAAAGATGAAAACCTGATCAGGGCGTTTCAAAACGGGGAGGATGTGCACCGGGCCACGGCGGCCAATGTGTTCGGCGTACCGCCCGAAGCGGTGACGCCGGAGCTGCGCCGGCGCGCCAAGGAGATCAACTTCGGCATCATGTACGGCATGGGCGTGTATGGGCTGGCGCAGCGGCTGGAAATTACCCCCGAAGAAGCGCAGACGATCATCCAGGAATATTTTGTGAAGTATCCAGGGGTGAACGATTTCATCATCCGCACTTTGAATGAGGCGCGCCAAAAAGGCTATGTGACCACGTTGCTGAACCGCCGGCGGTATCTGCCGGAAATCTTGAGCGAAAACCGCCGTGTGCGCGAATTCGCCGAGCGCACGGCCATCAACACGCCGATTCAGGGCACGGCGGCGGACATGATCAAAGTGGCGATGATCCGCATCGATCGGCGGTTGCAGGAAGAAAAGCTGCAGAGCAAGATGATCATGCAGGTGCATGACGAGCTGGTGTTTGAAGCGCCGGAAGAAGAGTTGGAGACTTTGCGGGCGCTGGTGGCGTACGAAATGGCCAACGCCCTGAAACTGGATGTCCCCATCAAAGTGGACATTGGCATTGGCAATAACTGGTTAGAGGCACATTGAATTGATAGCATCAGGAGAAGCCGTGCAACTGGAGCAGCTTCAGGAAGAATTACAGCAGCTTCGCGCCCGGGTGGATAACCTGTCCAGTCTCATCGAGGTCAGCATTATCATCAATTCGACGCTGGACCTGGATGAGGTCATCAACCTGGTGATGGAAAAAGCGCAGTCGGTGATGCGCGCCGAGGCCAGTTCGGTTATGCTGATCAATGAAGAGACCGGCATGCTGGAGTGCGAAGTGGCGCTCGGAGAGGTCGGCTCGCAAGTCAAAGAGAAAATCGAGCTTAAAATCGGTGAAGGCATTGCCGGCTGGGTGGCCAAAACCGGCGAACCGCTCATCGTGCCGGACGCACCGAGCGATCCGCGCTTTGCCCGCAAGGTGGATGAAGAAACCGGTTTTCAAACCAAATCCATTCTGGCAGTTCCTCTGGTCGTTAAAGACCGAATTATCGGCGTGGCCGAGGTGATCAACCGCGTGGATGGCCGGCCGTTTTCCGAAGACGATCTGCACCTGTTTTCCACGTTTGGCCGTCAGGTGGCGCTGGCGATTGAAAACGCCCGCATGCACCGGTACATGCTCGAGCGGCAAAAACTGGAGCAGCAACTCGAAGCCGCGCGCATCATTCAGGAAAGTTTTATGCCGCAAACCTTTCCGACCAGCTCCAAAAATCAATTCCAGGTGTTTGCCAAAACCCAACCCGCCGCGTCCATTGGTGGTGATTTTTACGATTTCATCGAATACGATAGTAACAAACTGGGCCTGGTGATGGGCGACGTGTCCGGCAAGGGCATTCCGGCAGCGCTGTACATGGCCCGGCTGGTCAGCGATTTTCGATTTTACACGCAGATTGAACAAAGCGTGTCCGATACGCTGGATAAAATCAACCGCCTGCTGGTCGAGCGCGGGCGGCGAGGAATGTTCGTTACACTGCAATATATCCTTGCCGATTTAAATTCCGGAATGCTCGAAATTGCATCCGCGGGCCACTTGCCGGCCATCCATATCCGGACCAAAACGGGCGACTGCCTGCCGGTGGATGTGGAAGGCGGGGTGCCGCTGGGTATTCTGCCGCAATTCCGTTATCCAACGCGGCGGCTGCAACTGATGCACGGCGATTATATCGTGTGTTTGACCGATGGTATTATCGAAGCCAAAAACCGCCAGGGCGAACAATTCTCATTGTCACGGCTTTTAAATTTTTTAAACCGAACCTGGGCTTCTCCCGATGACCTTGTAGAAAGTCTGATTGCCGAAGTCCGACACTTTTCCAGGGGCGCCGAGCAGCACGATGATTTAACCGTTCTGGCCTTTCAGTGGTGCTAACAGGATGTGGCATGCAAATGGATTCCTCAAAAAAACAATCGCGTGAATCCGTGGCGTGGGACTGGCAAACGCCGGATCCGCGGCCCAATCAGGTCGATCTGGCCATACCCAGTGATCCACGTTTGCTGCGAATCGTTCGGTTGACCATTATGCATTTAACCGAACTGGCCGGCTTTGTAGAAGAGGAACGGAAAAGTGTGGCGCTTGCCGTGGATGAAGCCTGTTCCAACATTATCAAACACGCCTATCACGGCGCCACGGATCGCCCCATTTTGATCCGATTTCAACTGTTGGACCGCGGCCTGCGAGTGTTGTTGCGCGATTACGGCCGCAAGGCCGATCTGAGCAAAATAAAATCACGAGAACTGGATGATATCCGTCCAGGAGGATTGGGGGTTCACCTGATTCGCAGTGTGATGGATGTGGTGGAATATGATAATTCGCTGGAAGATGGCAATTTATTAACCCTGGAAAAATATTTGCGACGGTGATAAGGAGGTTTCATGCTGGATGTTTCGACCCGCAACATCGATAAAAAAGGAGTGGTTATTGCTATCGCCGGGGATGTGGACTTGTACTCTTCTCCGGAAGTCCGGAAAGTGATTATTGACCTGACCAACAAAAAAACCAAAAACATTTTGGTGGATCTGAGCCGGGTCAGTTACATGGATAGCTCCGGAGTGGCCACCCTGGTGGAAGGGCTTCAGCAGGTTGGAAAGTATGGCGGCAAGCTCATCCTCTTTGGATTGGAAGCTTCGGTCAAAGAGGTATTTGAGCTCAGCCGACTGGATAAAGTCTTCGAAATTTATCCCGACGAAAAAACTGCACTCGACCATTTGAAGAAATGATGGGACGAATTCAACGCTTTCTCAGCGCCCTTGGCCAGCCAACCATTTATGCGCTGGTGCATTTGCACCGTTTAAACCGGCTCGGTATGGAAACCTTGCGCTGGATTTTCATCGAGCCTTTTCGCGGGCGGAAAATTCGGTGGCGCAGCGTCATCGAGCAAAGCGTGCGGGTGGGCTGGCAATCCATCCCGATTGTGGGCATCATTTCCTTTTTCGTTGGTCTGATCCTCGCGATGCAATCGGCGTATCAGCTCGAGCCCTTCGGCGCCACCATCTATGTGGCCAACCTGGTAGCTGTATCGCTGACGCGCGAATTGGGCCCCCTGCTGACGGCCATCATCATTACCGGCCGGTTCGGATCCGCCATCGCGGCGGAAATCGGCACGATGAAGGTTGGCGAAGAAATCGATGCGTTGAAAACCATGGGGCTGAATCCGGTGAGCTTTTTGGTGGTGCCGCGGTTCCTGGCGCTGATTATTATGCTCCCGGCGCTGACGTTGATCTCAGACTTCCTGGGCATTCTGGGCGCCTATCTTTTCAGCATTTCGGCGCTGGATATCAGCAGCATCCGTTTCATCAATCAGACCATCAACGCACTGGTGCTGCGCGACATCGTCACCGGGCTCATCAAATCCGGAGTATTTGCGGTCATCATTGCATCCATCGGCTCGTACGAAGGCTTTATCGTGGAGGGCGGCGCTGAAGGCGTGGGCAAATCCACGACCAATTCGGTGGTCGTCTCGATCTTTCTGATCATCACCGCGGATGTGGTGTTTACGGCATTATTTTATTCGACGCTTTAAACTATGTTGTGGGGCGCAAGGACGGTTTTGGCGTAATGGCGGAGGGCAGAGGTGGTTCTGGCCGTCAGCACCTTAAAGCGGTTGCTCATGCAAAAGGGGTATCCACGGGGTTCCTTTGGACGCGGGGCATTTTCGCATCACGTTTAATTGACGAATGAAAAGCAAAAACAGGGCTGAAGCTAAATTCAAGCTCATCGAGAGAAATGAGTAAAGAAGCTATCGTTCAGGTGCGTGATCTGGTCACGTATTACGGCAAGCGTCAAATATTGAAAGGGGTGAATTTAGATATTTACCGCGGAGAGATTCTGGTGATTCTCGGGCGCTCAGGCTGCGGCAAAAGCACCCTTTTGCGCCACCTCATCGGTCTGTTGAAGCCCACCAGCGGCCAGATCCTGATCAAGGGGCAGGATATCACCACCATGAACGAAGACGAAATGCGGGAAATTCTCAAAAAAATCGGCATGTTGTTTCAGGGAGCAGCGCTTTTCAATTCCATGACGGTGGGAGAGAATGTGGCGCTACCGCTGCGGGAGCATACCCAATTGGAAGACTCCACCATCCAGATCATGACCCGGATTAAATTGGATCTGGTGGGACTATCGGGATTCGAAAATTTTAAGCCTTCGCAACTGTCTGGCGGCATGAAAAAACGCGCCGGGCTCGCCCGGGCTTTGGCCATGGATCCGGAAATTCTGTTCTGTGATGAGCCTTCAGCCGGCCTTGATCCGGTGGTTGCCATGGGCATCGATCAGTTGATTTTAAAGCTGAAAAACGCATTTAAAATGACGATTGTGGTGGTAACTCACGAATTGGCTTCGGTGTTCACCATTGCGGATCGGATCGCCATGCTTCACGAAGGCGAAATCATTTTTCAGGGAACGCCGGAAGAAATTAAAAAAAGTGAACATCCCGTAGTACAGCAATTTTTGAACCGGGAAGCCGACGATGTCGAACCCGATCGGGAAAAATATTTGAGTAGCTTAGTCAAACCCTAAAAATGAATTAAGCAGGAGATGTTCTGCGAATGGAATATCGTGCTCAGGAAGTGAAAGCAGGCTTTGTGGTTTTGGTGGCTCTGGTGATTCTTTTTAGTTTTCTGTTTGCCGTCACCAAAACGGGCTTCCAGAAAGAAGCCAAATATTACACCGCCCGGTTTACGTACACCAACGGTATTCAAAAAGGTACGGCGGTTCGGATTGGCGGCATGTTGGTGGGCGAAGTAGAGAACGTTTATTTCCCGGAAGATGACAACACAAAAATTGAAGTGCTCCTCAAAGTCCGTGATGACGCTCCGGTGCGCGCCAATTCCATGGCTTATATTACTTCGATCGGCCTGATGGGAGAATATTATGTCGAAATTACGACCGGCACCCCGGATGCGCCGCTTTTGCCGTCGGGCTCCAAGCTGAATAGCAAAGACGTGCCCACGTTTTCGCGTATGGGGGAGCCATTTCAGCGGGTGGCGGACCGGCTGGAAATTTTTCTGGAACGTCTGAATCATTTGTTGGATGCGAAAAACCAGACGCATTTCTCCAATATTATTGCCCATGTGGATACCATTTTGGCGCATAGCCAGCAGGTTACGCCGCGGTTGTTAACGCAATTCACACAACTGACCCAGGAGCTTACCGAGATGTCCGCCCGCCTGGATGAACTGATGGCGAACAACTCAGCAGCATTGAGCGAGGCTTTGTTGCAGTTCAATTCATCCATGATGCGGGCCGAAAGTTTGCTGGTGGAACTGTCTTCAGCCACGGCACGGATCAACCACATCGTGGCGCTGAACGAGGTGAATTTGCACGAAGCGATCCGGAATTTTCAGGATGCCAGCCGTAATTTCGAAGAATTCAGCCGGCAAATCAAATATGAGCCCTGGAGCCTGATCCGGAAATCGTCCCTGCCGGAAAGAAAAGTGGAAGAATGAAAACCATCATCGCTAAAATATGTCGAGGCGTTTAACCATGCGACAATTTGAAACCGTGAGCAATCGACCTGTACAGGTGAAAATGGTAATGGTCCTGTTGGCCCTGTTGTGGTTAGGCTGCGGACGCCCACCGGAAATTCATTACTACACCATTGAATTCAAACAGGTGGAAAACAGCAAAGACAGGCGTGAGGCCGCTTTACCCTATACGATCGGTGTGGTTAAACTGGATGGCGGCGTGCTTTATACGGATGATCGGATTATCTACCGGGAAACGCCATTCGAAGTCAAATTCTGGAACTATCGGCGATGGATCGCTCCGCCCAACATTTTGGTGACCGAAGCGCTCCGGCAGGTACTGAAAGCGGAGGGCCTGTTTCAGGATGTGTTGAGCTATCCGGCAGCCTTTTCACCGCGGATGATCCTGACCGGCAAGGTCACCGGTTTCGATGAATGGGATGAGCCCAATCAGTGGTACGGTAAAGTATCCATGCATCTCACCCTGACCGACCTCCAGAAAAAAACGGTAGTATGGGAGGGCAGTTTTGAAGCGATCGAACCGGCGCAGCAGCGCACGCCCATTGCCGTTGTGAAAAGCATCAATGCTGCTCTGAACCGGTGTCTGGAAAAAGCGGTACAATCCATGAAAGCCAGCCTTTTGGGCGATAATACCCATGCCCAGCAAAATGAGTAAGACCTCGCCGCAGGGGGAAATTCACATCCAGGGGGAACTCAATCCATAGAAAAATCTTCCTGCATGTTCAATGTCTTGTTTCAAATATGCAAAGTGATGGTTTCATTTTGAAACCTTTTTCTGGAGGTGTGTCGGCGTGAGGAATTCAGGCTGAGATGTAACGTGTTGTTTATAAATAAGATGTGACGCAAAAAGATTACCCCGTCTTTTTTGGCACACGGGTTGCAATAAGATGAGTAGCGCGTACGTAATTGAAAAGGCAGAAGCCGGTAACTCCCCTAATCCCGGCTCTGCCAATAACTGCCGAGCTATCTTAGTGCGATCGGTAACCCCCCTAATCCCGATGCACGAAATAGCTCGGTTTTTTTTTGCCCTGGAATAGCCTTTTTGGGTAATGATGGAAAAGTACGTGTGAGCCCGATGGGACGCCGGTCTGGAAATCCCCATCCGGAAATGAGTTTCTCCTGAATATGCGATGCACCGCCGGTCCAGGGTGCAAACCGCAGCATAGCATCCCTTTGACTCTGTTTCCAAATTTTCACTATGGCTTATCGCGGAACGATGCGAAGCAATCAATTGCTCCGCCGGTGCTGCAATAACCATTAGTGTTTCGGTGGGTTCGGCAAAATATTCTGCGCGCAAAGTGGGAAAAAGACCAGAGAAAATGATCTGATATATAAAGAAAAGCTCGAAAAAGTTCGGTTCAAGATCGGCCTCTGGAATCAGGGGAACGTTTTGGAGATGAAAGATTGATGCTCAAGGGGGAACAAGCTTTACAAATTCATTAGGGGAGACTTCATTCCTCTGGATCAAAAACCCCCGAAAATGCATTCTTATGCCAACGGTACGGTAATCAAGATGTTCAATCGCAATTTATTTATTTTTGACAAAAACGACCGATGGCGTCATCCAATGAAAGGTCACCCAATCGGTGGGCTGAATCGAGTGTATGAGATTGAAAAGCGGGCAGCCCCGGAGATGATTGGTTTGGTTTGCCGCCGGGCAGGTGCCGGGAGCAAGAAAATATCGGGTATTTTCGATATAAAATTTCCTGATTTTTTTAAAAAAGCTTTGCTTTTTTAGAAAAATTAATATATTTGCAGCCTGTTTGGAACCTGCCAGCGTTTTATAAGGTATTTATTAAAATGATGTGTATCGCTGTGATACAATTGATTTAACTTGACGCTAATGAAGGCGATGAATGGCGCCTTTTTCAGCTTATAGATGATGGCATATTCTTTGCCAAAGCTCATCGAGAGTAAGGAGCTGGTGCCAGGATAAACAACGCGCACGTCAGGATGGCACGACGAATTGGAGGAACCAAAAGCCTTGTTGCACCTGCTACGGCACATCACGGATATCGCTTTCTGAGCGGGAAAGGTGCCAGTCAAATTGTATGGGGAGGTTGTAATGGAAAAGAAACAGAGAACCGATCAAGTACGTGCGCCGAAAACGCGATCCATAGCCAAAATATTGGGGCTTTTTGTCGTTAGTTCAATCATCATCGGTTTTACTTTCCAATTTGTCAGCATCACGCACGATCAGCGCGAAAGAATTCGGGAATTAGAGCGCGCGTTACAAACCCTCAAAGCGGCGATCAACGTCGATAGTGTTCGGCAGTATAATATCCAGAAGGTGATCAATATTATTAACCGCCACAATCCGGACATGCCTTCGGATCTTAAATATCAAATTGCCAATGAAATTTACGAAATGAGCATTAAATACGCGAACCTCGACGTTGATTTGATTTGCGCTACGATTACTCACGAGAGCAATCATACCTGGGATCCGAAGATCGTATCCCGCGCCGGTGCCATGGGGCTTATGCAAATCATGCCCACCACCGGAATGTATGTGAGTCAGCTTGAGGGCATCCCGTGGACCACGCCCGAAGAGGTGCTGTTTAACCCGATCTACAACATTCGTATTGGATGCCGTTATCTGTCGTCGATGATCAGCATTTATGATATCGACGGTGGATTGGCGGCTTATAACGGTGGCGAGCGGATTGCGTCGCTGTGGATTAAAAATGATCGCGATGATAATGTGCTCTGGGCGGAAACCCGCAAATACATTCCGTCGGTGCTCAAGCTGTATGAGCAATACCAGAATATGAATTAATCGCTTCAAAGCGAAAATTTGGATAAACGACCTGTTGTATTGATCCGCACCAAACCAGCCGGGCTGCCCTGGAAAGCCAAATGGGTGATCACTTAAAGTGGCTTTCAGGGCAGCCTTTTTATTGAATCGAACAGAACCAGCATGCAAGGGAACCTTCCAGGCGGTGTAAAATGTCCATGGAAGCCATGCGGATTCCGCCTGAGCCCCCGATTCCGTTTTGGATATGCATGAGAATGGTTTTTACGTATCCGTCCGGTAAACTGCACCTTTTTATGCCAGCCCGAGGCCTTCGGCCGAGAGGGAGCTCGGCGGGGACGCCTCGCGTTAGTTTGTATTGTCGGTGGAGACGCCCTCGCTTTTGATGGTGCGTTTGGCGAGAACGCCTTCGCGCTATACGACCGGTGAGGATGTCTTCGTGCCCTGAAGATCAACCTGTACTTCACCATACGGATACGTTTTTACGGCATGAGGCGAAGACAAATTTGCCGAAATGGAATATGATGTCAAAACGGCGGTTTTCAGGATGCACCTTTGATTTTTCTCAATCGGCAGCCATGACTCTGGAATGGGAGTTTACGCTATTGGTATCATTTGCTCGTATGACTATAGTGGCTGTGAGCCTTATCCAGGAATCCCGCTAACATCATGAAATTTTTGTAATAAAATAACTTGATGTTGACTTTGCTTTTGTTTTTTTCTTATTTAGGCATCGTGAGGGCTTCCCACCGCTAATGTCTATTCTCAGATGTTTGCTGGCCCAGGAAACACGTTAAGTTTTTCTCTCTGCACCGAAGAATCGCAGCCGATTGCCATGTGGATGGTACAGGTGCCAGGATGGCCGGATGGCAAGATAGGACTCGCTTGAGGTAATCATGAATTACCGTTTGACAGAATTTCTCCACGCCTGGAAACTCGAAAAATTGGGCGTGTATGCGCTTGCGGATTGTCACGCTTTTTATTACGATGGCAAAAGTCTGCGTCAGTGGCCTGCCTGCGTGAACTTCAAAAAACTCAACCGTTTTCAGGCATCCGAGATTTATCCTATAGATGCGCTCACCGAGCTTTATCAAATGATTCCCCCCAGTGATATCTCCGGCCAGTGGGAATTCATGCTGTTGAAAGAAGATAAAAAGCCCTTTGCTTTGGTTTTCATGTGCCGGTCGAATCCAGGCAAAAAGCGGCGTCGCCCGGCAAATGTGAAATTTCAGCAAGCGTTATACTGGTTGACGTGTGCTCTTCTGGCCAGGCGGCATCCACGGGATTTCGAGTCACCGTTCGAAATCATTGAAGATTTTATCATTTCGGCGGATAAGTCCCATAACCTTGAAGACTTGCTGTGGACCCTTTACCAGTATGTTGCCCGCCTGATTAAAGTGGATGCTTTCTTTTTTGGATTTTTATCCCCTGATATGCGGTTTCTCGAATTACCATTTATCGTCGATCAGGGAGTTCAATATCCGCGTGTGGTTCAGCCCATTGGTCGGAAACTGGCGACCAGTGTGTTAAAAACCGGCAAGCCGTTGCTGATGAACCGCAGCCGCGAGGAATTGCAGGCGCTGCAACAAAATCCTGAGCAAACCCATCCCTTTGGTGATGTGAAAAAATTATCCGCATCGATCATGGTCATTCCGGTTTTCATCCGGCAGCGGCTGATCGGGGTACTTTCGGCGCAAAGTTATACGTTTAACGCATATTCGCACGAGGATATCCGCCGCATACAGCCCCTGATTTCCCATTTCGCGATCGCCCTGGAAAATGCCCGTTTGTTTCATGAAAAGCAGGAGCAGGTAAAAATATTTTCAATCGCTGAAGCCATTCAAAAGCGTGCCTGGAAAACTCGCCGTATTAATACGATCATTTTAGAACTGCTGAATTTATTGAGTGATAATACGCCTCATCATGGATTCATCTTTTTCCTCCGCGATTCCAGGTCCACAGTTTGGAAGGCGACTCTAAAACTCAACGATGATTCAAAGAGCTATTCGCATTTTAAAATAAATTCGCCGGAAAAAAAGAGCGAACTATTTCGGCGCATGTTGCACCAGAAAACGGCGCAGATTTACTCTGAAGTGACAGATGAAGAGTGGATGGGCCAGATTTTTCCGTTTTCGCCGCGAAGCCTGCTGCTTCTGCCGATGATCGTGGACCGGGACATTAAAGGTGCTCTCGCCATCGCGGAAGCCAATGATATGGCCTTTTCCGAGACGGACGCCAAGTGGTTCGGACATTTGATGTCGCGCATTGGAATGATTTTTCAGCGGCATCAGTATTTGAAAGACCTGTCACGTGAACGCGACCGGCTTACCGCGATCTTAAATCATCTGCAAGAAGGGGTGCAAATCCTGGATCATGAATTTAATATTTTATTTCAAAATCGATGGTCAAAAGATAAACTAAACGTGAAACCGGAGAGCGATAAATGCTACACACGATTTTTCGGCCTTGATGCCCCCTGCCCGCAATGCCCGTTGCTGCGAAAAAAATCGTTTCGGAAGCCCAAAAGTATGGAGATCGAGGATCAGAAAGGCAAAATATTTCAAATTATCCTTTCCGAATTCAAAGACCGTGCAGGCCAACCTCAAATTCTGGAAATCGTCCGCGATATCACCCGGGAGAAGCGTCAGGATGCCGAGAAAATCCGTATCGAGCAGCTTGAGACGGCCATGGCCATGGCCGGAAGCATTGCACATGAACTCAATCAGCCTTTGACGGGCATCACCGGCCTGACTTCGTTGGTGCTGGAAGATTTGGAACCTGAAGATGAGTTCAGCTATGAAAGTTTAAAAGAAATCGAAATTCAGGCGAACCGCATGCGGGAGCTGATCCGGCGTTTCCAGAATATCGCGAAGATCGAAAAAATGAATTACCCCGGAAAAGAAATTTTGGATTTGCGACGATCTACAGAATAACCTGGCTGTCGCTGCGGCTTGCCTTGAAAAGGGCCCGTAACCAAACAGCAGAGAGAGTACGCTATGCCCATTTCTGAACAACTTGACATTCCGCCTCAAACCGGGTTTTACAAAAGCGAAAAACCCAAAGTGCTCGTCGTGGATGATGAAAAAGTGATTCGCCACGTATGCCGGATCAGTTTGCAGAAATCCGGCTATAGTGTGGTAACGGTGGATCATGGATTGGCCGCTCTGGAGGCGCTGCGACAGGACGATCGCATCGGAATCGTGATCACCGATTTAAAAATGCCGGGCATGGGCGGATTGGAGCTGCTGGAGGCGATTAAACGCGATTTTCCCCACGTCGAAGTCATTATTATGACCGGCTTCGCCACCATTGAAAGCGCGATCACGGCGATGAAATTGGGCGCGTACGATTTTATTTTAAAGCCGTTGCAGGCCGATCAGATTCGTATGGTCATCAATAAATGCAACGAAAAGATTCACCTGAGCAATGAAAATCTCGCTTTGCGCCGGGCCTATGAAAAATTGCGCGAAGTAGAAACCATGAAGGATAAATTTATCGCCATCACGTCGCATGAACTGCGGACCCCGGTCAGCCATCTCAAAGGATATCTGACGATCCTCAATGACGAGATCTATAACGAGCTTAGTGAAAAAGAGCGCGAAGAATGCATGCGGGTGATCATGACCGCGATTCACGATCTGGAAGAGATCGTTGCCAATATGTACGAAATATATCAGTATGAAAAAAAGCGGATTTTGCTGAAATACGAGCCGGTGGATATTCCTGAACTGCTGAAGCAGGTTCAATCCGAATTCAAATTTGCCTGCAAAAACCGTCATCTCGAGATCCGTTTGGATGTACAAACTGAGGTGAGGGAAATTCAAGCGGATCGTCTGAAAATTAAAAGCATGATTTCCGAACTGGTACAGAACGCCATCAAATTTACCCCGGACGGCGGAAAGATTTATTTGCGTGTTTTCGAGGATAGCGATTTTATGGTGATTTCCGTGAAGGATACCGGTATCGGCATTCCCCCTGATGAACAGGGCAAAATTTTTGAGAAATTTTACGAGGTACAAAACAGCGATTATCACAGTTCAAGCACATTTGGTTTTATGGGGGGAGGACTCGGATTGGGGTTGCCCCTGGCGAGGGCCATCGCGGAAGCGCATGGCGGCGGAATAAAACTGGAAAGCCAGCCGAAAAAAGGCTCCGATTTCCAGGTATATCTCCCCAAAGAAGCCAGAAACGGACACACAAACCCGGATGACAAGACGTAACCTCGGATTGGAGCATGGAGCAAGCAAGAATTCTGGTCGTCGATGACGAACAATCGATATGTCAGTTATGCAAAGTGGAGCTGGAACGGGTGGGGTTGCAGGTCGATTGGACGACCGATCCGCGGGAAGCTTTGACGCGATTGGAATCGCAGCCGCGGGACTTGTTGATCACCGATTTCAAGATGCCGCAAATGGACGGCATCCGCTTTATGCGCGAAGCGCAAAAAATCCGGCCGGGATTGCCGGTCATCATCATGACCGCATATACTTCCCTCGATATCGCTCTCAAAGCCCTCAAGCAAGGCGCCAGCAATTTCTTGAACAAGCCCTTCCATCGCGATGAGTTGATTTTCGCCGTACAAAGTGTCTTAGAAAAGCAACGGCTGTTGCAAGAAAATTTGCGCCTGAAATCGCTGGTCAATTTAATCCAGGTGTCCGATCAGATCATCACGGTGCATGAGCCGAAAAAAATTTACAGCCTTCTCATGGATGCCGTCATGAGAGAGACCGGCGCAACAAGAGGGAAAATTTATCAATTTAATGAAAAAACGCATCAGCTTGTTTTGGAGTGTGAGTCCTCACAGAATGGGCGTACGTCCATCCGCTTTTCACGGGATGGTGATGGCGTTGAGGCGGAGCCCGGTGCCCCGGTTCAGACGTCAAGCGGCGGCGGGACAGCAGCCGCTCCGCAGGTTGCGATTCCTCTGCAGACCTCCACAAAATTTTTAGGCCTGCTTTCGCTGACCAAAGACGAGCAGGAAGCGTTCTCGCAAATTGATTTGGAAATTGCCAAAGTCTTGGCCTCTCAGGCGGCTGTCGCGCTCGAAAACAGTGCATTGCTTCATGAGCTTGAAAGCTTGTTTTTAGAAACGATCAAATCACTGGCCTCCACTCTGGATGAGAAGGATCCTTATACGCACGGACATTCCCGCCGCGTATCCGCCATCGCTGTGGAAATTGGTCAGCGGCTGGGGCTGGATCAGGAGCAATTGGATATTCTGGCGCTGGCCGGCAATTTGCATGATATTGGTAAAATCGGGATTCCGGATCGAATTTTGTTTAAGCCCGGCCGCCTGACCGATGAGGAATTTGAGATCATCAAAACGCATCCGGAAAAAGGAGCGCGAATTCTGAGCCATATCCAGCGCCTCAAACCGGTGGTGGATGCGGTTTATACGCATCATGAATGGTACAACGGGAAGGGGTATCCGCGCGGCCTCAAAGGCGATGAAATTCCTATTTCCGGGGCCATCATCAGCATCGCTGATGCGTTGGACACCATTACCACCGACCGGCCCTACCGGAAGCGCCGGACGCTGGAGGAGGCATACCAAATTCTTCGTGAAAATGCCGGCACCCAATTTCATCCGGAAATTGTCGATGCGGTGTTAAAAGCGCCATTGAAAACACTGCAGGCGCTTCCGGAGCGCGTCGAAATGACCGCTGCCTGAACATGAACAAAAACAAAAGCCCCTACCGGCGTTTTCCCAGGTAGGGGCTTTTGCTTTTTAAAGCGATGGCATTTAAAAATATTGATTTCGGTAATCCTTGATCTCTGCTTTCGACTTTAAATTTTCATACCACTGCGCAAATGCCTGCTGCTGTTTGCGGCGTTCCAAATCCTGCCGGATCAGGTCTGCCTTGGCTTTGTAATCTTCCTCATCAAATTCGGTTTTTTCCAGTAATTTGATAATGTAATATCCACGCATGCCTTCCACCGGCTCGCTGATTTCACCGGTGTTGAGGGCAAACGCAGTCCCGATAAAAACGGGGTCCCGCCCGATGCCCGGAATAAAATCGTTTCGCGTAAACGGGTCCGTCGTTTTATGTTCCAGGCTGTCGCGCTTGGCAATCACTTCAAAACTTTCGCCGTTATCAATGTCCTTTTTGATCTTCCGGGCAAAATCGCCGGCAAGGGCTTTCTGTTTCTCGCGCTTTAAGAGCGATTCAATTTGCGCCCGTACCTCTTCCAGGGATTTGGTCCGTGCCTTTTGTCGATCGGCGATCCGAACCACAACAAAGCCCTGTTCGGTTTCAATGGGATCGCTGATGCTGCCAACATCATTGCGGAAGACAAACCGAGATACTTCACGTTCTACGCCAATTCCCGGAACAAAACCGCTGCCTTCGGGGAAAAACGGGGTGCTCTGCGCCGGCGCGTTTTCTGCTTCAACCGCTTTTTCCCAGCCTTCTTCTTTGGCCAGCGCTGCAAGGTATCCGGCGGAGTCGCGCGCCGCCTCGATGGTTTGCGGCGAGGCTTCAAACTTCAGCAGGATGTGGCTGGCGCGAACCATTTCTTCGCCGTTTTCCCTCTTACGATCGGTCACCTTGATGATATGCAGGCCGTAACGGGTACGCACCGGTCCGACAATATCGCCGACTTTAGCGCCGAAAGCCGCCTCCTCGAAGGGCTTCACCATGGTGCCACGCTTGAAAAAGCCGAGATCACCGCCCTGCGAAGCGGAATTGTCCGCGGAATACGTGCCTGCCAGTTCGGCGAAATCTTCACCCGACTTCGCCCGCAAAAGCAGGTCTTTTGCCAACTGCTCTACTTCGGCCGTATCGTGCCTGGTGGGCAATTTGGAATAAATCACATAATCAATTTTGCGCTTTTCCGGTTCCTTGAATTCATCCTTGTGCTCATTGTAATAGGCTTTGATTTCATCGTCGCTGATTTCAATTTCGGCGTCGGCGAAGCGGTTGGCATCCACCAGCAGATATTCCACTTTGGCTTTCTGGTAGCGCTTCAAATATTCCTCGCGGACTTCACTTTCGGTGACATACACCAGCGATGCAAATTCATCCTGAAATTTCTGAAACGGCAGAATAGCGCGCAGGTAGTCTTCCACATTCTTCCAGAACGGCTCCGCCTGCGGATTGCGCAGTGCGGCTTCGTATTTGGCGCGGTCAAACTGGCCGTTGGTCATGAAGGTCGAATCGCGTTTCAGAATTTCCGGCGGCTCATTGACGATGTAGTGGAAAATTTCTTCATCGTAGGCTTTCAGGCCGCGCTTTTGGATTTCCTGTTGCACCAGAACGTCGCGGACCATCGCTTCCCAGACCTGATTACGCAGGTATTCCTGAGTGGCCTGGCTGGGTTCGGTGCCGTACTGGCGACGGTAGTTTTCCAGCTCCTGCTGATACGTTCGCCAGAACTGATCGATGGAAATTTCCTGACCATTGATTTCCGCGATCACGCCCTGCTTTTGCTTGAGGCCGGTAACGTCCATGCCCCAGTCGAAAATGATGGTTCCAATAAACGCGAGCACCAGCAAGATGAGGATGGCTTTGGTGTACTCGCGCATTTGCTCCATGAGTGCCATAAATCCAACTCCTTCGTGATAACTTTTAGTACCTCATGCAGGGAAATCATGTGGCAATGCCTGGCCGCTGAATTTAGACCAGAGCATGTATGTTTTTCAATTTTTTCACTTTTGAAGGGGGTGCAACGCTTTCCTTATGACAGGCTCCGCCAAAATTCGTAAAATTGTTATTAAACAAGCAAATATATTTTGCTATGTTTTAAAATGCAAGCCTTTTTCCAATTTGCTGCTTGACATTTTGGCAGAGTAAGCGTATATTTTTTATTTGAATCTCATGGGTGTCACAATGATGGAAACGTTTGAGCTGGTCTCCGATTTTGAGCCCACAGGTGATCAGCCGCAGGCTATAGAACAACTGACCGAAGGCATTCTGCGCGGCGACCGGTTTCAGGTGCTGCTGGGGGTGACCGGCAGCGGCAAAACCTTCACCATGGCGAATGTGATCGCCAATGTGAACCGCCCGACCCTGATCGTGTCCCATAACAAGACTTTAGCCGCGCAGTTATACGGCGAATTTAAGAAATTCTTCCCGCATAACGCGGTCGAGTATTTCATCAGCTATTACGACTACTATCAACCGGAAGCCTACATCCCTTCAACCGACACGTACATCGAAAAAGATACATCGATCAATGACGAAATTGACCGGCTGCGGCTCAAAGCCACCAGCGCGCTGCTGTCGCGCCGGGATGTCATCATCGTGGCTTCGGTGTCGTGCATTTATGGTTTGGGCGATCCGGCCGAATATCGGGAACAGTTGCTGATTTTGCGGCGCGGACAGCGCATGGATCGCAACCGCATTCTGATGAAGCTGGTGGATATCCATTACACGCGTAACGATTACGAACTGCAGCGCGGCACGTTCCGCGTCCGCGGCGACGTCATCGAAGTGATGCCGGCTTATGAGCGTGAGGCCATCCGCATCGAAATGTTCGGCAACGAGATCGACAGTATTTCGCAAATCAGTACCATCACCGGTGAAGTGCTGGAAGAGCTCGATTCGGTGGCCATTTATCCGGCCAAGCACTTCGTCACCAGCCAGCCGCGGCTGGAACAGGCTATCAAGGCGATTGAAGAGGAGCTGGAGGAACGGCTCGAATGGTTCCGTTCCCGGGGCAAGCTGCTGGAAGCGCAACGGCTGGAAATGCGCACCCGTTTCGATCTTGAAATGTTGCAGGAGCTCGGTTATTGTTCGGGCATCGAGAATTATTCGCGGCATCTGACCGGCCGAGAACCGGGACAGCGTCCCTATACACTGATCGACTATTTCCCGGACGATTTCATCTGCTTCATTGACGAGTCGCACGTGACCGTACCGCAGATTTACGGCATGTATCATGGCGACCGTTCGCGCAAAGAAACCCTGGTCGAATACGGGTTCCGGTTGCCCAGCGCGCTGGATAACCGGCCGTTGACGTATGAGGAGTTCGAAGCGCTGGTGCCGCAGATGATTTTCGCCTCGGCTACGCCCGGCGATTTCGAGCTGGAGCGGGCCGGCGGCGTGGTGGTTGAACAATTGATCCGGCCCACGGGCCTGATGGACCCGGAAATTGAGGTGCGGCCGGTGAAAGGTCAGATCGATGACTTGCTGGGCGAAATTCGACAATGCGTGGCCAAAGGGCAACGGGTGCTGGTCACCACATTGACCAAGCGCATGGCCGAAGACCTGACCGATTACCTGGCGGATCTCGACATCCGCGTGCGCTACATCCATTCCGAGATCGATGCGCTGGACCGGGTGGAAATTTTGCGCGATTTGCGGCTGGCGGAGTTCGATGTGCTGGTGGGCATCAACCTGTTGCGGGAAGGACTGGACTTGCCGGAGGTGGCCCTGGTGGCCATTCTGGATGCCGACAAGGAAGGCTATCTGCGCAGCGAGCGCAGCCTCATCCAGATCGCCGGACGCGCGGCGCGTAACGTGGAAGGCAAAGTGATCTTTTATGCCGATCGCATTACCCAATCGATGCAGAAGGCTATCGACGAAACCGAACGCCGCCGCCGTATTCAAAAAGCCTATAACGAAAAACACGGGATCACCCCCAAGACCATTTACAAATCCGTGGAAGATGTGCTGCAGGCCACACGGGTGGCTGATGTGAAGGCCGAAAAATACGGCAAGGAACCGCAGCTCGAAGATGAACTGGTGGTGTCGGATGCGCAATGGGCGCGTATGACGCCGTTTGAACGAGAAGAGAAACTGGATTTCCTGGAGAAACAAATGATGGCGGCGGCCGAAAAACTGGAATTCGAAAAGGCGGCTGCGATCCGTGATGAAATTGAACGGCTCAAAGCCGGCAAAAAGACCGGCGGCGGATCGAAA
>WFVT01000152.1 GCA_015491485.1 Candidatus Zhuqueibacterota bacterium
CACAGAGGTTGGGCGACGTTTTCCTTACAACATGTCGCGGGTAAGCAGGCTTCCTTTTGAGAATCCCCGCCGGAGACGTCACGCGGCGGCGGGTGCCCAATGAGGATGACGATGATAAGCTCCCTGAATAAATGAATGGTATTCAGAAAAATTAATGATACGGTCGAATCATTAAATTTTTGCAGGAAAACGACGATCAGTTAAATTACATAATTGGTTCAAATATAAGGTGTTAAGCTCCGCATGAAATTGCAGAAATATTATAAAAATTTATCATAATCTGGTTGGAAAATCCATGAAATGTTATTAAATTTAATCAAATTATGACAGATAGGATGAGCAACTTTGTGCGCGTGGTTGTTTACAGGTGTAATGGATGAAGAAAAGTTTTTGAATAGGTCCGGCTCGTCCGGACAGTAAAACCACAGGAGTGAGACATGAACGAATACAGCCTGACCATCCGTGATAACCGTACCGGGCGCGAATACACAGTGCCCATTGAGAACGGCGCCATTCGAGCAATGGCCCTGCGCGATATCAAGGTGGATGAATCTGATTTTGGACTTTTGAGCTATGACCCGGGATTCGTGAATACGGCATCCACCAAAAGCAGCATCACTTTCATTGACGGCGAAAAGGGGATTCTGCGGTACCGCGGCTATCCGATCGAGCAGATTGCCGAAAAAGCGTCATTTCTCGAAACCGCCTATCTCATTATTTATGGGAAATTGCCCAATCAAAAAGAGTTGGATCAGTGGGTGCACGATATCACCCACCACACTATGCTGCACGAGAATGTCAAGAAGTTCATCGAGGGTTTTCGCTATGATGCCCATCCGATGGGGATTTTGATCAGTACGATCGCCGCCCTTTCCACCTTTTATCCGGAAGCCAAGAAAATCAAAGACCCGGAAATCCGCAAATTGCAGATCCAGCGCCTTATTGGGAAAACTCCCACCATCGCTGCATTTGCTTACCGTCACATGCTCGGTCTGCCCTACGTTTATCCGGATAATGATTTGAGTTACACCGGCAACTTTCTGAATATGATGTTCAAAATGACCGAGCTGAAATATGAACCCAATCCGGTGCTGGAGCGTGCGCTGGATGTGCTGTTCATTTTGCATGCCGACCACGAACAGAACTGTAGTGCCACGGCCATGCGCGTGGTGGGAAGCTCACAGGCGGATCCGTATTCTGCGGCGGCAGCCGCTGCGGCAGCGCTTTATGGCCCCTTGCACGGCGGTGCCAACGAAATGGTTTTGCGAATGCTGAATGAGATCGGTTCGGTGCGCAACATTCCGGCCTACATCAAGCGGGTCAAAGCCGGTGAAATTCGGCTGATGGGTTTCGGGCACCGAGTTTACAAAAATTATGATCCCCGTGCCCGTATCATCAAAAATATCGCGGATCAGGTGTTCGAGGTCACCGGCCGGAATCCTTTGCTGGACATTGCCATTGAACTCGAGCGCATCGCCCTTGAAGATGAGTATTTTGTCAAACGCAAGCTGTATCCAAATGTGGATTTTTATTCGGGCATTATTTATCAGGCGATGGGCTTGCCGGTGGAAATGTTTCCGGTCTTGTTTGCCATCGGGCGTATGCCCGGCTGGCTGGCTCAGTGGGAGGAGTTGCTCAACGATCCCGAACAGCGAATCGCCCGGCCCCGTCAACTGTACGTGGGCGAAGCCAAACGGGATTTCGTGCCCATTGACCAGCGAGAGTAGGTTTATATCCCAATTGCGGTTGAAAAGGGCGGGCGTGGGTCCGCCCTTTTTTTTAAATCCGGTCAGGTTTTTATTGACACGATTCCGGAAATGTCCTAATATATCGCAAATTTTTGACCATCCCGGATAAACCATACAGGTGCATTCCATGCGGTTGACGGTTGCTGTATTTTTATTGGTTGCAACGATGATCACGTCGGGTTGCCTGAAGGGACCGAAAGTGGCGGATAAGGTTTTCAAGAACGGGGTGATTTATACGGTTGACGATAGCTTCCGTGTGGCCGAAGCCGTGGCTGTTATCGGGGATAAAATTGCCTTTGTGGGATCCAATGAAGAGGTGCAGCAGTGGGTGGGTGAACGCACCCGGGTGATCGACCTGCAGGGCAAAACCATGGTGCCGGGGTTTATCGACGGCCACTACCATTTCCTCGGTGTCGGCAAGCGTGAATACCATCTCAATCTCGACGGCACTCGCTCATTACAGGAGTTTCTCGATCGGGTTAAAGCCGAAGCGCAGAGATTGCCCAAAGGCCGCTGGATTACCGGACGCGGATGGATTGAGGAAGACTGGCCGTCCAAGCGGTTCCCGACCCGGCAGGATTTGGACCGGGTGGCTCCGGAACATCCGGTTTTCCTCACCCGTGCCGATGGGCATGCCGCGGTGGTGAACTCATTGGCCTTGAAAATCGCTGGAATAACGGCCGAGACGCCCGATCCACAAGGGGGACAAATTATCAAAGACCGGAAAACAGGCCGCCCCACGGGCATGCTTTTGGATCGCGCCATGGCTCTGGTACGCAACCATCTTCCCCCGGACACGTCTTTTGATATGCGCCGCAATTACGCATTGAAAGCTAATCAAATTGCGCTGGCGTACGGCATTACCCAGGTTCACGACATGGGGGTGTCATGGGACGTGGTCGATTTATACAAAACCCTGTATGAGGCCGGGGAACTGGATGTTCGAATCCATGCCTACATCCGCGGCCCGGGTGCAGAAGCCGATCGTTTGTTGGAAGAGGGGCCACAGATCGGCCTGTATCAGCAAAAGTTGACCGTTCGCGGCATCAAAATCGTTGCGGATGGTGCGCTGGGCTCCCGCGGTGCCGCCCTGCTTCGGCCCTATTCGGACGCCGATACCTATGGCTTTTTGATTCACCGGGATGATGAGATCTATCCGACCATTCGACGAGCCACGGAAGCCGGTATCCAGATGGCGATTCATGCTATTGGGGATTCGGCCAACCGGAAAGTGCTGGACTTGTACGAAAACGCTTTTGCCGAAGTGCCGCCCGACCAACGAAGGATCGCCGATCCGCGCTTTCGCATTGAACACGCACAAATCGTGGCGTTGTCGGATATGCCCCGGTTCGCCGGACTCGGGGTGATTCCCAGTATGCAGCCCAGTCACGCCATCGGGGATTTGCACTTTGCTGTAAGGCGGTTGGGGTTGGATCGCATGACCGAGGGATACGCCTGGCGCACGCTCATTGATCACGGATCATATATTGCCGGCGGCTCCGATGCTCCGGTGGAAGAGGGGAATCCTATGATTGAATTTTATGCCGCAAGTGTGCGTAAGGATACCACCGGCTATTCCGGAAAAGGCTGGCATCCTGAATTGAAAATGACCCGGGAAGAAGCCCTGCGCAGCCTGACGATCTGGGCCTCGAAAGCGGTTTTTGAGGAGAAGATCAAAGGATCGATTGAGGTTGGAAAACTCGCGGATCTGGTGGTGTTGGATCGCAATTTAATGACCGAGCCGGATGATCGGCTGTTCGATATCCGCGTTGTAATGACCGTGATCGGGGGAGATGTGGTCTTTAACCGATGAAAGCAGAGACGAAACGCCCGGAAAGTATGCCTTTCCTGATGGATCAAAAATGCTTTCGTCCAACCAGGAATCTCGGTAAACCATACCAATCACAGGGGATGAACCGTTGAAAGATAAAAACCAATAGGCAGGCAACGGGCTAAAAATTCATTCAACCGATTCGTGATCTAATTCTCGCAGATATTGCACCAACGACTCCGTGTGCTGTACACTGGACGGGATCACCAGCAGCGTATCATTCCCCGCAACCGTCCCCAAAATGTTTGGATGTTTCAGTGAATCTAAATAAACACCGACACCCGCAGCGCGCCCGGGAAGTGTTTTAATAATTATGCAATGCTCATTGTGCAGGATTTGTAAAATTTCCTGCTGCACAACTTTCCGAATCCGCTGTCCGTTGTTGTTTTCGTGAATCACATAGCGAAACCCGTGTTCTTCGGGCATGCGGACGATGCGTAATTCATGCAAATCGCGAGACAGGGTGGCCTGAGTAACTTCAATCCCCATGCGTTTTAATTCCTGGCTGAGCTCTTCCTGGCTGGAGATCGCTTTGCTCAAAATGAGCTCGCGGATGTGCCGTTGTCGGATTTGTTTATTAATGATGACCCTCCCCAACAGATTGACAGGTTGATGAATTTCGGCGGGAATAGTAAATTTGCAAATTTTTGTATAAAAATAAAGCAAAATGTTCACATAGTCAATATTTTTTTCCAAACCGTTGTCGGCTTTTTAAACCGGGCGCACCAGGCAACGAAAGGGGTTTATCATGACAACCGTTCAAACCCTGAAATCGGCTGGATGGGTAAAAGACCTTTATTGGGGAACCTTGTTTTGGGGAATGATGAGTTTGGCGGGGGCGATCCACATCTTCAATATAGCAGACTTCCCGGCTTTTCATAAAATCTTCTCGCTGGTGCTGTGGTCGGGTTTGCTATTGGTATATTTTTCGCATATGATTCCCGGCTTCCCTGAACGGATTCTGGTGGAAAACCCCAACGGCCGGCTCATTGTATTTTTTGCTCTTATCCTGTTTTATGCCATTTTTATTCTTTATGCCAACGCGGCTCAGCAATTGACGGCGAACGATCTCTGGATCGGGGCGGCCTATCTGGCGTTGCCCGTCGCGCTGGCATTTCTCATTCGCAACCGGCCGCTGCGCCTCTCTTTCCCCGACGCCTTGCTGATTTTGCTCATCTGGTTTCCGATCGAATTCGGAATTTTGCCTGAAATCAATATTCCTTTCCGGCAGGGATTGGTTAAGCTTTATCATTTGTACGGCATTATTCTCGCGATGATCATCTTTTTGGCCATTCGTCGCATCCCGGATATGGGATTGCGAATCGCCATGACACGCCAGGAAATCGTTTTGGCCGTCAAATTGTCTG
>WFVT01000153.1 GCA_015491485.1 Candidatus Zhuqueibacterota bacterium
ATTTAAAATAAAAAACAATTTCAAAGACATGGAAGCCTTTCCAATTTATTGCAAAAAAATAATATCGGCTTCCCGAATCGAATCAATGGGCAGCGAAAAACGTATTCCACAGCGAAAGCAAAAGGAACCCAAGCCATAACACCAGTATGGCTATCCAGCGGGCCAGGCTGTGATTGGAACGGTACCACAGGATGACGGTGAACAGGACGCCCAGGCTGAAACGGGTCAGCGGCTGCCGGCTGTCGAACATCACCACCACAAAAATCATCAGCAGCAATACAGTCAGAAACAGCAATACGTTGCGATTCATCGGAAGTCGTGCCATGATTCGTCGTCTTATGGATTTCGTGTGTATCCCAAACTTCTGAGCAGATTGTCTTTCTCACGCCACTTTGGGCGGACGACCACCACCAGTTCCAGAAACACCGGCCGCCCCAACAGAAATTCGATTTCCTCCCGGGCCAATTTGCCGACGCGCTTCAGCGCCTCGCCTTTTTTCCCGATAAGAATGCCCTTCTGGCTGTCGCGTTCCACCACAATGGCGGCGCGAATATAATCTTTTTGTTTGCCCTCCCCTTCGCGGAACTCTTCAATGGTGACGGTGGTGGAATAGGGAATCTCCTGTCCGTACAGCAGAAAGATTTTTTCCCGGATGATTTCCGAAACCAGAAAGCGCTCGTTGATAGTGGTTAACTGGTCTTGCGGATACAAAGGCGGGCCTTCGGGCAGGTACTGTTTGATCACCGCCAGCAGCTCATCGAGACCATCCTGTTTGAGCGCTGAAATCGGCACGATTTCTTTGACGCCCTCGATTTGCCGGATTTCATCGATGAGCGGCAGCAGAATGCTTTTTTTGACCAGATCGATTTTATTGATGCACACGATCAACGGCTTGGGCATCTTTGCCAGTTTTTCGATCAAATGCCGGTCCACGTCATCGAGATGTTCAGCGGCTTTTACCATGAATACCAGAACGTCGGCATCTTCAGCGGCGGCATCAGCGGCTTTTACAAGGTATTCTTGCAGACGGTACTCCGGATCAATAATGCCCGGCGTATCCAGGAATAGAATCTGGGCGTCGTCGCTGTTATAGATACCCGTAATTTTGTGCCGCGTGGTTTGCGGTTTCGGCGTGACGATGGACAGTTTGAATTGTAAAATGTTGTTCATCAGCGTGGACTTTCCCACATTGGGCTTGCCCAGAATCGCCACATAACCGCATTTAAAGTCCGGTCCCTGCATCCTTGATCATCCTATTTATTTATCACGAACGCAGCGAAATCCCACATACGGCAGCCGTTGATCCACGGCAATGGTATCGCTGTCCGTGATTTTTGAGAAAAACAGTTGATTGCCTTTCAATATAAATCCCCCTTTCACAATCGCCGCCAGGGTTCCGTCTGCCAGACGCAAGGTATCGGCCGTCCATTCCCAGGCATTGCCCGCCATGTCTTTAATCCCCAGCGGCGTGGTATCGCGCCAAAACGAACCGACACGAAACAGACGGTATTCCGGTTTCTCCAGTTCCACCGGGATCGGCTCGATGGTGTCCCAGGGTGAAAACTCCCGTTTTCGGGCCCGCTTGGCATGCATCCATTCCTGAACGGTAGGCAGCCGTTTACCAGCCCAGCGCGCGTACTCCAGCGCTTCATACCAGGTTACCCCGGTGACCGGAAAATCTTCCTCGCCTTCCTGGAACCGATGCTCACGATCAAAACGCCAGAACTGCCCGTTGGTGACTTCATATTTATCCATATAAAACCCCTCAAAAATTGCCTCCCGGGGCGCAGCCGGGACCCACCGCATCACCTCCACATCGGAAACGGGGATTTTGCCGGTTTTCAAATCCCAGATGCTCCATGCCGTGCCGAGCAAAATGGTCAGCATGACGCAGTAAAATAGCGAGGCTCGCATGCTTATGACATCGATTGGTGGTAGAAATATTTATTGGTTTCATCGACAATCACTTTGGAAAGCATAAGCAAGCCGATCAGGTTCGGAAAGGCCATCAGGCCGTTGAAAACATCGGATACGCTCCAGACCACTTGCAGCTCGGCCACCGAACCGATAAACACGAAAACCACAAACAAGACACGGTACGGATAAATGAAACGCACTCCCAGTAAAAATTCGATGGATTTTTCACCATAGTAGCTCCATCCCAGGATCGTGGAATAGGCAAACAGCGTCAGCGCAATCGGTACAAGGAGGTCGCCAAGCTCTCCATGCAATCCCAGATTGAACGACGTAATCGTCAATTCGGCGCCGGTCAGCGCTTTGCCGCTGGCCGTGTCCGCAATCTTCCACGCGCCTGACACCAGTATCACAAAGCCGGTCATGCTGCACACGACGATCGTGTCGATGAACGTCTGCGTCATGGACACCAGCGCCTGGGTCACGGGGTTCTTGGTTTGCGCCGCGGCCGCCGCGATGGGCGAGCTGCCCAGCCCGCTTTCATTGGAAAACACGCCGCGGGCCACGCCGAACCGGATCGCTTCGCGCACGGTGGCGCCCAGAAAACCACCCATGGCCGCCGTGCCGGTAAACGCGCTTTCCATCACCAGCATAAAAATCGCCGGAACCATTTTGATATTCATAAGAATCACCACCAGCGCCGCCAGCATGTAAAACACAATCATGATGGGGACAAAAAAGCTGGTGACGCGCGCAATGCTCTTGATGCCGCCCAGAATAACAGCCGCGGTGGCGATCGTTAAAATCACGCCGGTCTGCCATTCCGGAATGTGAAAGGCGTTGTTCAAGGCGTCGGCCACCGAATTGGACTGCACCATGTTGCCGATCCCGAACGCGGCGATAGCGGCAAAAACGGCAAACAGCACGCCCAACCATTTCCAGCCGAGGCCACGTGAAATGTAGTACATCGGTCCCCCGCTCATGGTGCCGTCTTCATCGACGATGCGGTACTTCACCGCCAGCACGGCTTCGGAGTATTTGGTGGCCATGCCGAACAGGCCGGTGATCCACATCCAGAACAGCGCGCCGGGCCCGCCGGCGGCAATGGCCGTGGCCACGCCCACGATGTTGCCGGTACCCACGGTCGCGGCCAGAGCCGTCATCAGCGCCTGAAAATGCGTGATGTCGCCCGCGGCTTCACCCTCTTCTTTCCGTTTGACCAGCGCCAGATACAGCGAATGCCACAGGCCGCGAAACTGCAATCCCCGCAGCCGGATGGTCAAATAAATTCCGGTACCAACGAGCAACACCAGCAACGGCGTCCCCCAGACCCAATTGCTGATCGTTGAAACCACCGCTTGAAACTGATCCATTGCGCCTCCCTCCGTTTGACATGCCGCACGCGCTCAATCGCCGATCCGGTCGTGTTCTCTTTCACCGATTTGGATGGGTTCCCACCGCAAGGCGGCAATAGCGCCGCCAGGACAGAAAAAGCCACACCGGTTATCGATGTGGCTTCTGTAAACTCAGTATGCTTTGGCCGCCAATACGCGCTCGTGAGACGGTTTTCCGCAGAGCAAACAGCGACCTTCTTCTTCGATTTTGTCCAGCGGTATGGCGCGAATCGTGGCTTTGGTTTCGTCCTGCAACCGGTCTTCGCAGGCGCGGTCGCCGCACCAGTGAATCCAGAAAAAGCCGCCGGGATCTTCGATCTTTTTCTTGAAGGCGTCGTAATCGTCCTCGTAAAAGGTGTATTCTTCGCGGTATTTCAAGGCGCGATCATACAGCGATTGCTGAATGTCATCCAGCGTCTTTAAAACCACCTCCAGCAATCCCGACTGCGGCACCTCGCGTTTTTCGCCGGTATCCCGGCGCACCAACACCACCACGTCCTTTTCGAGGTCTTTCGGGCCCATTTCGATGCGAATGGGCACGCCGCGTTTTTCCCATTCATTGAATTTCCAGCCCGGCCGGTAGTTTTCGCGGTCGTCGATTTTGAACGACAGCCTGTCCTTCCATTCGCTGGTCAGGGCATCGGCACGCTCTAACGCACGGGCGCGTTCATCGTCACCATGCCAGATAGGCACAAACACCGTCTGCAGCGGCGCCAGCTTCGGCGGCACCACCAGGCCCTGATCGTCGCTGTGGGTCATGATCAGTGCTCCGATGAGCCGCGTGGACACGCCCCAGCTCGTCGCCCACACATACTCGCGCGTGCCGGCTTCGGTTTGATAGGTCACATCGAATGCTTTGGCGAAATTCTGCCCCAGATTATGTGAGGTGCCGGCCTGCAGCGCCCGCCGATCCTGCATCATCGCCTCGATGCAGTAGGTCCAAACGGCACCGGCGAACTTTTCTTTCTCTGTTTTCAAGCCCGCGATCACCGGCATGGCCATGTAGGTCTCGGCGAAATGGCGGTACACTTCCAGCATCTGCCGGGTTTCGGCTTCGGCCTCCTCCGCGGTGGCATGGGCGGTGTGCCCTTCTTGCCACAGAAATTCGGTGGTGCGCAGAAACAGGCGCGTGCGCATCTCCCATCGCACCACGTTCGCCCACTGGTTGATCAAAATCGGCAGGTCCCGGTAGGATTGAATCCAGTCTTTGTACATCGACCAGATGATGGTTTCCGAAGTCGGGCGGACATACAGAGGTTCTTCCAGCTCTTTGCCGCCGCCATGCGTCACCACGGCGCATTCCGGCGCAAAGCCTTCCACGTGCTCGGCTTCCTTTTTCATAAAACTTTCCGGGATGAACAGCGGAAAATACGCGTTTACGTGGCCGGTCTCTTTAAACAGCCGGTCGAGCGCCTGCTGCATTTTTTCCCAGATAGCATAACCGTTGGGGCGGATCACCATGCAACCACGCACCGGTGCATAATCGGCCAGTTGCGCGGCAAAAATCACATCGGTGTACCATTTTGCGTAGTCGTCGGATCGCTTTGTAATGCCTTTTGCCATGTGTCCTTCCTGATCAAAAAACCACAATCGTCTATTTTGCCCAAAGAGGATTTTGAAGCTGATAAAGGAAAGCTAATATAAAGATATAGCCCCATAATTTCAAGTGTATTCTCGGATGCCGATTGCGTCGTATTTCCGCAGGGCCTATCTTATTTTCTGTTGGGTGATGTGCTGAGGAAGTGAGATTTTGCATTCTATCGCAAAGGAGCGGAATGCGCAGGAGGAAACAGGCCGGCTGTTGGAGGGCCGACACGCCCATTACATCATTATCGATTGAGACAGTGTCGCTGGCAGAACTTTTTCAGTCTTTTCACGTCCCAGGCATTTCGGAAGTGCCGGGGACATTGGTGCTGCAGCCACGGATGCATTGTAGCACAAGCTTCCAGCTTGTGTCTCCGGGGAAAAGGCGCTGGTTTGTAATTGTCACGAATTGTTGGGGTTAGAATACGGATACTTATTCCGCCATCGCGAGGAGCGAAGTAACGACGCAATCTCAAAAGCAATCGGAATGCGTTTTGGGTTTTATGCTCTCGCCGAGGCGCAGAGCACGCGGAGATTTTTCGTTAAAATACGATACGGTGCACCTAAACCACCGCCCTTCCTGATCCGGCATGCGATGATTTTCTATCAGCCACGGATGCACACGGATGAAACGCGGATGCTGTAGCACAAGCTTCCAGTTTGTGTCTGCGGCCGAAAAGCTCTGATTTGTGAACCTGGCATGAACCCTTGCAGATGAAAAACGATGATGGTTGATGAGGGCTCTAAATTCAGGGGCAAACCGCCGAGTTCGCCGAGGACGCAGAGTTTTTGAGCAAAGCGGCTGGATCGTGCGGTCTTGGGGAAATCGGTTTGTCCGCAAGGTTTGGCTTTTTTCAGATTTAGGAACGGCTACCGAACCGACTCCGTCATCGCGAGGAGCCGAGCGACGACGCAATCTCAAAAGCAACCGGAATGCGTTTTGGGTTTTATGCTCTCGCCGAGCGCGTGGAGCAAAGCATTTCACGCGAAGCCGCAAAGGAAAGACGCCAGCCCAAAAGCCACATTTCAGCCGATAGTTAACTCTGACAGGGTTCTCAACCCTGCCAGAGTTGTCTTTTCGTTGAGACGCCGAGAACGCCGGAACAAGTGGCATTCGCAAAGCCGCAAAAGAGCAAAGCAAAGGCGGAAAGGGATAATAACCTTCTATGTCCCCGGTACCTCGAAAGTGCTTGGGACGTTTTTCCCGCAGCCACGGATGCACACGGATAAAACGCGGATGCTGTAGCACAAGCCTCCAGCCTATTATACAATCCGTATCCGCGACCACCCGTGTCATCCGCTTCATCCGTGCTCGCCTTTTTGCTCTTGACGAGGTGCCGAGCGCGCAGAAGCGAGCCCACCGGTTGCGGAGTTCCTGCACTCACATCCCTTCGTCAACGTTGGAGATTGAGACGACGGTAAAGTCCTTATCACTCACAGAACCAATCCTCCTCTTCGTGGTTTCTTTCAGCTTACCGACCACGGTGCGCAGTATCGCATCCCGCCTCCAGACCAAACGCAGTGGCGTCCGGTCGAAACAACATCAAACAAATTAGGGTGAATTGGTGTTCCCAAACAGCGGTGTCATTCACGAGGATCGTCTTTTACCATTCGTATCCGTCACCTTGCGCGCCATGGGTGTTTCCTTGCCGATCGGGAAGCGCAAATAATTTACGCAATCAGGTTCTGTTCCTGCCATCATGGGCCCGGAGGCTCACGGACGGTGCTCGAGTTTTGCTTGCGATTGCAGGCAAAAGTTGCTATCTTTTTGAATTCTTTGAGTTCCATTCTGAAAAAGGAGACCGCTGTGGCGCGTTTGATGGTGAGTATTTCCGGTGTTCGGGGCATTATTGGCGAGGGACTTTCCCCCGAAGTGGCGCTGCATTTTGCCCAGGCTTTTGGCACGTACTGCAACGGCGGCCCGGTCGCAGTTGCCCGCGACAGCCGCACCTCCGGAGAAATGATCCAGCATGCCGTCATCTCCGGACTGATCGCTACCGGTAATCCTGTTATTGAACTCGGCATCTGCCCAACGCCTACCGCACAATTAGCCACGGAAAATCTGCAAGCCGCAGGCGGCATTATCATTACTGCCAGTCACAATCCCGTGATGTGGAACGGGCTGAAACTGCTCGCGCCGGACGGCCTCTTTCTCGATTCCGATCAAAGCGAACAGGTGGTGCAACTCTACCGCGACCGCGCCTTTGCATTGAAAAACTGGGACGCGCTCGGAAGCGTCAAAACGTATGAGCGCGCCGTGGAAGATCACCTCAATGCAGTGCTCCGCCTGCCGTTTATCCATACCGAGCAGATCCGCGCCCGCCGCTTCAAAGTCGTCGCCGATTGCATCAACGGCGCCGGCGCGGTCATCATCCCCAAATTGTTGAAAGAACTCGGCTGCGATATCGTGGTGCTCAACGGTACGCCGGATGGCCGTTTCCCGCGTACGCCGGAGCCGCTGCCCGAAAATTTGGGTGAGGTATGCAAAGCCGTGCATCAGTACGGCGCCGATCTCGGCGTGGTGGTTGATCCGGATTCCGATCGCCTGGCGCTGGTTTCGGAAAAAGGCATCCCGCTGGGCGAGGAATATACTCTGGCGCTGGCGGTGGATTTTGTGCTGCAGCATCGCCGTGGCCCGGTGGTGGTCAACGTATCCACCTCGCAGGTGATTGATGACATCGCCACGCATTATGACTGTCCGGTGGAACGTACCCGCGTCGGCGAAATCAACGTGGCCAAGCGCATGCGCGACATCGGCGCGGTGGTGGGCGGCGAAGGCAACGGCGGCGTCATCCTGCCGGATGTGCACCTCGGCCGGGACGCCATCGTCGGCATCACACTGATTTTGCAAAAAATGGCGCAAACTTCGAAAAAACTGCATCAGCTTTTTTCGGAGCTGCCCCAGTATAAAATGATCAAAACCAAGATCGAACTTCCTGCGGACGTCGATGCGGGGGCTGTGGTGCAGGCCATCCGACAAAAATACCAGAACGAAAATCTCGATCTGACCGATGGCGTCAAAATCCTGCGGCCCCGGGCATGGGTGCAGGTGCGGGCCTCGAACACCGAGCCCATCCTGCGGGTGATGGCCGAAGCGCCCACCGAACAGGAGGCGCACGCGCTGGCGCAGGAACTGAAACAGGCCACGGCCCGGATCGTATCGAACCCCTCAACGTGAAATTCGCTCATGATTCTCTGTCGCGTCGTGGGAGACGTGGTCTCCACGGTAAAAAACGAGCATTTGCACGGTAAAAAACTGTTGCTGGTCCAGCCGGTGGACCTCGACACCCGGTCGCCGGCCGGCGCCACTCTGATTGCGGTGGATCACGTGCAGGCCGGGGACGGCGACCTGGTGCTCGTGAACAAAGAAGGCGGTTCCGCCCGGCTCATGTTGGCGGATGATCACACGCCGGTGCAGGCGGTGATCGTGGCCGTTGTTGATGACCTTGAGGTGATGAAATAATGCAACTGGATGATTTGATCAAAAAAGTCGCGCGCGAGGAGCTCGGCCAGACGCAGCCGGCCTGCAATTGGTGCTGGGCCTGTCCGGAGTGCCAATCGGCGATGGTGCAGGGCATGGTGGATCACGGCGCCAGCCGCGTGGGCACCGGCCCGGACGTGACCCGCCTGAACGGTAACCTGCCGCGGTTCATCGACCACACACTGTTGAAGCCGGATGCCACGCGCGATAAAATCGAAAAGCTGTGCCGCGAAGCGCGTGAATTTCATTTTGCCTCGGTGTGTGTCAATCCCACTTGGGTGGCCTACTGCGCGGAGCTGCTGCAGGGCAGCGATGTGGCCGTCTGCACCGTGGTGGGGTTTCCGCTTGGCGCCACCACACCCGAAGCCAAAGCCTTCGAAACCCGGCAGGCCGTGCATCAGGGCGCCGGTGAAATCGATATGGTGATCAACATTGGCCGGCTGAAATCGGGCATGTACGACGCTGTGCGCGACGACATCGCCGCTGTGGTCGAGGCAGCCGAGGGCAAAATCGTCAAAGTGATCATCGAAACCTGCTATTTGACCGACGAAGAAAAAATCAAGGCGTGCATTCTGGCCATGGAAGCGCGAGCGCATTTCGTAAAAACCAGCACTGGCTTCGGTCCGGCCGGCGCGACCGTCGGCGATGTGGCGCTGATGCGCCGGGTGGTGGGCCCGGTGATGGGCGTGAAAGCCGCCGGCGGCATCCGCGAGGTCAAAACCGCCAAAGAAATGATCGAGGCCGGAGCCAGCCGGCTCGGCGCCAGCGCCAGCGTGGCCATCGTGAAAGGCAAGGAAGGCAAAGACGGCTATTGAGCGCCGCCCGGCCGCGCCATCTCCAGAGATGCCCCAATCCAGCGATCAACAACCACTTTGAAACGGAACGCGAAGCATGATTTTATCCCCGATTGAAATCATCACCCGCAAACGGAACGGCGAAAAACTGACTGAGGCCGAAATTCAATTTATCATCGACGGCTACACCCGCGGCGACATTCCGGATTATCAGATCTCCGCCCTGCTGATGGCGATTTATTTTCAGGGCATGGATGCGGAAGAAACCGCTGCTCTTGTCCGGCTCATGCGCGATTCCGGCGTGGTGCTGGATTTGAGCGACATCCCCGGGCCAAAAGTGGATAAGCACAGCACAGGCGGGGTCGGCGACAAGGTTTCGCTGGTGCTGGCGCCTCTGGTGGCGGCCTGCGGTGTCATCAATCCGATGATTTCCGGCCGCAGTCTCGCCCACACCGGCGGTACGCTCGATAAGCTGGAATCCATCCCGGGCTTCAACACCCAACTCGATCTGGATGCATTCCGCCGGGTTTTGCATGAGCTGGGCGTGTGCCTGATCGGCCAGACCGCCGAAATCTGCCCGGCAGACAAGAAGCTGTACGCCCTGCGCGACGCCACCGCCACGGTGGAGAGCATTCCGCTGATTTGCGGCAGCATTTTGAGCAAGAAACTGGCCGAAGGCCTGGACGCGCTGGTGCTGGACGTAAAATGCGGCAGCGGCGCCATTTTCGCCGATCCGGCCTATTCCGTGAAGCTGGCCGAAGCGCTGGTGGCCACGGCCACCGAATTCGGCCTGCCCACGGTGGCCCTGCTGACGCAAATGGAGCAGCCGCTGGGACGCGGCATCGGTACGTGGCTGGAAACCGCCGAGGCCATCCGCATGCTTAAAGGCGAGGCCGAAGCCGATTTTGAAGAAGTGACCCTGACCCTGAGCGCGTACATGGTCTGGCTCGGCAAGCTCACGGCCACGCTGGACGAAGCCCGCGAGCGGGTCACGGAAAAACTGCGCTCCGGCGAGGCATTTGCCCTCTTCCGGAAACTGGTTCAGGTGCAGGGCGGCGATGTCCGCTATCTGGATTCGCCGGAATCGTATCCGACGGCCGAGCACCGGTTCGAAATCCGCGCAACGACGGATGGTTACGTGCACCGGTGCCACGCGCGCACCCTGGGGCAGGTGGCCATGCTGCTGGGCGCCGGTCGCCAGAAGAAGGAAGACGGCATCGACTACCTCGCCGGTATCGAGGTGCTGAAGAAAGTGGGCGATCGGGTGCAGGCTGGCGATACCCTCGCCGTACTGTACCGCGGCACGGGCCCGATTCCGCAGGAACTCATCGATCGCGCCACATCGGCGTTTGCTATTGCAGCCGAGCCGTGCCAGCCGCTGCCCACCCTGCTTGGCATCGTGGATGAAAAAGGACTCCGGCGCTGGATGTGAAAATCCACCCGATTCTCAGGCCCGGAAATGCGACCATGCATTTCCGTGTTGACTTCATACATGCGCCCTGTTTTTCAATGGTTCAATTCATTTCAACATATTCTCAATATTTAAGGAGGAGGAACGCCATGAAGCGAGGCCTGATGCTGGTTGCGGCGATTGCCGTGATGGCAGCCATGGGTTGCCAGAAAGCCGAAAAAGAGGCGGTTTCCACACCGGAAATCACCAAAGCCGTTGCCGTGCTGCATCCGACCGAGGGGAGCAGTGTACGCGGGGTGGTGACATTCACCAAAGTTCCGGGGGGCGTCAAAATTGTCGCCGATGTGGAAGGCCTAGAACCGGGCAAACACGGATTTCACATCCATCAATGGGGCGATTGCAGCGCATCGGATGGCACCTCGGCCGGCGGTCATTTCAATCCGGAAAACGTGGCCCACGGCGGCCCGGATGCCAGCGTGCGGCATGTCGGTGATCTGGGCAACCTGGAAGCCGACGAGTCCGGCAAGGCGCATTACGAGCGTGTCGATACGTTCGTGACTCTGTCCGGCTCGCACTCGGTCATCGGCCGTGCGGTGGTGGTGCATGCCAAAGAAGACGATCTGAGCTCGCAACCCACAGGCGCGGCTGGTTTGCGGTTGGCCTGCGGCGTCATCGGCATCGCCAATCCGCAATAGAAAGAGCCAAAAGCGGGCAACGGTGGTTCGCTTACCGTTTGCTCGCTTTTCCATGCTATTTAAGGGGAATCACACGCCTCGAACTATGCCCGGATTCACCATGACAATAGTGTACTACATCCAAAACCGAATCGACTCAGTGCTCCCGGATCAGCCATGAAATTCAAATTGCGGTGGTTGCTTTTGCTGTTCATTCTGCTGTCCCCGGCCGGGATTTACATTTTGTTACGCCATCAGCCGCCTACTGTCCGCGTACTGGAAATCGCCGATGACCGCTTTGCGAATATTCTCTCCGGCAAAACCATCGTCCAGCTCACCGATATTCACCTCTCTCGCCATAGCGAGCGCGCCATGCAGCGGCTGTTGCACGCTCTCGACAGAATCAGGCCGGACCTGATTTTTCTGACCGGGGATTACGTGCCCTGGTACGGTGAGTTTGCGGATTATGAAATGGTATGGCGTTTCCTGGAACAGCTCCGGGCGCCGCTGGGCGTGTATGCGGTCATGGGCGATGCGGATTATACGTTCCCGCGGCAGAGTTGCGCATTTTGCCACCGGCCCAACAGCGCACGGGCACCGCAGCGGCACCCGGTACGGTTCCTGCGCGATGAAGCCGTGATTATTGATGTCAGCGGCCGCCGGCTGCAAATCGCGGGGCTGGATTGCGGCCCCAAAATGCAACCCAAATTGGAGGCGATCCAACGGTTCCGCTTCGACCTGCCGACGCTGTTCCTCAGCCACACCTCGGTGGCGTTTTATCCCGTGCCGGAAAACCGGCCGGTGTTCGTGCTCTCCGGGGATACCCACGGCGGGCTTCTGCCGATGCCGAAGTGGTTCTGGCAACGCTTCAAATTCAAACCGGATCCGGAGCACATCTATGGTTTTTTTGAGAAAGGCGAAAAAATGCTGTACGTGAGCAGCGGCACCGGCAATTCCAGCTTCCGGATCCGGATTTGGCCGCCGCCGGAACTCGTGCTGATCCGGTTTATCCCGGAAAGCGAAGCCGGCGGCCGACGTATCATTCAAAAACGGACGAGGCTGCCATGAAGGTCTTCAGCACGGTTGTTCTGGCGCTGGTCATTCTGGCGGCATGCCACAGTAGCGACCGGCTCGAAGACCGGCCCTTTTTCTTTGATTTTGAAACCGACGGAGAGCTGGATTATATCACGTGGGAATGCGGCGAGCTGTTCGAGCGCACCACCGATTTCAGAACCTCGGGGCAATTTGGTTTGCGGCTCACCCTGTTCGAAAGGGACAGCATCGGCCTGCGCATTCACAAATTCCGCGAAGACTGGAGTGGAATTCGGACGATAAAAATAGACGTATCGAATCCGCAGGATACCACCATCGTGTTGTATTTTCGCACCAGCGATATTGATCGTGCCGCGCCGGAGGATTTTTTCAATTTGCATTTCCCCCTGAAGCCCGGGCTAAATCGTATCACCATCCCCCTGGATTCGCTGCGGCTACCGGCCAGCGGCCGCCGGCTGGACAAAAGGCATGTCAAGCTGGTCGAGTTTTTCGTGTATTCCCCCCGACGCGGCACGGTGCTGTATTTCGACCATTTGCATCTGCAATAAGCTCCGGACGGGATCAACCTCCGGCCCCGCCCGCGGAAATCAGCGGGAAGCCGGTTGCCGCACACAAAACTGGTGGTGTCGGGGGAGAATTAGCGGTCATTCTTTTTCGCTGACCGATCCCATTTGGGTTAGATACTTACTCAACGTCCTTTCCAGCCGGGGCCCGCGCAAGTCATCTTCGGTAGCCAAAATAATCCCTTTCGGCGAAACCAGGATGGGTTTCGGGATGCCCAGTACTTCAAACGTTTTCGCCAGCTCGCTGTCAAAACCGCCTTCCACAAACGTATGCAACCAGGGCATTTTCCATTTCTTTTCCCGGAATCGCTTGACGATGTCCGGATTTTGATCGAACGACAGGCTCAGGATCACGAACTTTTTATCCTTGAATTTTTCCCACGCTTTGTGCATCACCGGCATTTCGCCTATACACGGACCGCACCAGGTCGCCCAGAAATCGAGCAGATAATACTTGCCCAAAAGCGAGGTCTTGGACACAGTTTGGTCCGAATCCATCAATTTCACCTCAAAGTCAGGAACCGGATTGCCAGCCGCAATTTTCTTATTGGGATCCAGGTATTTCAAATAAAACCATATTTGAGGAGCGTCTTTATAGGTTTGCAGTTGGCTGTACAGGGTTTTCCACCGTGCCTTGTCGCCTCTGGCTTTGGCTTCCGCCGCCCTGGTGACAATCACATGCGCCTGCACCGTTGTGAGCGGATTCTCTGCCTGCATTCGGCTGAGATACTCATCTCCGCGGGCCTTGCCCAATCGTCCCGGAATGGTGGAAAGGAGATTGACCGCATATCCCCAGGCTGGAGAGGCAGGAGAAACGTCGGACAAAATTTGCACATATTCGGTCGAATCCAGTCGATTGCCCGCACTATAGAAGGAAATTCGATAACGCAAAACATGAGCCAGTGAGCGTAGAAAAGGGTGCCCCGCCGATCGGGCCCGCTCGCGAAAATCATTCAAATATTCGCTCGCATCAAATGTGAACTCTTCCATACCACCATGCTGTTTCCGGTAAGCCTTCATGGCGCTCACATAATCAGCCCGAAAAGCCTCATTGCGCTGGAGCAATGCAAAGGCCTGCTCCAGCCATCGGTGCGAGGCATCGAACGTCACCTTCGGCGATGCGGCGCCGTTCAACCGTACAAGCCTGTCGGGATCAACAACGACGGAGACTTCCTGACCGGGCTTTGTTTTCAAAACCGAGCGATAATCGCCTCTGCCATCATAGGCAAAATAATCCTGCATGGTGCCGTTCACGGAATGACCGTCGTGTTCAATCCCCAATAGCTGGTAAGCGAGCGTGTCCGCCTTTGCTTTAACACGATAACTGAACGTGCCATCATCACGCCGCTGCATGGGTTCTGCCGAAGAAAACTGAAATTGATTCCAATCGCCGACGATTTTCACTTCATCGAAACGATCCAGGTAGCGGTATGGGGCCGGGGCTACTTCAAACTCCAGCGTCTCTCCGTCGTTTTCGGCTGCCACAATGATTTCAGTGGCATAATGATTGACGGCGGTGATCCACATGCTGTAATAGCCGGGCTTTTCAACAGTAATCTCGAATTGTCCGTCAGCATCGGCGGCTTTTGACAGGAAAGCATAATGGTACATATTTCCGAGCTCCGCCACATGCACGTGGGCAAGCTCCGGCGCCCGGCCGTCGGCCGTGGTAATCTTCCCCTTGATGCGGATACCGGCGAAGGCGGCTGACGTGAAAAACAGCACTGCAAGGAAAAAGAAAGCGATGTGGGACTTCATGGATAGGCCCTCCCTGTTAGAAGATGGAAGTGACAGTCAAGTTGAGGGATGTTCATGAGGGGATGCCTTTTTTGGACGATTGAACGGCCAAAATAGTTTCAATCCGTATGAATTGTTTTTCACAATCAAATTTCACCGCTAACAAGCTATTGGGTTTCTGGTTGAAATTATCAAGCTAAAAGTTTAAATTATAAAACTTTGCGAACAAAAGGATAAATTGAAAAATAGGGTTGAGGTGAGTTACACAGGGAGGACTGGATTATGGCTAAAACGAAATCGGAAGCGGTGCAGGAGTTTGAATACAAAGCCGAAATGAAACAGCTGTTGCACCTGATCGTCCATTCGCTCTATACCCATCGCGATATTTTCCTGCGCGAATTGATTTCCAACGCCTCAGATGCATTGAACAAAGTCCGTTTCCGACAGTTGACCGACAAAAATGTTCTTGATCCAGAGGCCGATTACGAAATCCGCATCGAGGTGGATGAGAAGGAAAAAACCTTCTCGATCGAGGATACCGGAATCGGCATGACCCGCGACGATTTGATCAACGAAATCGGCACCGTGGCCAGCTCCGGCACGTTAGAGTTCGTCAAGAAAATGCAGGAAGAAGGCAAGCCGCTCGACGGCAACCTCATCGGCCAGTTCGGCGTCGGTTTCTATTCCGTTTTCATGGTCACCGATAAAGTGACCATCGAGACCCGGCATGCCGATCCAGATTCCAGAGGCTACCGCTGGGTGTCCGACGGTCAGGGCACGTTTACAATCGAAGAGATCGAGAAATCCAATCGCGGTACCAAAATCTCGTTTACTTTCAAAGACGATGCCGCGGAATTCGCCAGTGCGGACCGGATCAAGGAGATCATCAAGAAATATTCCAATTTCGTGGATTTTCCCATTTATGTGAATGGCCAGAAGGTCAACACCATCGAAGCGCTGTGGCACAAGCCGAAAGATCAAATCAGTGAAGAAGAACTGACCGAATTTTACAAATTCCTCACCAACGACTTCAATCCACCATTGGCGCATTTACATCTATCCATCGAGGGCGCCGTGAATTTCAAGGCGCTGATTTTTATCCCTGAAACCGCGCCGCCTTTGTTCATCCGCGAGACCTTCAAAAAGTCCCTGCATCTGTATTCCAACAAGGTGTTCATTACCGATGAAAGCGAAGAGCTGTTACCCGAATATTTGCGTTTTGTGAAAGGCGTTGTGGATACCGAAGACCTGCCGCTCAATGTCTCCCGTGAAGTGACGCAATCCAGTCCGGTGACGGCCAAAATCCGCAACGTGCTGACCGGCAAAATCCTGGGCTTTCTGGAAGAGCTGGCGCAGAACGAACCGGCCAAATACGAGAAATTTTACAAAAACTTTGGGCCGTTGTTCAAAACCGGCGTGAACACCGATTTCACCAACCGGGATAAAATCATCAATCTGCTGCGCTTCGAAACCACGAAAACGGGCAAAGGCGAGCTGATCTCGCTCAAGGATTATGTCCAGCGCATGAAAGACGATCAAAAGGGCATTTACTATCTGTCCGGTGAGACTCGCGAGGAGGTGGAAAACAACCCCAATCTGGAATATTTCAAGAAAAACGATATCGAGGTGCTTTTGCTGACCGAGCCGGTGGACGTGTTTGTGGTACCCGGGATCGGCGAATACGAGAAAAAGCCGCTGATCTCCATCGAAAAAGCTGACCTCGACCTGAAAAAAGATGAGCGGGACGACGAAAAGTTGGGCACGGCCCTGGCGGAAGGGCTGATGAAGATCATCAAAGAAACGCTCGGGGATAAAGTCGAAGATGTGATTGAGTCGAAACGGCTGGTGGATTCCCCGGTGACGCTGGTCGTGGGCAAAGAAGGCCTGGACAGGCAAATGGAAAAAATGATGAAAATGATGAACCGGGATTACACCGGCTCCAAAAAAATTCTCGAGGTCAATCTATCTCACCCGCTCATCAAGAATCTGGCGCGGCTCAATCTCGGCGACAGCAGCCACCCCTTGCTGCGCAAATGCATTCTGCAGCTCTACGAAGGCGCTTTGCTCATTGAAGGGAATCTCACCAACCCCAACGAATTCGTCAAACGCATGACGGAAATCATGGAAGAAGCGACGAAAGGCTAAAGGCTCTGGGGCTGCCCGATAATCTCAAAATCAATCACGGATACCGCTACCGGGATTCACCCAACACTGTTTATTGAACTATTTATAAAATCGTGTTGGGGGAACCCGGGCGGCAGGGAGTCGCTCCGGGCAGTCCCAACACTAAAATTGCTGTTTCATTTGCACCTTCGTTGCATCCTTCCGCCAGAATCACACGCTTGCAACAATGGCACTACTTCAGGCGTGGGCGGGCACCCCGAAAAAGCGAATGATCCACCGGCTTTTCCGAGATTTGTTTTTATTTCTAAATGAGACACCACAATCACCGCGTATCTATCCGAGATGGGATGCCGCGCTCAAAATACGGCCGGCTGATGAACACCGGTTTGGCCCGCGGACGGGCATGAAACCAGGCGCTGTCATCAAATCCCACCTGCTGCCAGTCCGGGAACCACCGGTCTGAAACCTGCCAGTATTTGTCGGACAGCCAAACGCGCGTGCTGCCGTCCTTAAATTCCACATGCAAATAAACATTGACACCGGCATCGGCTTTGTCCCCGAAATCGTGCACTTCCATGGCCAGAACGTTGTCGCCCTTTTTCAGATGCCGGGTGACGTCGAAAACGCGCACCATGTTCTGATGCACGCGCAGCGACAGCGCCCAGCGCGAGATGGCCTCGCCGACCTTTTCGCCATTGACATAGGCGGTCACAGCGCCATCGTTAATCACCTGCAAAAGGGCACGCTTGATGCTTTTTTTGAGGGGGAAGTCCAGGCGGAAATAAGCCTCCGGAACCGCGGCATCGTCTTTCTCTTTCGGGAAGTAGATAAACTCACTCGGAAGCGTGGGGTCCTGAAGCAACTGTCCCTGTGAAATTTCTTCGGCGATGATGTCCCAGTACTGTTTCTGGAGATCAAACAGGTTCATGATCAGCTCAAGATTGTCCGGCCGGGCGTAAGCCAGCCAGAGCTTCTGATATTCCTGCTTCAATGCTTCGAGCCTTTCTCCAAGCTGGCGGCACTGGGCCACCGCGGCATTTTGGAGCTTTTGCCATTCCCCTTCGATGTTCTCCTCCTGCATGCTCTGCTGCCACAAGAGCACAAACGCCTGCTTTTCCGCAATCCATTTGCCCATCCGCGCGGAAAACTTCAGATAGCCGATGTGCTCCCGGTTTCGCGTGGCCTGCTGTTCCAATTGTTCGCACCAGTGCAGCGCTTCTTCAGCCAGAAGCCGCATCTCCAGACTCTTGCGCAACCGCTCGCGCTTTTGCAGCCGATAGGGTGCGAATGGATGACTCCAGGCCTCATTATAGGTGACCTGCCCTCCCATTTCGGCCAGCAGGGTATAAATGGTTTCAGCCATATCCGGTTCCGTGCCGTAAAATTGCCTGAAAAAGATTTTCTGAAAACCCTCCACATCCGCAGCCAATGGATTCCAGGCGCAATCAGCGGCAAAGGCATATCCGGCCCAGTTCCACTCACGGAAATTGACGCCGCCATAGTCGCCCCAGGTGGAAATAATGGAACCGAGCGCGCCGTGCTCAAAGCCCTGCCGGGTGAGATTCTGAATATTCAAAAACGCATTGAAATAATCCGGAAAAATGCGGTGCCAATCGCTCATGCCCGGCGAAACGATGTACGGCTGGCCTGCCTGCTCGAACACACGCACGCTGGGATAGTCCACCGAAGCGCCGTAATGCCAATCCACCACAATAATGTCCCTGGGCAATTGATTGAGAATCGTGGGCTCCTGGAGAATGATATCGCCGTACATCATCACTTTTTTGCCGTGCTTCCGCAGCATGTCCGCCACTTTCTGATAATGCTGCGCATGCACCGTGGCGATGTCGGACTTTTCCACCAGCGCCCGGCTTTCGCCCTTGCCCACATCCCAGGATTCGTCCGCACCCATGTGAAAATACGGCGAATCAAACGCCGGTGCGATTTCATCGATGAGGTCTTGCAAAAAAGCGTACACTTCCGGTTTACCCGGACTCAGCGAAGCCGCACCCGGGAAATCGGCCAGGTGCACGAACTCCGGCTGATTTAAAATATTCTCGTAATGCCCCAGGGTTTGAAAGATGGGGATGATGTCCACGAAATAATCCCGCGCAAAGTTCTGCAGCTCGCGCACCTCTTCGGCCGTCAGCGCACCACGCCCCTGACCGATCGTAGGATATTTTTTGAACCGGAACATATCTTCGAGGTAGGGCATGTAAGTATTCATTTTGTACCGCGCCATGAAGCGGATGATTTTCTTGAAGTGCTCCAGGGTCGATACCTGGCCGCGGCTGATGTCATCGCTGATGCCGCGGAAAGCCATGGCCGGCCAGTCGGAGATGCGCACTGCGGGCAGCTCCGGCTTCTCCGCGCCTTCGATGAGCTGAATCAGCGACATGATGCCGTAAAACAGCCCCGCCGGTTCCGGGGCGGCAACCGTGACACCTTCCCCGGTAATGTGCAGGAAATAGCCCTCCTTCTGCATTTCCGGCGTGACCGTCAGATGCTGTTCCTGCAACCAGCGCTTGCCCGCACCGGATGCCGTTAAAGTGATGAACATTCCGTGTTCCGGCGCAGCATCTCCCGCCGAAACCACGGGCCTGGTTTGAAACCGGCTGTCCAGGGCCTGCACCAGTTCGCGCACGGCGAC